>DCWG01000147.1 GCA_002327525.1 Gammaproteobacteria bacterium UBA2168 | reverse complement strand
CGCTCGGCGATCATCAACTGCGCCGCCCCAATGGCACGTTGGTGCTGCACTTCTCCAATGCCAAGGTAGAAAAGCGCCCAGGCGAGACCGATGAGCGCAAGCCTGGGTTTGTCGTGATGCGCGGCCAGGATGGCGAGCGCGAGTAGCGGCAGCGTAAACAGCGGGTCGATCACCGAGACATTGTTCCAGGCGATGCGGGCATCCGAAAACGGCCAGAACAGCTGCGTACCATACGTGGTACAGGCGTCGAGCAAGCCATGGGTCGCGTAGCCGGCCAGGCTCGCGAGGTATGCATCGCGCCAGGTCAGTGGGTGCCGGAACAGCCGGTACAGGGGCCAGGCCACGAGCAGTGCCCCCACCGGGATGAACACCAGCGCATGCGTGAACTGGCGATGAAAGACCAGAAACAGCAGCGGGTCTGTGGGTGACTGGATGAAGATGTCGAGGTCGGGCGCCATGCCTGCCAGAGCGCCGAACCAGGCTACCGCCGCGAGTTTTTCTCGGCGAACGGTGCTCTGGGAGAGGGCGGCGCCGAGGGCGCCCTGACTAACCGGGTCCATCGCGGCACTTTGCGCAAGCGGTGCGGTAATTGCAATTTGTGGATGATGAATTCCTGCGCGGATATGAGGGGGGTAATGTGACGGAACTGGACGCTGAGCAGGTGCTGTTCGCCAACGAAGCGTTCTGCCTTGCTTTTACCAGCAAGGACGCGGATGCGATGGACGTGCTGCGGGCGAAAAGTGCCCCGCTGGTGTGCGTGCATTCCGGCTGGCATCTGCTCACCGGCCGTGAAGAGATCGTCGATAGCTGGCGGCGCATTCTCGGTAACCCCCAACAGCCCGGAATAGATTTCTACGATGCCGAGATTCACCGGCACCAGGGAATGGCGCTGGTAACCTGTTATGAAGAGTTGCCGGGCGGGGTGTGTCTGGCCACTAACGGTTTCATCGAGGAGGACGAGCAGCTGCGCATGGTAGTTCATCACTCCGACGCCTGCGGCAATCCGCCGCGACGATGAGGGCTGGCCGACCGTGGAGAGCGGCATACTGAGCCGCGGTGTTTCCTGGTGGGGCAGCGCCGCCGGCAGGACGGTGTTTACGGTTCTGCTGCCCTTGCTGCTCACGGTATTGATGTCGTGAGGTAGTGTTTGCAATCCATAACGGCTAGATTGAGGGTGCTTTCGAGAGGGGCTCTACATGTTGCTGAATGGATGGCCGCGACGCTACGTCGTGGTGTTGCTGGCTTTTTTCTCCGTATTCATCTGCTATATCGACCGGGTCAACATCTCGGTTGCCATTATTCCCATGGCCGAGGACCTCGGCTGGAACATGAGCACCCAGGGCCTGGTACTGTCGTCCTTCTTCTTTGGCTACCTGTTGCTGCAGATCGTCGGCGGGCGCCTGGCCGACCGGTATGGTGGGACGATGGTGCTTGGCATTGGCGTGCTGGTGTGGTCTGCGTTCACCATCTTCACGCCCCCGGCAGCGATGTTGGGAATGGGTGTGTTGTTGCTCGCGCGTATCTGTATGGGCATGGGCGAAGCCGTGACCTTTCCGTCCATCTACAGCACCTTTGCGCGCTGGGTTCCGGCCGATGAGCGCACCCGCTCGGTGGCTTTCGCCAGCAGCGGCATTCCACTGGGCACCGTGTTCGCACTGGTGGTGACGCCGATCATCGTCGAGGGACTCGGATGGCAGTGGGCGTTTTATCTGTTCGGCGCAGTTGGCGTGGTGTGGTACTCCGTCTGGCGAGTGGCCGTTACGAAAACGCCGCAACAGCATCCGGGCATCACCGGGGAAGAACTCGGGGAGATCGAGGCCGGTACCATCGCATCCGACGCGGCACCCGCGCCGCCCTGGCGCGGGTTGCTCACCTCGGCGCCCGTTTGGGCGATCATCGTGGCGCACTTCTGCAACAACTGGTCGCTGTACGTGTTGCTGTCGTGGCTTCCCACCTTCGTGAACAAGGGTCTGGGTGTGGACTATGCGGCGGTGGGATGGTTCGCCATGATCCCTCACATCGCGTCCTTCTTCTTTCTCAATATCGCCGGCAACGTGGCCGATCGTCTGATCAAGCGGGGCATGGACGTTACCCGCGTGCGCAAGACCATGCAGACCATCGGCTTCGGCGGGATAGCCACCGCGCTGATGTTTGTGGGTGAGGTGCAGAGCGCCTGGGCCGCCATCGCCATCATGGCGACGGGTAACGCGATCGGTGCATTCGTCACCGGCGGCTTTGGAGTAAATCACATGGATATCGCGCCGAGACACGCAGGTACGCTGATGGGTATCACCAATACCGCCGGTACCATTCCCGGCATCATCGGTGTGTACGTCAGCGGCCTGATTCTGGAAGCGACCGGATCCTGGGCGCTGGTGTTTCAGGTGGCGGCCGGGGTGACTTTGTTCGGGCTGCTGTTCTACCTGATCTTTGCGAGTGGCAAGAAGCTGTTCGATTGACCTGGTGCGCGGAGCGAGTGAGCATTTTTGAAAACAGGAGTGTGAGAAAGATATGGCCCAGAAAAGAATCGATTGGTACTACTACCGCGGCGGCTGAACAAGCTGCAAAAGAGCATCCAAGTTCCTGGAGGCAAGAAAGATAGAGATCGCGGAGGCCGTTCCGGCGAGTCGCAAACTGCAGCGCGAGGTTGCCGAGAAAATGGCCAAAAAAGCCAGGCGCGTGGTCATCGCGAAGGGCAAGAAGGTGAGCGAATTCACCGGGCCGGCACGTTCGTCTGAGGAGGCGGTGGCCGCCATGCTCGGATCCACAGGCAATCTTCGCGCACCTGCGGTGGTGGTAGTGGATACGCTGCTGGTTGGCTTCAACGAGGAAGTGTACGCGGGCGTGTTCGGCTGATCAGCGCGACCCGCAGCGCCCTGCGATGCTGTGAAGGCGTCCGATACGCTACACGCGAAACTGAATTCGGCGCTGGTAAAGCTGAGCGCAAGGCGCGCAGTGAATATGGTCTCGAAGACCCGCGTACGCTGTTGATCGTTGTTAACCGCGCCTAGAATTCGCTGACAGCCCTAGATTTTGCCGGTGCCCCCTGGCGTGGACTGATCGCCGTGAACGGCTACCGGTCGATGGGCGGGGGCTACTTTGTGTACAAGGCCATGACGCTGATTTCGGAGGTGTATCTGGGCCTGAATCGTGAGGAGGAAGCCGCTCGCTGGCTGGAGATGCTGGAGGAGGCGCAGGGCGAGGCCTCGTGCGCGGCGACCGCCTGGCGGTTGCCCGGGCACGGGGCCCGGCGGGCGTTTGAAGTTGCATTTGAATGTTTCGGCGCTAAACTAGCGCGCCTCTTCCGCCTTAGCTCAGTTGGTAGAGCAGCTGACTGTTAATCAGCGGGTCGCTGGTTCGAGCCCAGCAGGCGGAGCCATTTTACTTTAAAATTAACAGGTTGCAGACGCTTTGTGTTTGTATTTTTGTTGGCGTGTCTTACAAATCGCAAGTGTCTTACGAGCGTGTCTTACAAATCGCAAGTGTCTTACGAATTTCTATCCTGCTCCCTCGCTGAGTAGGTATCGAGCGTTACCGTTCTCTGAAGGCCACGGCGGTAGACTTGGCGTGTCGTCTTGCTGTCTTGGTGGCCCAGGAGCTGTGAGGCGTGCTCCAGAGATTTTGCATCCGTCGCGTTTGTAGCTGTGATGTCGTGCTTCGTGAATCGAACGTTACCTTGCTCTAGGTATTTTGGTTTGGCCCCGTATTTGTGAACAGTTTCGTTTAGAGTCGCTCGCTCGTATTTGAGCGGACTCATCCTACCTGCCGACCCGTGGGGCCGCCGCCGATCACGCCAGGTCGGAAACCAGGCCCCTCGCGCCGGTCATCGACGCGCTAATGTCTTTCGAACCCCAAGTTATGGGTATCATGCACAGCACCGTCGATACGATGGGAGCGGGACGCGAAGTTCTGTTCCAACGTTGGCGCGGGCCGGTCATGGCGTACCCGGAGACGGCGGGTGCTCATGCAGTGGAGCCGGCTATTCTTGCTGCTTAACGTCGCGGTTGGATCGAGGGGGGCCAGATCATCGGCGGTTGTTGCGGTACCACCATCGAACACATCAGCGCCATGGTCGGCGCACTGCCAAACGCCATCGGTGCTCGTCCGGCGCATGCCTAGCGGCATTGTGAATTCAGCCTCCCTCAGACATGATCAGGCAACGGGTCACTACGAACAGCGTAGCCGACCACCCAAAAAAGGTGCCCGACAACGAACGAGTCGGCGCAGCTCCTTTTCAGCGAATTTCCGGAAGTGGCTGACCCAACGCCTCCGCCTCGAGCAGCCGGGCACCCCGCAACACATTCTCCATGGCGTAGTTGCCTTCGTGGCAGGCGTACTCGTAGACCGACTCGTCGCTCGCTCGCCACAGGTACTGGCCGGTCCAGGGAGCGGTCCAGGTCAACTCGTCCTCGACGGTGAAGCGATAAAGCACGTCGCCACTCGGCAGCTTGGTAAAGCGCTCCACAACGTGCTTGGCCGCCGAGCCGCCCCCCTGTAGGCTCACCTGAGGCACGAGGTTGGTGGTGTCGACGACCAGGGTGTCATCCTCCCACCAGCCGATAGAATCTCCCAGCCAAAACTGAACTTCGGGTCCTGGGTGCTCGACAATACGGCCGTCCTGCTTCAGGCGCACGATGCGCGCGTCGTGAACCATTTCGAGCAGAATGACGACGTGATCCTCGGTCTGTACGATTCTCTTGAAGTTGTTGTAGAGGCCCGGCAGGGTCGGGGCGACGCCGGTGAAGCCGAGTAGGCAGCGCTCGCGGAGCGGGAGCGATTCGGGGCCGTCGTAAGGACCCGGGCCGTCCGTCTCCACCCACCACGCCGTACCGTCGTTCGGACGTGAGAGGCTCACCAACTGGGATGTGAACTTCCGCTGCGCCTCCGGTGTCATCGACGGCATCCGGCCATTGCCGGGCTCGACGAGAATCGAAGTGGGAATCTTACCGTCGATGATGTTGACATCAGTGCCGCGGTCCATCCAGAACAGGTTGTAGGCACCCACGTTGCCAGCGCCGAACTCGTTACCGCCGGTCACCGTCTCCTCGAGGCCAACGACTTTGGAGCCACCTTCCGGGGGGGCCTCGCGGTCGGAGGCGGACCTCGAGGCCCCTTTCTCCTGGAGGCCACGCTCGCGGTCGGCCATGGCCTTGGCCTCTTCAGGGGTGAGAAAAGCAATGTCCCCGAATTGTGCCGGGCGTTCCAGCGGGGTGAGTGTTGCGGCATCGTAGGTCCCCGTCAGATCGGGTCGCCCGCTCTCGGTACGCGAGATCGAGTCTTCCTGCGCCAGTGGCTCCGCAACGCAGGCGAGAGCAAAAAGGACAACCGTCAGGATGCATCCAGTTCGCGTCATCATCACACCCTCGAGTTTTGGTAGTGATGCAGACAATACCAGTCACGGAGCTGACTGGCATCTCGAACCCTCGCGGTAACGATATGATTAGTGGGCTGGACATCACCGAAGCCGCTCACGGGGCTGCCGTGCTTGCAGGACTTGAGCCCACACTCACCCGATAGTCTGAAGGGCGGACCCGGCTTTGAGACGATGATGGCCGAGTCAGGTCTGTCTGATGCCGAGCGTCAGTTTTCGGAGCCCTTACCTCTTTCCGGCCATGGTGCGCTAGCAATGGCTGGCATAGGAAGGCGTGATTCGCTGGGCTTGATGCTTTCCATTTCCCGCATGCCCCGCCCATGTCTTCATGCGTCAGTCGAGATGGCGCAGATACTGAGCCACGAAGTCGAAGTCGACCAGTTCCACATAGGCGTCGCTCAGACGTTTGGTCACGGGGCCCGGCACGGCGCCAGATCCGACCGCCGCTCCACAGAAGCTTTTGACAGGTACGATGCACAGGCTCGTTGAGGTGAGAAAGATCTCGTCTGCGTTGTATGCGTCGTGCAGATCCAGATCCTTCTCGATCATCGGGATGTCGATTTCGTGTGCGAGGTCCATGGTCGTTTCTCGTGACACACCCGGAAGCACGAACTGTTCACGCGGTGTGAGGCATTCACCATCCATCACCAAAAACAGATTCGCACCAAGGCCTTCGGCAAGGTTGCCGTTGACGTCCAGCAGCACGGTGTAACGGTTGTCGGGATCAGTCGAGTTTGGCTCCGGCTGGGAAGCCGCCATGTTGGCGCTGATGAGATTCAGGTAGTTGAGTGTCTTGGCTCGCGGTGTGAGGACATCGGGTGCGGTCCGCCGTACTGGTGACAACACCACGTCCACGCCGTCTCGGTAGTAAGACGCACGCGCCTTCAGCGGCAGCGGCAGGCACTCGACGATCACGGTGGCTCCATCTTCATCCCATCCCTCGTCGCCCACAGCAGCGACACCTCTGGAGATTCGTTGAGCCACCCAGTAGTCGGTGGCCTCACTGAGGAAGTGCGTGTTTCTGCGCACGACTTCACGCGTGATCTCCATCATCTCCTCTGGAGCGAGCCCGGCATCGATTCGCAGGGCTTTCAATGATCGGTAGAGCCGTTCGATGTGCTCGCGGAGCTTGAAGATCTCGCCACCGAATGTACGGGTCATGTCGAAAGCGCCATCGCCGTACAGAAAACCGCGGTCGCGAAATGGGATGCGGATCTCCCCTTCAGGGAGGTATTGACCGTTGAAGTACGCGACCCTTTGATTCGCGGCTTCTGCCATCGTGCTCACTCCTGCTGAGATTGTGGTGAGAAGAGTCTACCGTACGGCGGATCAGACAAGGTGAGTGCGGGTGATCTGCGGGGCCTGTAGCGCCCGTTAAGGACAAAGCAGCTAGCCGTCCTGGTCATGCTGTTTGTTACGCTTGTGTGGTTTCTTGCCCGCGTCTTTCGAACCAGTAGCCATCACTGAGCCTGCGAATGTGCTCTGGCTAGTCCCGCCAATGCTCACGGTACGACGTCGCTTTCTTGGTCTCTTTGGTTTGTCGTGGTCGGTTACGGGCACTGACTCTCGCAGTTACGTTGCTTGCATATCCGATAGCCTAAGCAAGACAGGGGTTTCCCTGCAAGAACTCCTGGAGCAAACGATGTGTACTTGAAATGTGTATCCGTGACCTTATCCCTGGATCTGAACTACGAGTTAAATGGGAAATTAAGTGTAAGGGTCATGCCGCCCGCTCTGCAAACAGGCGGGGCGGCATGCGATGCAGTGAGCCTGTGTGGCCTGACCTGGTTGTAGTGTCTGCGCCACTCGTTGATCTCTTCGCGTGCCTCGGCAAGATCTCTGAACCAGTGCATGTCCAGACAGTACTCGCGGAACTTGCCGTTGAATGACTCAACGAAGGGGTTCTGCGTCGGTTTGCCCAGCTGGATGAACTGCAGCCTGATGCCGTGTTCCCTGGGCCAGAAAAACACCGCTTTGCTCGTGAGCTCGGGTCCATATTACCTATGGAACAACGGTAAGCGGCTGCTGGCTGGCCCCTTGTGTCCGCCGGTCTCAACGTCCATCTGATTTCTTCCGTGGCTCTCGCGCGAACTCGAGAAGCCTTACACAATAGCTGGGAGAAGAATGATCCCGAAGATGCTCAGGTGATGCTGTACATGCCGCGATTAGGGTACGTGCAGCGATACTACTAGTGGTGGGCTGTTCACGCGCACGCCAGCGAGGCCTGGTTCGGGACTCGGTGAGTGTCGCTGCGAGGCCGGCGCGTTAGAAAAGTCTTCTGCGGTTTCAGGTGGAATCCACGAGAGGAAGGATCCTGGCGGGATTGTGGATCAACATTCGATCGATATCTTGCATGCCGATTCTCTTTCTTTTCATCATGGGTACCACGTTCTCGAGAATGTGGGCGTATCCGTGTCCGCCGTAAGTCGTGGTGTTGGTTTTCTGGCAGATATCCTGCGAGAGCAGGATCTTCTCGCCAAACCCTTTTGCCAACAGAGCGATGATGTGATCGATCCGGGTAGCATCGTTGGGCATGTCGATCGGGCCATGCGCGTAGTAGGAAGACTCCTGGCCGAAGAGGTCGAACTCTAGATAGCAGCCTGTGTCGGCAAGTTCAGTGAAGTCACCTTCCTCGAAGAGGGTACGATCCAGATGCCCCATGATCACTCTTTCGGGATCTGCGCCCGCCGAGAGCAGATGTTTCATAACCGCCAGCGGCGCCTTGCTGTCTCGTCCTGGATGGATGGAGATGGCGGCACCGCTGTTCTGCTGGGCAAGAGCTGCCGCGACCAGTGACTTCTCTTCGTTTTCGGTAATGGGGAATTCGGTTCCGATCTCGCCGATGATCCCCGACCGGATGGCCGTACCGTCGGCACCCTGGAGCATATCGCTCACCATCTCGTTGGCGAGCTCCTCGCTGGTTCGTTCGTCCATATCAGGAGGGTGCATGGAACCGACGTAGGTGCCGCATCCCATCACCACATGCAGATTGGTCGCTTTGCTGATTCTCTTCAGTGCTTGCGGATCGCGCCTGAGATCAGGATTGGTCACATCGACGATCGTTCCGCCACCTGCCTTGCCGAACAGCCCTGCTTCCTCGATGGCGACATCTTCCTCGTCGAGAGAATACTCATCGGGGTGTTTGCCATAGTAAGAAATCCAGTGACGATTCTTGAGATTGATCGGGCCCGCCGATCTGACATCGTCGTAGGGGGGTATGTCGAGAGATCCGGCATCTCTTCGCCATCGTGCAAATTCAATGAGGAGATGCTCGTGCATCATGGTGTGCCCAAGATCCGAAGGATCTATATCTCCCAGGACGGTTCTTACTTTTCCTGAAGGCATGGCTATGACGTATCGAACATGGCGGATGCTGCCAACCGCTGATAGTACCCGGTCTCCTGCTGCACGGCGAATACGCGGAGATTGGGTGACTAGATGTTAGCGGTAGGATCCCTCCGGCAGTGCGTAAGCGATTACCCGTCCACCGGTCTCCGGCGTGCCCTCACCCCGGGTCGCATCCGGATCGTCGAAATCGCCGGACAGCCTGGCCGTGCCGGGCATGGTAACCACTACATACTGGCGGCCGGTGTTCGGGCTCACATAGCTCATCGGCGTGGCATCGGAGGGCCTGGGCAGAGAGTCCTGCCAGATCACATCGCCGGTCAACGGATCGATGGCGCGCAGTTTTCCGTCGATTACACCGGCGTTGAAAATCAGGTCACCGGCCGTGATGAAAGAGCCGGCGGTTGAAGGAAAGCCGAGACTGAGTGGACCCATGCCTCGCCGCCAGACTATCTGCTGCGTGGTGAGATCCACCACGGCAATTTCTGAATAGGGTGGTTTGAGACACGGCATGTTCAGCGACGAGCCAAAAATGCCCACGCGTGCGGCATATGGGGTTCCACGCTGCGGTCCGCCGATGCCGTAGCCGCGCGCAAAGCCCTCTCTGGAGGCAAGCAGATCGTCTTCCCGTGGGATGATGTGAATGACGAAGGCGAGATGAAGATTGTTCACCACCATCAGCTGACGTTCTTCATCCACTGCCACGCTTCCCCAGTTCATGCCGCCGGCGGGACCTGGGTAGAGCAGGGTGCCCCCGACCGACGGTGGGGTCATGGGGCCTTCGTAGCGAAGACCATGAAACGTCTTGCGACAGGCAATCTGATCAAAGGGCAAGAAGCCAAACAGATCCTGTTCGGACAAGTGCGGGTAGGCAAAGGAAGGCATTCCGGTCGAGAATGGCTGGGTGGCGCTGGTACGTTCTTCGGCCAGGTCCGACTGGGGTACGTCCCGCTCGGTGACTTCGGTCAGCAGCTCGCCGGTGGCTCGATCGAGCACAAAGAGTTCACCCCGTTTCGTGGGCACGATCACAGCCTTGCGTTTGACGTCATCGAGGATCAGGTCGACAAGGGTGGGTTGCGACGGGACATCGTAGTCCCAGATATCGTGGTGGGTGGTTTGAAAGTGCCAGCGCGTCAGCCCGGTGCGTGCGTCGATCGCGACGATGGAACTGGCGAATTTGTCCATGACCTGCGTACGGTGTCCCCCGAAGTAGTCGGGAGTGGCGTTGCCGGTGGGTACGTATACGAGTCCCAGTTCGTCGTCCGCCGACATAAGGCTCCAGACATTGGGCGTGCCGCGGGTGTAAAAACTGCCCCGCGGCGGTAGGACGGTTCTACCCTCACGCCCGATGTCCCAGGCCCACAGGAGTTGACCTGTGCGTGGTTCGTATCCCCGCACGACGCCGGAGGGTTCCTCTGTCTCCTGATTGTCGGCAACCCAGCCACCAACCACCAGAGCGCCGCTGGCGACGGTGGGTGGCGAGGAAACGAAATAGTAGAAGGGTTTCACCTCGCCCATGCCGGCCAGCAACGATATCTGCCCCGTACCGCCGAACTCTTCGCAGGGCTTCCCGGTCGCCTTATCCACGGCGATCATGCGGGCGTCTGTGGTCGCGGTATAGATCCGTTCGGCACAGTGCTCGCCTTTGGGGCGCTCCGGGATGTGGTAGTAGGTGACACCCCGGCAGTTGCCGAGGATGCTGAAAGGCGGCGTGTCATTATCGGGGTCGAAGCGCCAGCGCTCGATACCTGTATCCACGTCCAGGGCGATCATCACGTTTTGAGATGTGCACAGGTAGAGCCCGTCGTCTATCTGAATGGGTGTGGCGCTGAATCTGCCAACTCTGCTGGTCTGCGCCTGCCAGACCTGTTTCAGTTCGCCGACGTTCGCTTTGTTGATCTGTGCGTGGGGCACATAACGCGTGCCCGCGTAGCTTGCGCCATAGGCCTCCCAGTCCGGTGAGTTCTGGGCGGGGCCGTAGCGGGTATCCGCGATGGGCAGAACGTCGCTACTCAAGAGATCGTAGATCATGGCTGATAGCAGCGCGACACTCGCAACCGTGCAGAGCTGTACGGTGCGCATGCTGAAGAGCGCAGGGCAGTCGTCACCCCACAGGTGCCGCCGGATCCCCGGTGTGCAAAGCCTGAGCGCGATGATGCCGATCAACCAGATGCGCGAACCCACCAACCAGAAATCACTGCCGGCCTCGTAAACCGCCCAGGCAAGCGTAAGGAGAAGTGCCGCGGCAAACACGAAAAAACCCCGGCGCTCCGCGCGCCACAGGTCGACCGCACTCGCGGTCATCAGAACGCCCGTGCCCAGGTAGTAGGGCGTGCCGCCCATCAACGCCAGTTCAGCACCCATCCAGATCATGGGTAAGCCCAGGACCCCGATCACGATTGCCGTAGTTCTCAACGCCCAGGTACCCTTTACTGGCATGCTTCTCTCGATCTGTTGTTTTGCCGAACGCCGGACCCTAACATGCTCTGTTCATCGTTTTGTAGAAACTGGCGCCACATCTTCGGTCAATTCATCGTAGCCGATGGCAAAGGCATGTGCCGGCGCCGTTGCGAGGGGCTCATCGAGCGTGATGCTCAGCAGTTTCCCCGTCGGCGTTTCGTCGACTCTGCTCGAGAACGTGCGGTTGTCGGCCAGCCGGCGCGCATTTGCATCACAGTGGATACTCTCCGGCAGGTCTATGGAAATCTCGCGTCCAGTGGTCGGCCCCATGACAATCGCATACACGACGCGCTCGCAGCCTGTCGCAGCCGATGCCTGTCCCGAGCGTTTCGCGCAGGCGAAACGGATCGGCACGCCACATCGAGTTGAACCTTCGGACTGCTGCCACGGCCGCGTGCCATAGATCGCCTCGCCGTTTGCATCGAGCCAGTCCCCGATGCACTCGAGACGTTCGCGCTGGGGATCGGGAATGCTTGCGTCTTCACCTCTTGGCCCGACATTCAGGAGAAGATTGCCGTTTTTCGACACTGTGTCGATGAAGCTGCGCACCAGTTCGGTCTTGTCTTCATAGTGCTCTTCGCGATCTCCCTGGTTGAACCCAAACGAGGCGGTCATGCCGCGAGTTGCCTCCCACTTGTCCGCCGTGGTGCTGTCGAAGCTGGTGTACTCTGGCGTGCGAAAGTCGAAGTGCGCTGGAACCGGGGGCACGATTCCGTCCGTGGATCTGCCTGCGAGCGCATCTTTACGCAGTCGGCGTTCGAGCCACCCATCGAGCAGGCGCTGTACGGGCCGCAATCGGAGTAACTTCAGAGCCAGGCCCTGGTGCATCCAGCGATCGTTCACCACGCCTTCGGGTACTGCTTCATAGTAGTCGGCGATCACCTGTAGCATCGGTTTGAGCGCCGTGGGCCACGAAATGTCATTCCACAGAATGCTGGGTCGATAGCGTTGAATCAGCTCGCGAACCTGGGCCTCGGCGTAGGCCGGATAATCCCCGGCTGGAGTGGAGCCAAAGAACTGCACCAGTGTGCGCACGGGATTGCTGTTGAAGCTCCAATCGATGCCGCCGGAGTAATAGACGCCGAAGCGCAATTCTTCGTCTCGCACCGCGGCGGCAAGCTCCCCGACGATATCCCTGCGCGTGTGCCAATCCGGACGACGTGGGTTGTCCACCGTGCTGGGCCAGAGGCAAAAACCATCGTGGTGCTTGGTGACCAGCACTACGTAGCGAGCACCCGAACGCCGGAACAGACGTGCCCACTGCCGGGCATCCCAATGTTCGAGTCCGGCTTCGAAGTCGGCTTTGAAATCCGTATAGGGGCGATCGCCGTAACGCTCGGCGTGATGGGTAGCAGAAGGGCTTTCGGGCACTCGTACTGCGTTGTCGTACCACTCTGTGTAAGGCGTCATCACGGCCGAGAGCGCGTAGTTGTTGCTGATTGCACGGGCCACGCCGTCCTGGCGTGGCGCGAACGCCGGGATCGCGAACAGCCCCCAGTGGATGAAGATGCCGAACTTGGCATCGTCGAACCATTCCGGCACTGCATGTCGGGCAAGGGATTCCTTGCTCGGACGGTAGCCGCTCATCGTCGTGCGTGACTCTACGATTGGCCGGTGTCTGTTACCCGTCCATCGGACAGCCACCGCCGCCGCAACAGCCGCCCGGGCTGCAGCCCGGGGGAAGGTTATTCCTCAGACTCGAGCTTCTCACGACATTGCCGCCGTTTGCCAGACGCTTCACTGGGGTGATCTGATCAGTCTCCCCCGGATCAATACCCGCAACGTCACACAGTTCACCCCAGGTCAAGATCCTGTGACTCATGGCGTGGCGTACTTCCACAACCGTGTCATTGGCATCGCAACGATAGTCATACGTTGGCATTCATATCTCCCGGTGTCGTCTTTCTCTGCACGGACTATTCCATTTCCTCTTCAATGATCACACCCAGTGCACGTGCGGTTTCACCCACCACCTGGTGGCAGTATTTTCGGCGGCTGTCGCTAGCCTGGTAGAAGTTCACCACCTGCTCCTTGTCACGCCAGTCGACTCGCGCGATGTCGGCACAGTTTTTTCCACCGAATTCGCGCGTGATCTGCTCGAAGGCCACATCGAGTTTGTGACCCAGTTTGAACATTATGGGCGACTCTTTCTCGGAGAGATCTCCCCGGCTGCATTCGCCGGAGATACATGCGATTCCACCCAGCATAGCGCCGCAGACATTTCCCGTTCCGGCGATGCCACCGCCAAAGAGGCCGACTGCCTTGATGATATCCGGATTGCTGGAGCCCAGTTTTTCCTGTCCCACGGACAGAACGGCCTGACTTCAGTGGAAGGAATCCTTCATCAGCCGAACGGCTTTGTCTTTCATTTCATCCGGTGTCATGCCTCTTCCCTCCAAATCGGTATATCGCGCAATAATACAACATCTCCCGGTCTGCCACTGTTGGAGCGAACGCAAGTTAGGACCGGAAACAGCCTTCGGATCGGAGCTTTCCTAGATCTCGAAGCCGAAACCGTCGTCCACCATCAAGGCTGTCTTTCCGGTAGCAGCCGCTTGCTGGGCTGCCATGCCCATCACAACGGCACGCAGGCCATCTTCGACCGTGACCTCGACCTCTGCGTCGCCCCGCAACACTTTTTGAAAACCGACGTGCTCGTAGTAGGCCGCGCCGGTATGTGAACCAGCGTCGAGAACGGCCGCGTCGATGGGGATTTTCGTCTCGATGGGGCCAACCGGGGAGCGTGGGCTGAGCACGACGGTAGGCGATGCCTGCTGATCGCCCCACAGCAGTTCCGGGCCCGGGATCAGGCACTCGAGCTTACCCCGATGGCCTACTGCACAAACTTCCTGCTCGTAGCGGGAACCCTGGGCAAACATGGCGAGGTCGAGCATTGCCCGCTGGCCCGAGCAAAAGTCCACGATCGCGAAGGCGTTGTCGAGAACGTCCGGTACCTCACCACCGTATTCCTCTCTGAGGTGGTTCACGTCCTGTCCGGCAGACGCCATGATCCGCATGGGCTCGTCCGCCGTTATCAGACGCATCAGATCGAAGAAGTGGCAGCACTTCTCCACCAGCGTACCACCGGAATTGTGGTTGAAGCGGTTCCAGTCGGCTACCTTTTTCAGGAAGGGATAGCGGTGTTCGCGGATGCTCAGCATCTTCAGGTCACCGATCGCCCCGTCGCGTAACTGTTGCCGAAAATTCTGCATTGGTGGCATGAATCGATACTCCATGCCGACCCATATCGGCCCCGGATACTCCGACGCCGCCTGACGAATGACCGCCACCTGGTCGAGTTGAGTTACCAGCGGCTTTTCCACCAGGATCGGTAGCGAGGAGTTAGCGAATATCTCCAGCAGTTGATCGCCGTGCTGGTAGTTCGGCGTGGCTATTACCAGTGCGTCGAGTTCCTTGCAGGTGAGTAGCGCACCCAGTGAATCCAGGAACCGAACGTGTGGAACCAACGACAGGATCTTCTCCCTCATGCCGGTATCCGGTTCCACGATCACGTCCACTGCAGCACCGGTTAGCAACAGGTTTCGAATGTGCTCCCGACCCATCATGCCGCAGCCGAGGATCCCGAATCTCAGTTGATCTACCATTGTTGACTCCGATAAAGACCGTGCGCGATACACATCGCACCCGGCTGCTTCTGCCCCGGTGGGTATGTGCACACTGAGGGTACAGTGAGAGTGTATTTTGCGGTTGCCTTCGGGTCCATGTCCGACATGCTAAGGTTGTATACAGCTATATCAGGAGTCGGACATGCTGCACAGGTTGGATCACGTCTCTATCGGCGTGTTGGATATGGAAAAGGCCAAAACTCTTTTCGGCGAAGTGTTGGGAGGGCGGCCGTTACCCGACCAGGGGGAATCAGAGCCAGAAGGATTTGGGTGGGTGACCTTTCTGCTCGGTGGTAAGAAGATCGAACTGGTGACACCTCACGTGGCTGGTGAAGGAGGGATCGGGCAGTATCTCGCCAAGAATGGCGAGGGATTTCATCATCTCTCCTGCGCGGTGCTCGACCTGGAGGAGGCGAGGGCGCACTTCGAAACCAAAGGGATCCGAATCCTCGGGTACAACGACGTGAGCCCTGCCTTCAAACACTTTTACCTTCACCCGAAGGATACCTTCGGTGCACTGATTCAGGTCTTCGAGGAGAGCGAGGCAACGCTCAGCCTTGCCGGCGAATAGAGTTGGTGAATCTGCGATGACGAGAGTGTGCGCGTCTGCCGTGGTATTGGTTGCGCTCTGCGCGGGAGCGCATGGGCAGTCCTACCCACGCGAGGTTTTATGGGGCGACACTCATGTTCATACCGCCCTATCCGGCGATGCTTTCGCCGGTGGTGTGCGCCTCACCCCCGAGAGTGCGTATCGCTTCGCCCGGGGAGAGGAGGTTGTGGCAAACAACGGCGCATCCGCACAGCTGTCACGCGCTCTTGACTTCATCGTGGTGGCGGATCATGCCAACAACATCGGTGCTGCTTACTTCAGGGAACAGTATGGGAACGACCCGGCATTTCGCGAGTCCGAGCTCGGGAGGGCGTGGCTTGCCGCACGGCAAAGGCTGGCTGCGGGACATCTGGATGAAAAGGCGCTGGACGAGGGCGCCCTGCTTCCGGCGCATCGCTCCTGGCAGGCTTCGTTTCGTGAAAGTAAATTTCGCAGGAGCGTCTGGGAGCGTGTCACGGGTGCGGCCGATGACTACAACCGGCCAGGACAGTTCACAGCCTTCATCGGCTATGAGTGGACACCCAGCTCTGAGGAAGGCAGTTCTCAACATCGGGTCATCGTCTACGCCGACGATGCAGAGCGCGCCAACCGGATGCTGCCTTTCTCATCCTACGACAGCGCACACGAGGAAGAGCTCTGGCGGTTTCTCCAGCGCTATGAGGCGAGTACGGGCGGGCGGGTCATCGCGATCCCACACAACAGCAACCTCACGTGGGGGCGCATGTTCGCGAACACCGACTCCTATGGCCTGCCGCTGAGTGCTGAATATGCCCGGCGGCGGATTCGTTTCGAGCCGATCGTCGAGGCGACCCAGATCAAGGGCGACAGTGAGACCCACCCATTTCTGTCGCCGGATGACGAATTTGCCGATTTCGAGCGGTGGAACGGGTGGGGTGGCTGGGCCAGCACAGGAATGTACAAAGGCGCGCGTCTGCCGGTGCGGCCCGATGAGAGAATTCAATTCGAGTATGTGCGCTCTGCCCTGCAACTGGGTATTGGGCTGGCACAATCGCTGGGTGTGAACCCATTCAAGTTCGGTGTGATTGGCAGCACCGATGCCCATACCGGCCTGGCGACGGCGGACGACGACAACTTCTGGGGTAAGAGTGCGTCCGCGGAGCCGTCTGCACAACGAATTTTCGACGCTCGCGCGGTCATGAACTGGCAGATGAACGCCGCGGGCTATGCGGGTGTATGGGCTCACGAGAACACCCGGCAAAGCATCTTCTCGGCGTTGCTGCGCAAGGAAACCTACGCGACCACGGGCCCAAGGATGCGCGTGCGGGTGTTCGCGGGATACGACTTTACCTCGGCGGATCTCGACGCCGGTGATCTGGCCGCCGTCGGCTATGCCAGGGGCGTGCCCATGGGTGCGGACCTGCCCGCCGGCGGTGACGGGCCACCCGGGTTTCTGCTGACAGCCAGCAAAGATCCGCTGGGTGCGAATCTCGATCGGATACAGATCGTTAAGGGATGGCTGGAAGACGGCGAGCGACGCGAGCGGGTATACGATGCGGTGCTGTCAGACGAACGCCGGGCGGATGTGCGCGGCCGCGTAAGGCCGGTGGGCAACACCGTGGACATGAACGATGCAACGTACACCAACACTATTGGTGATACTGAATTGCGAGGCCTGTGGCTGGATCCGGACTTCGATCCCGGCACGCCGGCCGTGTACTACGTTCGTGTATTACAGATACCGACGCCGCGCTGGACGCTCCATGACAAGGTGCGTTTCCAACTGAAGAACGTGCCGGGCGAAGTACCTCTGATCACCCAGGAGCGGGCGTACACGTCGGCCATCTGGTACCAACCCACTCGTTAGCCGTGCCTCGGCCATTGGCAACTTCGAGTCAAGTACGTGTCGCGGTGCTGTGGCGCGCTCCGCTCGAATGAGCGCTGACTGACATCGACCGAGGCTCGTAGCAGGACGCGGATGCTGCGTCTGCACGACGGGCAGGCCCCGATTCGGCTACGATCGCCGAGTGTACCTCGCTACAAAGGAACGAACGATGACACATAGAATACTCGTGTTCGCGATTGCGCTCTTTTTCTCGGGCAGCGTAAGCGCCGCCCCTCAGGTGGGCGATCCCGCGCCTGGCTGGACGTTGCCCGGCTCGGACGGTCAGACTCATAGTCTTTCGGACTTCCGGGGACAGCACGTCGTAGTCGCGTTTTTTCCGAAAGCCTTCACCAGCGGTTGAACGCTGGAGTGCAAGGCGCTGCGTGACAGTGACCAGGAGATTAGAAACTACGACGTCGTCTACTTCATGGCGAGTACCGATTCGATAGAGGACAACACCGGTTTCGCCGAAAAGAACCGCGCGAGCTTTCCGATACTCTCGGACGTATCGAAGGACACAGCCCTCAGCTATGGCGTACTCGGTGGCCACGGCTACGCGAACCGGTGGACCTTCTATATCGACCCCGACGGGGTGATTGTACTGATCGATAAGGAAGTGAGTCCGCGTACCGCGGGCAGAGACCTCGTCGCCAATCTGCAAGCGTTGAAAGTGGCTCCGATCCAGGGCGAGTGAGCGCGACCTTGGTCGCTCGCTCGGTTGAGATTCTGAAGCGCCAGGGCGCGGTTTGGGCTCGGCCATGGGTATACTCCCACAGGAAAGGGAGCGTCTGGGCGGGAAACAGGAGAATATTATGAGTTTCGAAGGGAAGGTGGCTGTCATCACGGGAGCGGGCGGCGGCCTCGGTAAGGAGCACGCTCTGATGCTGGCCGAACTCGGGGCACGCGTGGTGGTCAACGATCTGGGCGGCGCTGTGGACGGTTCGGGTCAGGGCGATGCGGCTGATCTCGTCGTCGAGGAGATCCGAGCCGCTGGCGGCGAAGCAGTCGCGAACAAAGACTCCGTCTCAGATCGCGATGGGGCGAAGCGTATCGTGGAGACGGCGCTCGACACCTACGGCACGCTCGATATCCTCATCAACAACGCCGGGATCCTGCGCGACAAGTCATTCAAGAAGATGACGCTTGATGAGTGGGACATCGTCATCAATGTGCATCTCAACGGGACGGCCTATGTCACCTGGCATGCGTGGCCGATCATGTACGAAAAGAACTATGGCCGTATCCTCTTCACGTCTTCCGTATCGGGCATTCTCGGCAGCTTCGGTCAAGGGAACTACGGGGCGGCGAAGATGGGGATGGTCGGGCTCATGAACAATCTGTCACGCGAGGGCGCTTCGCACAACGTTCGCGTGAACTGCCTCTCGCCGGGGGCGGAAACGCGCATGACAGCCAGCGTGCCGGGCGCTGATGACATGGACCCCGACAATCCGAGTGACGACTACCATCCGAAGCTGGTGAGCCCGGCGGCGCTGTTTCTGGTCTCGGACGATGCACCCAACGGGCGTATCCTGCAGGCGGCGAGAGGCCAATATGCATCGGACGCGGTGTTTGCCAATCGGGGTGTCGACCTGGGTCTGGACGCGACCTGGGAAGATGTCGCCGAACACTCGGAGGAAATTCTCGCAACGGACGATATGGCCCTGAAAACCACTATGTGGTCTGAGTAGCGGAGAGCTGGCCGAAGGGGAAGTTGTTCAGCGGTCGATCCCGAGCAGCCGAAGGGCATTCGTTCCCATCCACTTCGGACGAACGTGTTCTCTTAGCGGCGTCGGAAACCGAGCCGATCTATGATGGAGGATTCAGATCAAAAAAACGGGCACTCACAATGGCCGCGCTTGAAATAGATGTGTTCTGGTCGTTTCGCAGTCCGTGGTCGTATCTTGCGACGCCGCGGCTTCGTGCCTGGCAGGAAGGATATGACCTCGACGTGAACTTCCGGCCGGTATATCCGATCGCGATTCGTACCCCAGATTTCTTTTTGCAGATGAATCCCCTATGGCCGTCCTACTTTCAACGCGACCTGGTTCGCGTAGCCGAATACTTGGAACTGCCGCTCACCTGGCCGAATCCGGATCCGGTGAGTCAGTATCGGGGTGATGACGGGCGCCCGCGAACCAGCGAATCTCAGCCATACATCCACCGCTTGACCAGGCTGGGTGTGGTGGCCGAAGAGCTGGGAAGGGGCATCGAGTTCGCCGATGAGGTTTCGAGACTCATCTGGCAGGGCACGCAAAACTGGCATGAAGGCGAACATCTGGCCTTGGCGACAGAGCGCGCGGGGCTGGACCTGGCGCAGCTCGATACCATGGTGGAGGCGGATGCACAACGCCTGGAGGCAGCCATCGAACGTAATCAGCAGGACCATGAGGCTTGCGGACATTGGGGTGTGCCGACCTGTGCTTTTCGCGGCGAACCTTTCTTCGGTCAGGATCGATTGGATGTATTGCTGTGGCGGCTTGAGAAAGAGGGGCTGGCAAGACGCTGACCGGGCCCATTGCGCCTGATCGCGATGCAGGGTAGCAGACCCCGCCGTTCGGTCAGCGTGCGCGCTTGGCCAGTTCCCGTGGCGCATCCGATTTCCATGAAGTTACCCGTATCACGGTACTGTTCGAATTCACCAAGGCGCTGGCTATACTCTTTCTGATGGCTGCTCGAGCGCAGTTTCTTGACGTGTTTCTCCTGGAGGTTGTCGATAGTGATTTCGTTATTGGCCTCGAAGTCGAAATCCGTAACGTCGCAGTAGACGAAGCCACACTGCCCGCACTGCAGATAGACGAGTCCATGTTTCTTGGCGAACACGGATGACTCCGCGGATTTGCACAGATCACAGGCTCTCACAGACACTCCCCCTGCCAGCATTTCTGACATCTCCGGTACGCGAGCCGTTGCCGGGATCCATGCTAGGTCGGCGCTCATGCTTGTGAAATCCCGGCCGCTGCAGCGCCCGGCGTGTTCACATGATATGTTCGAACAATCACATGGTCAGGGCGGGCTCTTCCATGCTCACAGAGCTTCCGCGAGGCAAGGCAGACGCCGTCATCGTCGGCGGCGGTATCATTGGTTGTTCTGCTGCCTATTTCGCCGCCAAAGCCGGTCTCGAAGTCGTGTTGGTGGACAAGGGTGCGGTCGGGTTCGAGCAGTCCACGCGCAACTGGGGCTGGATTCATCAGCAGGTGCGTCATCCGCACCTGATCCCGTTCTCGATGTATTCCCGCCGTATCTGGGAAGGGCTGGAAGCCGAACTGGGTGCCGATCTGGAATGGCGGCAGGGCGGGAACATCAATCTGGCAGGCAACCAGCCGGATATGGAAGCGTTCGAGGGCTACCTGGCCGCGGCCGGACCAAGTGCGCTGGATGTGGAGTTGCTCGGTCCGGCGGAGACGCAAAAGATGTTGCCTGGCATTGGGAACGACGTGTTGGGTTCCTTGCACGTCGGTTCCGACGGTCAGGCTAATCCGCGTCTCGTCACCCGCGCGTTCGCCGATGCCGCCAGAGGACTTGGTGTCACCATAGTGGAGAACTGTGCGGTCAATTCCATGCTCACATCCGGCAATCGCACCACCGGTGTCGCCACCGAGCGAGGCGCTATCGAGGCCGAGCAGGTCGTGATTGCATGTGGTGCCTGGAGCCGGCGGATGCTGAAACCCCTGGGAATCAAGTTGCCCCAAAATGCCATCCGCTCCACCGTCATTCGCACCACGCCGGCATCGAAGTACACGCAAGCCACGGGATGGGCAGGGGACGTTGCGTTTCGACAGGATGCCCGGGGCAAGTTCGTACTGGCAGCCGGAAATCGATCCACGTTCGATGTCAACCTGGACTCCATCACCGATCTGCTCTCCTTTGGAAAAACCGCCTGGCACTATCGAAGCCAGCTCAAAGTGGGTGTCGGCAAGGTGTTGCTACGCGATGTCTTCACTCTGCTACCCGGTACCGCCCATCACGCGGCTCCCTGGGCGCAGCTGAGAAACAACGAACCACCGCCGGACCTCGGCGCGGCCGCGCCGAATCTGGACGGCTTTCACAGGCTGCTGCCGCAATTTTCGCACCTTGCGGTGGAAGAAATCTGGGCGGGCAACGTCGATATGACGCCCGACCAGGCTCCCGTACTCGACAACGCGACCGGTGTCAAAGGTCTGGTGATCGCAACGGGATTCAGCGGGCATGGATTTGCGCTGGGACCAGGAGGTGGGCAAACGACCGCCGCACTACTTCAGGGTATGACGCCTGAAGTGGACATTCACGGATTCAGGTTGGCACGATTTGCGGAAGGTAACGTACCGGAACTGGTGCCGTTTCACCCCGTCCGTGAAACTCGGAGGTAGCGGACCTGTGTGCGATAGGAACCGCGAATCATGAACATCCATCCCTTCGAGGCTGAATTTGGTGCCGAGGTCACCGGTGTCGATCTCAGGGTACAGAATGAAGAGGCGTTCGCCGACATATACAGCGCCTGGCTAAACTTCGGCGTGCTGCGATTTCGGGATCAGCCGCTGGACGATGAAGCACTGCAGGCCTTTAGCGCGCGTTTCGGTCCGCTGGAGGAGATGCCTTTGGGGCTGATGCCGGAAGAGTGGCACAGAAAGATCAACAATCGCTTCGTTACCGTGCTGTCCAACATCATGGTCGATGGCAAGCCCATCGGGGGGCTGGGTAACGGCGAGGCTAACTGGCATTCGGATATGACCTACGTGGACGATCCTCCGCCGGCCAGCGTGCTGCTCGGCGTGGAGATACCCGCGCGGGGCGGGGATACTCACTTTGCGGACCAGTGTACGGCCTGCGATGTGCTGCCCGAGGCATTGAGGAAAAGCATCGTGCATCTCAACATCAAGCACGACGCTGCGCACACCAGCGTGGGAAGCCTGCGCCCCGGGTACGACACCTTCGAGGATCCCCGTGATGCGCCCGGTACGGTGCATCCGATTGTTCTCGAACATGAGGAGACGGGCAGGAGCTGCCTGTATCTGGGCCGGAGGGAGTGGGCTTACGTTACGGGACTGACCTTCGATGAGAGTGAATCTCTGCTCGACGAGCTGTGGAGCTACGCGATACTCGAGGAAAACCAGTGGCGTCAGCGTTGGCGAGCCCACGATGTTGTCGTGTGGGACAATCGTCGCGTCCTGCACCGGCGGGACGGATTCGATGCAAACCACCGGAGAATGATACGGCGGTGTCAGGTATTGAAAGTATCTGCCGTACCCCCAACGTGATTGGCCGCTGTGTAGGGAAGGAACGAATCACCAATGATAGTTAGGACCAACCGACGAGTTGACGTCGCCGCAATCACACTTGCACTGACCCTGCTATGGGGTTGTGGGCAACCATCTGAGGAAAGTGCCGAAGAAGTGGTGACTGACGCCGACTGGCCAATATACCTGGGCGACAATGGCCGTGGTCACTATTCACCGCTCGAGCAGATCGACCGGAACAATGTGGGTTTGCTGGAACTCGCCTGGGTGTACTCTTCGGGTGAACCGAAGGGGCTCATGTATACCAGTCCGGTGGTGGTTGACGGAGTGCTGTATGCACTGTCGCCCCAACTCATACCCTTTGCACTCGACGCCGCCACAGGGGTTCAGCTCTGGCGTAACGAAGACCTGGATCTGACGGCCAACGCGCAACGCGGCATGATGTGGTGGCAGAAAGGCAAAGAACGGCGGCTGTTCTTCACGGCAGGCAAGATGCTGGTGGCACTCGACCCTGGCACGGGCCACCTGATCGAGACGTTTGGCGAGGGCGGAATGCTTGACCTGACACCGGACGGACGCGGCGGCTATATCGGTGTGACGGTGCCGGGCGTCGTCTTTGAAGATATGCTTATTCTGGGTTTCTCGACGACCGAGGGCGCGGATGCCTATCCGGGGTCCGTGCGTGCTTTCAGTGCGCTCGATGGTAGCCTGGTGTGGCGATTTGGTCTGGTACCGGAACCTGGTGCGATTGGCTCGGAAACCTGGGCGGAAGGCACGCTGGAATCCGCGGGAGGGGCGAACGCATGGTCCGGGATGACGCTGGATGAGGGACGGGGCACGTTGTTCGTACCGACTGGCAGCACCACGCCCGACTTCTACGGCGGCGACCGATTGGGGGACAATCTGTTCGGAAACTCGATAGTCGCACTTGATGCGCGTACGGGCGCCTACCGGTGGCATTACCAGGTCGTGAGGCACGATCTCTGGGACAAGGACAATCCGTCGCCGCCCACACTCGTTCAGATGGAGCGAAACGGCGGTCTGATAGACGCCGTCACCCTCACGACGAAGACCGGTCATCTGTACGCGTTCGACCGCGATACGGGCGAGCCGCTGTACGACATTCTCGAAGTGGATACGCTGTCGAGCACGCTGCCCGGTGAGGTGCCGGCCGAGAAGCAGTATGTGTCGGCAGTAGAGATAAGTCGACAGACTTTCGAAATCACCAACCGCACGCCGGAAGCACGCGCCTACATCGAGGATCTCATCCAAAACTGGGACCTGCGGCCCTGGGCGCCGCCGAAACTAGGTAGCGTGCTGCTGTACCCGTGGTATGACGGCGGTGCCGAGTGGGGTGGATCCGCTTACGATCCGACCACACGGCGTCTGATTGTCAACAGCAACGATGAAGCCGGTGTGTTGACGCTTTCCGAGATTCCGATTGGCCACAGTGTGTATGGCCTCTATGCGAGTTACTGCGGCGCCTGCCATGGGCTGAAGCGCGAGGGCAGCGATCGTGGACCGGCGTTGCACGATCTGATGGATCGGCTTGGGATGGAGGAGGTGAAGAAGATCATCACCGAGGGTCGGGGAACCATGCCGGCATTCGCCAGTCTCGACGACCGCGAAATGCGAGCGATCTATGCCTACATTCTGCCGAAGGAGCCGCCTGAGGAAGATCCACCGACTCAAGAAGTAGGTTATGCGCTCAGCAGCGGATACGTCTATCTGAAAGATCAGGAGGGATTGCCGGGTAACGCACCACCGTGGGGCACGCTCAATTCCATCGACCTCGATACGGGAGAGATCGTTTGGAAGGTCAACTTCGGCGATTTCCTGTCGCACCCGGATCTCGGATACGGCGCCATCAGCTATGGCGGTCCCGTGATCACCGCTTCCGGGCTGATCTTCATCGCGGCCACCCCTGACAAGAAGATTCGCGCCTACCATTCGGACACCGGTGAGATTCTCTGGGAAGCGGAACTCAGCGCGGCGGGATTCTCGACCCCCGCGCTCTACAGTGTCGATGGACGGCAGTTCGTGGTGATTGCCGCGGGCGGTGGGAGACTGGGACCGCCGTCGGGCTCGGAGTACTTTGCCTTTGCGCTGCCGAAGGTGGCGCCAGAGGATAGCAAGCAGGTCCCAGGCGGGGAGTGAGCGCCAGCGCGCACCCATCGGGAATCGCGCACGCCGTACACCGCCTGGCGATGGCGAGCTGTGGGTGTGCGGTAGTTGTGGGTGCGTGCCTCGGACCCGTCGCCGCGTTGCAGGCCCTGACAGGCAATCTCCTGGAAAACACCGCCTACCAGTGGATGTTCTTCTCCCATCTGGTGCTGGGAGGGGCGTTGTTGGTGTTCGCGGTGCTGCATGTCCTGCTCCGTTGGCTCGGCAAGCGCACTTCGCGAGGCTTTAGGTGGTCCTTTTGGGTGTTGGTGGCGGGTGCTGCGTCGGGCTACACGCTCATTTTCGCCAGCGCCGATGGGTTGGTCGGGCGTACGACCCTATACACGTTGCACGTTGTACTGCCCGTGTTCGGGGTGCTGTGGTATGCGGCCGGCAGCCATGTCGTGTTCCGCGCTCGGGTGGTGCTCGGCGTGGTTACGTTGCTGGCGGTGGTATTGGTGAGTGCCGTCATAGTATGGCCGACGGCCCCCGTGCCCGAGATCGCGCACCAACCCTTTGCCCCGGCACTCACCAAAACAGCATCCGGCGGCCTGATCGATGCCGACGCTCTCATGCGCGATGAATTCTGTGGTGACTGCCATGTGGATGTGCACGCGCAATGGCAGTACAGCGCGCATCGGTTTTCTTCGTTCAACAATCCCGCCTATCGGTTCACGGTGCGCAACACGCGTCGCAAGCTCCTCGCCCGCGACGGCAACGAGCAGGGTGTGCGCCTGTGCGCCGGCTGCCATGATCCCGTGGCGTTGGTCAGCGGGGCGTTCGATGATCCGTTTTTCGACGACGAACAGCATCCGAGCGCCCACGCTGGTATCACCTGTCTGACCTGTCACGGCATAGAGCGCCTCGGTAGCCATCGAGGAAACGCCGACTACGTGCTCGGGGTGCCACGCGGATATCCGTTTTCCGAAAGCGACAGCGGATTGGCGCTCGCCATCAACCGGCTGCTCATCCGGGCGAATCCCGACTTGCACAAAGCAACGCTGTTACGACCGCTGCACCGCAGCGCCGAGTTCTGCGGCGCGTGTCACAAGGTGCACCTGCCTGAAGAACTCAATCACTACCGTTGGCTGCGTGGCCAGAACCATTACGACTCGTTTCGCCTCAGCGGGGTATCGGGGCATAGTGTGGAGAGTTTTTACTACCCCGAGCAGGCGGTGCGGCGTTGTGCCGATTGTCATATGCCGCTGGAGATTTCTCGCGACCCGGCCGCTCGGCTGTACGCCGGTGAGGCGCAGCCGAGCGTGCGCGGCCACCTGTTCCCCGCGGCTAATACGGCACTCGGCGCTTTGCTCGGCTTGCCCGAACGAGTGCGCATGGCCCACGAGGAGCATCTGGCGGACGCACTCAGGATAGATATCTTTGCGCTCAGGGAAAGCGCCTCGGGGAAGGTGGTCGCACCGCTGCGCCCGGAACTTCCCGTACTCGAACCGGGTGGGAACTACATCGTGGAGATAGTGCTGCGCAATCTGAGAGTCGGACATACTTTCACCGAGGGCACGGCGGATTCGAATCAGGTATGGGTGGAGGTGGTCGCGCGTGACGGGACGGGGGTTATCGGCCAAAGTGGAGCGCTGCGCGCGCAGGATCAACTCGTCGACGATGAAGCCCACTTCGTCAATGCCTACCTGGTGGATAGGGCTGGTCGCCGCATCGACCGGCGCAACGCCGAGGACACCTACGTCAAGTTGTACGATCACCAGCTGCCGCCAGGGGCCGCGGATGTCGTGGCCTATCGTCTGCGAGTGCCCGAGGATGTTGCAGGCGAGGTCCGCATACGCGCTCGCATTCGCTACCGTAAATTCGATGCCCGCTTTCTGGCGCTGTTCAGCGACTTGAGTGTGCGCAAGCTACCGATAGCCACGATAGCCAGTGACGAGTTGGTGCTGCCGGTGAGGCGTGAACCGGCAGCGAGTACGCCTCCTGGCGTGGCTGCGTGGGAACGCTGGAATGACTACGGCATCGGTAACTTGCGCAAACCCGGCGGGCGTGCACTTGGGCGTGCGCGAAAGGCGTTTCTCGAGGTGGCCGCACTCGGTCGCGGCGAAGGCCACATGAACCTTGCACGCACACACCTGGCGGAAGGGAGACTGAAGGAGGCGGAGCATGCGTTGGTGCGCGCGCAGCAGGAGGGTGCACACGCCTGGTGGGTGGTGTGGTTTCAAGGGCTGGTCGATTATCGGCGTGCAAACCTGGACGATGCGATCCGTGCATTTCGACGAATTCTGGCGACGGATTTCGACGATGCACGGCGTCGCGGCTTCGACTTCTCCATGGATGAGCGGGTTCACAACCAGCTGGCCCTGGCGCTGTTGCAGCGGGCCGGGGTGAGCACACACACCCGGGAGTCGGATCTCGTCGATGCACGCCATCATTTCGAGCGCTCGCTCGCGCTGGATGTGGAAGGCAGCACTGTTCACTACGGGCTTTCGATGGTGCACGAGTATCTGGGCGACGAAAAACTCGCCAACATTCACCGCGCGCTGTACGAGAAATACCGCGAAGACGATAACGCTCCGGGATCCGCCATTCGCTCGGCACGCTTGCTGGATCCGGCCGCGAATCGAGCCGCCAACGCGCTGAACGTGTATGAGCTGCGCGCGCCCTGACGCGCTCAGCGTCGCAAAGGCTCTCTGTGGACATAGTGATCGAGATGTGCCGACAACGTGCGTGTCAGTTCCGGATCGTCACCGGCGAGCGTAAGCGCGCGCTTGCCCAGACGAATAGCATCCTCGAAACGCGCATTGGCCGCAAAGGCGGCCGCCAGCAGGTCGGCGAAGCGTGCGTCGTGACGCCGCCGGGCGTACAGGTGAGTTGCAATTTCGAGTGCATCTCGAGCATCGGGGGAGGAGATCTCCGCGGTGGTGGCGAGCAGCTGCACCAGTTGTAGACCAACGTCGACGTCGTCGGGGTGGATGCTCATTAGGTTTCGCATGGTGGTGGCGGCCGCCCGTACGTCTCCGAGGTGCAGATGGAGGCGTGCGACCGCCCGAAGATTTGCGGCGTGGACGGGATCGAGAGTGCGCAGCTTCTGGCGGGCGGCAAGTGAATTTCGCGGGTCCCCGGCGTTTTCTAGGGCGACTCCCAACTGGTGGTAGAGCCGGTAGCGGGTCGGATCGAGCCCGATGGTCTTCTGCAGGTACTCGGCGGCTTCCCTGTGGCGGTGCCCTGCAAGGCACACCTTACCCATGGCCTCGTTTGCATCCGCATGATCTGGCTGTTGCCCGAGCGCTGCCCGCAGTTGGCCCTCGGCCGCTTCCAGGTTACCGAGTTGTACCAGGGCCAATGCCGCTCCGGTGAGCCAGTCGGCGTTGTTGGGTTTTCGTTCGAGCACTTCCCTATAGCGTGTGAGGGCCTGCTGAAATCGGCCTTGTGCGAGGTCCACCCGGGCAAGATCGGACTGGGTCTCGGCACCGGGACGGATGTCATGGGAGCGAATCAGCAATTGGCGGGCAGTATCGAAGTCTCCGTGTGCGAGTAGCTCGCGGCCCCGTTCCTGAAGCAGCGCGGAACTCACCCCTTCCTTGCGCATGCGTTCCAGCAACGGGTGTCGCGGCCGTGGCCCCGGGCCGTACGAGCGTGCGCGCCAGGCGGATTGCTCGGCCGCATGATTGTTACCCTGGCGCTGTCGTACCTGAGCGAGGAGGGTGTGGATATCGCCGTTACGAGGTGAATTGAGAAGCGCGCGTTGCAGATGTGCCTCCGCCTGATCGAGTGATCGATCCAACAGGTCAAGGCGCGCGAGACCAAGGTCGGCGTATCCCCGTCCGGGGTCGAGTTTCCGCGCGTGCTCGTAAAAAGCGCGCGAGTCGAGCAAGCGTCCGGTCCGCACCAGATTGTCTGCGTACAAGATTACCAGCGCGTAGTCGTCGGGTGCACGAGCGTGCGCCTCGCCGAGCCGTTGCGTGACATGGTGCGGTTTAGCCTCCACCAGGGCACTGAGTAGATGCCAGCGGTAGTCGTTCGGTGCACGTCGGCGGGCCTGTGTGTAGCTCGTACGCGCATCCCCGATCAACCCATTGGCCTGGTACACCATTCCCAGTTCGCCCCAGGCGCTACCGCTCTCAGGTGTTTGCTCGACAGCGGAAAGTGCCCGGGCGATATGTTCGGCAACCTGTGGTTCGAGGTGCGCATCCCGGGGGATGGCTGCCTCCACCGCGGCTGTGGACAGGGTCAGGGCGATGTAGAAAAGGCACTGAACCGGGGGGCGCATTACTCGGATCCCGCTGTCTCGCCTAGACCTCTGCGCACCGACACCTGCCGATTGATACCGGCTGCCTCGAATTGTTCTATCTGGCCGCCTGGCCACATCACGACGATTGCCTCAACGCTCGGAGCGCTACCGAGACCGAAGTGCACGGCCGCCTCCCGGCTCGACAGATAGCTGGCCGAGTGCGTTACCGGGCGGATCTGCGTGCGGCCCGTACTCAGCATGCTTATCGTTGCCCCGATCGCGTCCCGGTGACCGTCCACGGCGCGCACGCGAAGCCAGTTACCTGTTGCCCGCGTCACATTGGCGTAGAGTCGGGCGGCGCCGTGTGCGTTTGCCACAACCAGGTCGAGGTCGCCGTCTGCATCGAAATCAGCGGTGGTGAGGCCCCGGCTGATGCCGACATTGCGGCAGAAATCATCCCCCTCGCAGCGCACGGTAAAATGCGCCCGCCCGGAGTTTTCCATGATCAGGTTCTGTTCGCCGTAGATCTGCGGGAACGTGAGCGGCGATTGCGCTACCGATTCCCGGGCGGGTCGGCGTACTCGCCCGTTCGCGATGACGAGGTCCAGGTCACCATCATGTTCGATATCGAGAAACGCGGTGCCGAAGCCGGTGAACGGCATCCCCGGAGGACCAAGGCCGGACGCAATAGTCGCATCCGCCATGGCGCGTGCCTGTGCGCCCACGCTGACGTACAACGTATTCGATTCACGGTCGATGTGGGTTAGGAAAAGATCAAGCACTTCGTCGTGATTCACGTCACCCACAGCGATGCCCATGCCGGCTTCCGCTTCGCCAAAGAGGTTGGTCGCAACACCGCGTCGTACACCCTGATCCGTGAATCCACCTTCGCCATCGTTGATCCAGAGATGGTTTGCGGTGCCGTCGTTGGCGACGAAGATATCCGCGTGTCCGTCCTGATTCAGGTCGTGACATAGTGCGCCGAGCGCGGGCGCACTCAAGGCGCCGATGCCGCTTTCGGTGCTGATGTCCGTGAACGTGCCGTCACCCCGGTTTTGGTACAGGCGATCGGGCAGGCTCGGGTAGACGTTGGGTGGACAATAATCCGGCGTACCACCCTCGGTACTGCAGCGCTGGTGTGTGTCGGGAACGACGTACCGGGCGACGAAGAGATCCAAATATCCGTCGGTGTCGATGTCGCAAAACGCGGCCGATGACGACCAGCCAGCGGCTGTGAATCCTGCGTCGAGACTGGTGTCCGTGAATGTTCCGTCGCCGTTGTTTCGCATCAGCCGGTCGCGGTGGACGCGGGTGAGGAACAGATCGAGGTCCCCGTCATTGTCAATGTCGCCGAGCGCGACGCCCATGCCCTGGCCTTGACTGACCAGTCCCGCGGTCGCGGTAATCTCCTCGTAACGACCGTCTGCGTTGCGACGAAACAACGCTGCTCCCCGAGGCGGTGAGCCCGCAAAATAGAGATCCAGATCGCCGTCGTTGTCGTAGTCGAACCAGGCCACCCCGGCGCCCATGATCTCCGGCAGATGGTAGTTACCTGAGCGCTCAGCGGTGTGAACGTAGTGAAGCCCCGAGGAGCGGGTGACATCGACGAAATGTGGCGCGGCTTGCGCGTGCAAGGTCCCAATGAGCAGGCACGCGGCCGCGTATTGGCCGAACGATGTTGCCTTGCCGATGAGGGCTACCGTCGTTTGTGCCAGCTTGGCATCCAGTTCGGATCGGTCTCGCCGGACTTCTCGAGCTTTCGAGCTGCCTTTAGTACCAGCGGCATCGAGTAATTGCCCTCGTGGCAGGCATACTCGTAGACATCGTCATCCGTGCGTTTCATGCGCTGGCGGGCGGTGAAGGATACCTCGAAGGTTTCGGGATCGTCGATGGTGTATTCGTACTGAAGCGTTTCCTGATCGAGGCGCGTGAAGCGCTCCGTCATCACGACGTTTTCGCCTGTACCATATGGGGTGGTGAATGGCTTGAAGTTGGTGGTGGTAACGACGAACGTGTCGCTATCCCAGGCGCCCGTGGAGAAACCCTTCCAGTAGCGCGTACTGGCAGGCACGCTGCCACCACTCTCGTTGGTCGCAATGACACGGTGATCGTTGACCATCTCGACGTGGATCGCCACATGACTCTCGGATTGCACTATCTGCATGATGTTGTTGTAGGCACCCGAGCGCATGGGGTTGTTGTTGAACCCGATGATGCAGCGGTCGGTGAGGCTGCGCATCTCGGGGCCCTCCGGCGAGAGCGCCTGCATCTCGACGTACGGCCGGTTGCGTGCGCGGGCTGTGTCGTTCATCTCCGGCATGCGGCCGTCCGGCGGGTCGACGATGAGAGAGGTGCGCAGGCTGCCGTCGAATTCGGTGGCAAGCTCGAGGAAACCCGAGTTGTATCCGACGTCCACATCGGCCTGACCGTCGAGCCCTTCGCGAACGTCACCTTCGCGAGCGGCGGCCGCCTCGCGGCCCGCGATGATATCCGATTGAATCTTTTCGGCTTCTTCAGCGGTGAGGTACTCCTTGTCTTTCCAGCGGTCCGGGCGACTCAGCGGGGTTGCCGTCTTGAAGTCCCAGGTTCCCTGAAGGCTTGGTTTGCCCCAGGGTTTCATCGGTGTGTCGGCGTACGCTGAGGAGCCGCCGAGCGCAGCGAGCAGGACGAGTAGCAGTAATCGGTTCATCGCAACCTCGCTAGTAGAGATTCTTGAGGGTGGGCTGGGTGCTGTCCGCCCCCTTGCGCAGGTGCCCGTACATAGCATCCTCCGCGAACGGCACACATTTGAATTCCAGCAGACGGGCATTGCTTTCGACACGGCGGTAGAGCGGCAGCCTGATCGTCCACGGGCGTGTGAATACCTGAGGATCTTCAATGGTCGCCTCGTATTCGATGTGGTTCTCGCCCATGGGCGTGTAGCGTTCGGTTACCTTCAGCTGATCGCTATGCCAGCTGCCGGTGGCGTCGAACCAGGTGTCAGAAACCTGGTCGGTGACCTCCACCACCAGGGTGTCGCCTTCCCAGTGTCCCAGCGAATATCCTAGCCAGGAGGGCAGCTCTGCAGTGGTGCCGGGACGGTCGAGATGTACGATGCGGCTGTTGCTGCCCCACTCGTAGGCCATGAAGATCTTGGTGTCCGACTGCACGATGTGGAAAGGCAGAGGCATGTAGGTTTGTCGTGGAATGCCGGGAATGAAGCACTTTACCGCAGGATCCCAACGGTTCCATTCACCCCGATAGGCCTCGCGCTGGACTTGCGCCTCCTGGGTATAGGGGATCACGCCGCCTTCGACATAACTGTGACCGGCCGGAATCGCACCGAATGCTCCGAGCACGATGGTCGCCGGACCCTTCGCGGCGTGACCACCCTCCAGGTTCCAGTGTGCGGTACCGACGGCCTGCCAGAGACCGTTCAGGTCAGGCTTCTGCGCTGGTAGGGCTACCGCAGGGTCGTTTTTGGCTTGCTCCTCTGCCGAGCAGCCGGGCAGGCCAAAGAGCAACGCCACGGCGAGCACCGTGAGCGTGCGCGGAGATCTGGCAAAGAGTTTTAACAATGACATCACCTGCTACTGCTCCGGCAGCGCCTGGTCGACGCTGCGTTCGTTCGGGTCGGCGCCGTCTCGCGGTGCCCCGGTGCCGCTCGAACCCATGAACAGACGCTGGCCACCAGGAAAAGTGATGTCGCGGCCGCTACCGCGGCACTTGGGTTCGCAATCCGGATCCTTGCTCTGGTAGCCGCGCACCACGATCTGAGCGCCCACCGTTAGCGCCTTGCGGGTGAGTCCCGCGCGCAACAGTGAGTTGGGCGTTCCGCCTTCCATCATCCAGGGTACCACTGTGCCATCGTCCTGCGGCACGTCCACGTGTATCCAGCTGTGCGGATTGATCCATTCGATTTTCACCACCTTGCCCTGCACCAGAAAAGGTCGGTTTGCGTCGAATTCCGACGAGAACGCGTGGTGTGCGTGGACGCCCGGCGGCAACATGGCTAATCCAGAGGTCAGTGCGATCAGGCTGATGAAGCAGCGATCAGCGCGCGTCATGGTGATTCTCCTCATGTTGTCGTCGTTTCTCTAATCGTACCGTGAAATCGATTTCCGCGCGGATCGGGGAGCGCGCTCCATTCAGTCCGGATGATCCAGCCGGTGATAGATCCGATCGATCGACAGCTGGCTGGCACCAACCTCGCTCACAGGAATCTCCGTATGATTGGTGAGATCGATGGTTCGGGCGGCGGTCTGCGCATCGATTCCCCGGGCATGCATGGCCGCCGCTTTGGCCCATAGATCGCGGTAGAACTCCTGCACCAGATCGATGCGCCGCAGATCGGTAACCGGGAACCCGTGCCCGGGCACGAACACGTCGAAATCGAGCGCTTTCAGGTTGTCGAGGGTCTGAGGCCACTCGTCCACGAAGCCGTCGCCGAGGTATGAAGGGCCCGCGAACGCGACGTCACCGGTGAACACCAGTCGGTCCTCAGGAAAGTACACGACAACGTCGCCGCCGGTGTGCGCGCGTCCTAGGAAGATGATCTGAATTTCACGCATCCCGCGGTAGAGCGTCATCCGTTCACTGAGCGTGATGGTGGGCGGGACCGGGTCGATTTCATCGAAATCTCCGACGTGAGCGGTGAAGAGCTCGAGGTAGGTTTCCAGTTCCTGTTTGCGCTTGGGATCCGTCGTACTGGCGATACCTTCTTTGACGCGGCGCAGAATATCGTCGTTGCCTTTTAGGCCGTTTACATACGTGGGTTCGTCCAGGGGCGCGGTGGCCAGCCTGGTGTAGGTGAATTCATGCCCGATTATTGGAATACCGTCGAATTCCTGATTGCCGTGGGCGTGGTCCCAGTGGTGATGGGAATTGATGAGCGCCGTAATCGGTTTGGGCGTCAGCACTTTGATCGCGGCGATGAGGTCGCGGGCCTTCGACGGTGTCACATGCGAGTCCACTACCACAACATCGTCGTCATTGACGATCACCAGCGAATTGCTGTTAAACACGGGTGCCGTCCCCTGGGCGAGCCAGATGTCGTTGCGCACTTCGGTAAACCTGTGGGTATCGGTTTCGAGCACATCGGCTTCGCCGGCCGCTGCCCAGATGGATGGCAGGGCTGACAGCGCAGCGCATAGCAGCGCTCCCCGCAGAGTTCGGTATGTCATTCGTCTCTCCTGTTATTCCCCGGAATTCGCACCCTCGTGTTCGTGTGCTGCACGCCTGGCACCAGCACGCCGCCGTGAATCCTGAAAATCCCGCAACTGGTTTGCCTGTATGACCAGGAAGTCGCGGATGGCGTCCGCATCGGCTTCATCCAGCGTACCCGAAAAGCCCGGCATGCCGACATCTTCACGCATCCCTTCGAGAACGATGGCGTTGTATTGCGCGTGAGTCGCTTGTGTCATTGCCCGCAGATCGGGTGCCGGCGCGGTGGCAACGATGGATGGTATGCCGATACCGCGGTGACACGTGGCGCAGTGCATGTGGTACAGCGAATCTCCCTCGGTATAGGACTCTACGGTGACTTCCACCTCTGGTTGTGGCGGAATCTCCAGCTCGGTGACTTCCTCGACGTCCATTTGCTGTGTGCCACCCAGCTTGAAGACGAGTAGCGTACCCGGCAGATCGATCGACCGGTTGCCGGTGATCATGGTTGCAAGGTACTGCACGTCGTCGATCTGGTAGCTGATCAACGAGGAAGAAAAACTGCCCACTGCGTCGAAGCGCCAGATCGGCTGCCCGCTCTCGGTACTGCGTGCGACGAACTGCCCGTTTCCTTCCCCCTGAAACAGCAGCCCAGTGGTGGTAGCGAGTACGCCGCCGTTGAAGACGGAGTCGAGCCGGTGGCGCCATTCGTATCGACCGGTTAGCGGGTCGAATGCGCCGAGAAATCCCACCGATTCCGGTCGCGGATCTGCCTGCTCGATCAGTTTGCGGCGGTACTCTCCCTCGCCCCAGCCGAGGCTCAGGCCCCGCTCGCGAATCTCGTAGATACCGGTCTTCACAAAGGTCTCATCCAGCGAATAAAAATTGGCGTAGTCGTGGTAGTAGAAATACATCAGGCCTTTCGACTGATCCCAGGACTGCGGTTCCCAGTTGTGAGCACCGGCGTTGGCCGGCAGTATCCACTGCGGTTTGTCCTCGTAACGCACGGCCGGGTTCTCTACCGGCCGAGCGGTCTCGATGTCGATGTGGGTCGCCCACGTGATGCCCTCGGTATACGGGTGTGCCCGCAACAGTTTGCCGCTGCTGCGATCGAGCACGTAGAAGAAGCCGTTCTTCGGCGCCTGCAGCAGCACCTTGCGTTCAAAACCGTCGACCTCAAGTTCGCCGAGCGTGATGTCCATTGCCGCGCTGTAGTCCCAGTTGTCGCCAGGTACCGTCTGGTAGTACCAGTTCATGCGGCCGGTATCGACGTCCACCGAGACGATCGCGGTAAGAAACAGGTCATCGCCGCGTCCCGGTGAACGGATGTCACGCGGCCAGGGTGCGCCGTTGCCCACACCGATGTACAGGCTGTTGAAATCCTCATCGTAGACCAGTGAGTTCCAGGCAGTGCCGCCACCGCCGTATTTCCACCATTCGCCACCCCATGTCTTTGCGGCCATCTCCATTTCGGGGTGTTCGAACGGCTCGTTCGGATCACCCGGAACCAGGTAGAAACGCCACGCGACCTCACCCGTATCGGTGTCGTACGCGGTGACGTAGCCGCGTCGGTGCCCGGATTCGGAACTGCCCTGGCCGATGAATACCTTTCCTGCCGCCGCGCGCGGTGCTCCCGTGACGTTGAAGCGGCCGAGCGCAGAGGGATGCCAGGTGTCGACGTCCCAGACCTTCTCACCCGTCCCAGCGTTGATGGCGAGCAGCCGCCCATCGAAAGTGCCGACGAACACTTTGCCCTCGTAGACGGCCACCCCCCGATTGTGAGCAGGTCCGCAGCAGGCCAACTTGACGTAGCCGCGATCCACTTGCGGATCGTATGACCAGATTTCGTCCCCGCTCACGGCGTCGAGTGCATACACCACACTCCAGCCATTGGTCACGTACATCACTCCATCCACGACCAGCGGCGTACCCTGCATGCGCATGTTCCAGTCGCCGATGGGTTTGCTCCACGCGAGGCCGAGGTCGGCGACATTGTCCGGCGTGATCTGCGTGAGGTTGGAAAAGCGCTGTTCCTTGTAGGTCTGACCGTAGGTCAGCCAACTACCGGGCTCGCTGGCGGAGGCTGCGATGATACGCGCGTCGTCGACGGCACCCGCCTGGGCGGGCACTGCGGGGGGTGTACCGGCATCACAACCAGCGAGCGCGACCAGCGCAACACTGACACCGCATATTCGTCGAATGGTGTGTTGCATAACCTCCCCGGTTCTAGGCTTGTGCGCGGCCCACTAGTGCCCCAGATTTCTTCTGAACAGATCATGCACCCGCTCCCAGTGCCTTTCGGAAGCATCGCGGTTGTATCGTTCTCCTCCGGGGGGGGCGAAACCGTGTAGTGCGCCTTCCATGAATTCGATTCGATAGTTGATTCCCGCTTCGGTCATGGCGTTGTCCATGATCTGCATCTCTTCGGCGGTAGCCGTCGGATCGTTGTCCGCCCAGCCGAAGTAGACTTCCGCCCTGATCGCGTCTATCTGAGTGTGCGGTGAGTCCTCTTTGTCGGTGACGACCCATGCACCATGAACGGAAGCGATGGCCGCCACCCGGTCTGGCATGGCCTGTGCCAACGCCATCACCAGCGGCCCGCTCATACAGAAACCGACGGCACCAATCTTGGCGTTCGTTTCAGCCTTTTCATTGTTTGCTGCGAAAGCGAGCATGGCTTCGGCGTCACCGATGATGCCATCTCGCGTGACGCCCTGCATGAGTTCGCGACGTTCGTGCATGTCCTCGTCGCTCGCGCCGAACTCGCGGTAGGGGCTCGCCCGGTAGTAGAGGAAAGGCAGTAGAACGTAGTATCCGGCGCTGGCCAGCCTCGATGCCATGTCCTTCAGTGCTGGCCGTATGCTCGGTGCATCCATCAGGTACAGCACCACCGGGTACGGGCCGCCTTCCTCGGGATGAAACTCGAACGTCGTCATGCTTCCGTCACGGGTTTCGATTTCGACCTGTCGTTCGATCATCTGGTTTCTCCTGCCCTTGTGCGTTGTCGGTGGGTTTCGGGTCGTGGGAAGAAGAATACCTCGAAATCCGCAGTTGGGGGCCCGTGCATCATAGTGGTCGGTTATCTCGATGCCCCGTTCTATTCTCGAAGCAGCAATGACTATTTCGCTAGCCGTCCCTCGATGTAATTGTTGATGAGTTCGTGATAGCGCCGAATGCGTGTCTCCGGCTTCGCGAGATACACGCTCTTGAAGCCGCGTGAACGAAATCCGCGTTGTTTGCGTGACGAACACTCGAACATCGTCTTCGATGGCAGGGTCGATGAAGGCGCCGCTCTCAAATACGAGCAAGCTGCGTTGTACTTCCGCGGTGCCGCCCATGTCGCGCTCGGTTCCGTTCTCGAGCGATGCGGGACTTGTATACCACCGGTTGTCGAATAGGCGTTGCTCCGGGTCCGTGGGATGAGGCCTCGCCCACAGCCAGCACCATGGGTAAGGCCGGAACCGGCAATGCGAGCTGATCCAGGAAGACCCAGGAAGACCCAGGAAGACCCAGAACAGCACAATCCAGTACCCATGCTTGATGATCTGTTCGACGAGAGTTTCCATATGCGCACGCTAGTAACGGGACCCGGCGGAGTCTGACGACAGGGTGAATCGCTGGTCTAGAAAAATACGGACCTTGCCAGCGCCGTGTCACAATACTCGGTAAGCTGAACTACCCTGCCGTCGACGATCTTGTAAACCATGCGCTAGGTATTGTTGTAGGGTTTGCCGGTTTTCGTCATACGGTCCTTAGCCTGTTGATCGACCACGACGTAGTCGCCGTCCGCGATCATGTTGTTCACCTCTACACTGCCCATGGATTCCATGAGCTCTTCAACAGGCCCCAGCAATTTCTCGGCGATGTCCCGTTTGCCACGATACGTCGCCATCCCCGGAATGATCCACACACCGTCCTCGTCCCACAGGTCGAGGAGACCGACCTCGCCTGAACTGATCCTACTGACGAGTTTTTTGTTTTCCGCGGTTCCCATTTGCCTCCCCATCCTTGTGAGTGATCAGTATAGCTACAAGGCTCGAAAAGGAGGTCTGCAGCGGGCTTTGGCAGACACGAAGGTGTCCACCACAGGATCCTTTTCACATATCATCGTTGTTGTTCACAAACACTGGAAACGGTGCACATTGACAGATCTGCAGACACTCGCTCCTGCTGCAATCCTGTTGGTGCTCGGTGCGATGTCGCCCGGGCCGAGTCTTGCGGTCGTCGTGCGCAACACCATGACAGGGGGGCGCTGGCAGGGCATTCGATGTGCTGTGGGGCACGGACTGGGATTCGGGCTCTATGCACTGGCGGTAATTTTCGGGTTGGCGGTCGTCATGCGAGAGGCGCCAGCGGTTTTCACGATAACTCAGGCGCTGGGTGCTCTGCTGCTGCTCTATCTTGCCTGGCAGAGTTTCAAGGCGCCGACAACAGTTTCGCAGGGGGAGGCCGGTAAGGTCTCGCGAGGCTTCACGGAAGGTTTTCTGGTCGCGATCCTGAATCCCAAGATTGCCGTTTTCTTCCTGGCGGTGTTTTCATCCGTGCTCGCCGACGAACTCGGCATCCGTACACGGTTCACGATGGCCGGTGTCGGTTGGCTGATCGACACGCTGTGGTACGTGCTGGTGGCAGCGCTGTTGTCCACTGGCCCGCCGCTCGCCTTTCTGCATCGCCAGGCACGGCCGATCAACATTGCGATGGCCGTGATCTTCCTGGCGCTCGCCATCGTCACGATGGCCAGAACAGCGCGCGAAGTGGTGTCGATGTGAGCCGACGTGCAGCCCTTGCCGGCGGGTGGCCGCTCACTCGCTCATCGTGAGCGGCCGGACTTTTCGATGGCCGCTGGTGCGGCGAACGTCTCGAGCAGTTTCGCGGCGTCGTATTTCAGTCGACGGTCATAGGTATAAAGGCCGTTCTGCTCCTGCTCGATGTCGGTCAGCTGCGTGTAGCAGAACCCCGCGATACAAGGGTTGTCCAGCAGCACCGAGGTGAGCGCCGTGATGCGCTGCTGTGCTTCACCGAGGGTACCGGGGCGTTCGCCATAGCCCCAACTCGTATCGTCTCGGTCCTCGTCCGTCCACCATGTGCCGCCGTACTCGTCCACCACAAAGGGTTGCCCGGCGTACGCCTCGCCGGGTTCGCCGCCGAAACGCTCGCGCGCGGCTCCCACATCGGTCGGACCCTGGGCATAAGTCTCACGCAGGCGCGTCGGATCCTGTTCGTAGTCGTGCACGCTGTAGATGTCGGTCGCGATGTGAGTCCACCCGCTCGCGTCGTGAACGGGTCGTGTCGGGTCGAGAGTCTTGGTGAGCGCGTAGGTCCTGCGTATGGTGCGATCGTACAGACGCTCCCTGCCCTTCCGGCGGTTTGCCTCGTTGAAGGGGGTCCACGTGATGATCGAGGGATGGTTGCGGTCTCGTTCGACCACTTCACACCACTCGCGCAGGTGATTATCGAGCGCACGCTCCTGGAACACCGGATCCTTTCGCGGCGGGAAGAAATTCATGCCTTCGAGGCCCCAGTCCGGAAATTCCCCCCAGGTGAGGTAACCCAAACGATCCGCCCAGTAGTGGAAACGCTCTTCGAATACCTTCTGATGCAAGCGCGCTCCATTGAAACCCAGCGCCAGCGCGTGCTCGATGTCGGTCCGCAGGGCCTCATCGCTCGGGGCCGTCCACAAGCCGTCCGGGTAGAAACCCTGGTCGAGCACGAGCCGCAGGAAGATAGGCTCACCGTTCAGGAAGAAACGGTCGCCTTCGACGCAGAACTGTCTCAGTCCGGCGTAGGAATCGACGGCGTCCACTACTTCCGCGTCTTTCTCGAGTTCGAATCGCAGTGTGTACAGATGCGGATCCGTCGGTGACCAGGCACGCGGCGCGGACAGATCGATCACCAGCGGCAGTCCGTCGCCCGCGACCTGTTCGACGCGGGTTGCCTCGGCACCCTCGGAGCATACGATGCAACGGATTTTGTGCGCCGCTGTGAGGGCGGTGAAGCGCGGCAGCACAATGAAACGACCGTTCGGCCAGTCCGGGAGGATGTGCAGAGATTCAATGCGCGTCATCGGCACCACCTCGAGCCACACGCTCTGCCAGATGCCGGTTGTT
>DCWG01000063.1:2799-23764 GCA_002327525.1 Gammaproteobacteria bacterium UBA2168 | reverse complement strand
GCCGGCGTGATGATGGCGAAGGTCATCTGGAAAGTCATAAACACGGTCTCAGGGATCGTGCCCGACATGGCATCAACGGTTACACCCGAGAGGAAGGCTTTATCTAAGCCGCCCCAGAATGCGCCATCACCACCGAAGGCGATGCTGTAACCAACGATGATCCAGGTAATTGTGGCCAAACCAGTAATTGCGAAACACTGCATGAGTACGGACAAGATATTCTTGCTGCGCACCATGCCCGCATAAAACAGCGATAGCCCCGGAATCGTCATGAACAAAACGAGTGCTGTTGCAGTGAGCATCCACGCAGTGTCGCCAGCGCTCAGGTCATCTGCGCCGGCACTACCTGAAGCCAGAAGTAGGCCGGGTAGCAGGCAGATTTTCAACCACCGGCTAGTCCAGCTGGTTTTCATTAGTAAATTCATTCTCGTTATCCTCCTGATCGGATTGTTCTGTTCGGCGAACCGGATTAGACCGCTTCACTACCGGATTCACCGATGTGGATACGTATGACCGCGCATAGTTTGTTTGAATCAAATTTTCCACAATCTTTTCTCCCCAGGGTCAGGCGCCTTAAACGGCGTCTGATCCCGTTTCGCCGGTACGTATGCGTACCACTTCTTCCAACGAGGCGACGAAGATCTTGCCGTCCCCAACCTTGCCAGTGTTGGCAGACTTGGTGATCGCCTCCAACACCTGATCGAGCAGCCCGTCGTCGACGGCCGTTTCAACCTTGACCTTCGGCAGAAAGTCGACCACGTACTCGGCGCCCCGATAGAGCTCCGTGTGGCCTTTCTGTCTGCCGAACCCTTGCACTTCGGTAACCGTCATGCCCTGCACGCCAATCCCGGACAATGCCTCTCGCACGTCGTCGAGCTTGAAGGGCTTGATGATGGCTGTTACGAGTTTCATGTAGTTATCTCCTTTCGATCCCAGTGCACGTCCCGTGAGGGCTAAGGTGTGGAAGACCCGTGCACCGGGATTCTCTTGCCTAATTAGAGGCTTTTCGATACTGAGAAGACGACCGAGTCATCGCAGAGCTTGGTGTCGCCGAAACACTCTTCCTCATCGAGGTCGGTACCGACCCAGGCAAGCGAGAAATCGAGACCCGCGGCGGACGTGGATATGCCCACGCTGTAGTCCACGTACTGGTCTTCCCCATCAAGCCCTTCGCCAAGACCGAAGGCCAGACCCTCAGCGTCGTCGTCGAACTTGTTCAAACCGACGTGCAGATCCAGTGAGAAGTTCTCGCCGAGGCCCATTGAATAGCCGGCGTAGAGGTACCAGAAGCTGTCGGTTTCGGCGTAGTAGTCAGGCGAGTAGTTCACACCCAACGTGGCATCGCCAAAGGACAGGCTCCCGTAGATCTCGACATAATTGAAATCGGGATCAGAATCACTCTCGGGATAGGCGTAGTACAGCACACCGACGTCGTAACCCACGCTCTCACTGAAATCACCTGCGAAGCCGCCGTAAACGTCGAGTTCCAATGCGCCGCTGCCCGCGAAGCCCACGTTGGACGCCCAGGTCCCAACGTACAATCCGCTCTCGGTTTCGAGGTCGAAGCCACCCTGGATAGCGGGTGAGCGGTCGCCCTGCGAGATGCCACGAAAGCGATAGTCGGTGGCAAGCGTAACGTTGCCCGAAAACTCGGCGGCCGAGACATAGCCCGCGCTCAACACGAGGAAGCAAGCCAATAGTTTTTTCATCGATGTCCCCATTCTGTTTTGAAGTAGAGCCTTGTTCCACGCACCGCCATACTCTCCAGGCGCCACGCACTCACCGTACTTTCAGCAGCATTCGTGCCAGTCTTGTATTTCTTTTGAACATCAAAGAGATAGGTTCATATCCAAAAGCATGGAAGGATATATACGCACCGTTTTAGGGCGCCCTGACGCACCGTTACAGTGCGCATCGGTTCGAGCTTCGAGCGGTGGGTACCACGACGCCAATGCACCAATGTCAGTAAAGGCGCACGCTGCCGAGAGGTGATTCGTCCTTGTGTGAGAGGGTCACGGGACTACCATGACTGTGAAACAACCCCGGTGAAGTCAGACATGGACCACGACCCTCAAAACGCAGCCGACGACCTGATTGCGCGCCTCACCGACGCACTTCGTCTGCGGGGCGATGCACCCGACGACTTTCGCCGCGTGGTGGAAGGCTTCTTCAGCCAGCTGCAACTGCTACCCCGGCGCGAACTCGAGGCACACCTCACCGCACTGGCGCAAATGGAAAATACCGTGGCGGAACTGGAGCGCCGCATCAACGAACTCGAAAAGGCCTGACGGCCACCGCAACGGCCATGCCCGAAGATTTGGCCGCCGCTGCGAGCCGGGCCCAACTCGGCATGCAATCGCCCCGCGTGATGGTGGAAACGCACGCCGGATCCGGGCTACCCGGCACCACTGTCGTGGGCCTGCCGGAGACGGCGGTGCGAGAGGCCCGTGACCGCGTGAAGAGTGCCATCAGGAACTCCGGATTCAAATACCCCGAGGGCCGCGTCGTGATCAACCTGGCCCCCGCGGATCTGGCGAAGCAGGGTGCACGTTTCGATCTCGCCATGGCGGTGAGCGTGCTGGCCGCCACCAATCAGCTCGATACCACGCGCCTCAATGAATTCGAGTTTCTCGGTGAGTTGAGCCTGGCAGGTTCTCTGCGCCCGGTTTCTGGCACGCTGTGCGCCGCCATCCAGTCCCGTGCGCAACGCAACTGGTTCGTCGTGCCATACGAGAACGCAGCAGAAGCTCATCTGCTCGACGATTGCTCGGTGCTGCCTTGCCGCACTCTCACTGAAGTGGTGCGCACGGTGGCGGATCCCGAACACCATCCGGGACTGACCGTGCTCCCACCGCCTGCGATCGACCCGCCGCCGGGGCTCTTCGGTACCATCGTCGGCCAGCAAGCCGCCAAACGGGCGATACAGATCGGTGCGGCAGGCGCTCATCACCTACTCATGATAGGCCCACCCGGCACGGGTAAGACCCTGCTCGCCCGTGCAATGCCCGAGCTGGTGCCACGACTCGAAGCAGAGGTGGCACTCGAGATCGCCTCCATCTATTCTGCCGCCGGCCTGGTGCGCGGGGACTATTTTCGGATTCCGTTTCGCGACCCACACCATTCAGCCAGCGCTCCCGCCATCGTCGGCGGCGGAAGAACACCCACTCCCGGAGAAGCATCGCTCGCGCACGGTGGCGTACTGTTCCTCGACGAAATGCCACACTTTGCACCCGCTGTGCTCAACCTCCTGCGCGAACCGCTGGAGTCACGTGTGGCCACCATCGCGCGCACGGCCTATCGGGCGGCCTTCCCCGCCCGGTTCCAGCTGGTTGGCGCGATGAATCCCTGTCCGTCCGGGCGGGTGTGTGATCAAACCACGTGCCGCTGTACGTCAGCGCAGATCCAGGCCTACCAGAATCGCATACCGGGTCCATTGATCGACCGTGTCGATCTGCAGTTCTGGGTACCGGCACTGTCGGCGGACCAGCTCACCGCTCTGCCCGTGCCAGAGTCGATCACCGGGCTCGTCGAGGCGGTCGAACAAGCACGGCGCAGACAGACGGCGCGGCAGTCGCATCTGAACGCCGATTTACCCGGCATCGAGGCACGACGCAAGGCGCCTCTCACGCAGACCGCCCACAAACTGCTGACGACCGCCGTCGAGGGTTTCAGCCTGTCAGCACGCAGCTATCACAAGGTGATAAAGGTCGCCTGGACCATCGCCGATCTGGAACCATCGGATGTGATCAGGGAGGTGCATGTCGCGGAAGCGCTGAGCTTCCGCGCAGTAGACTGGGAGAACCGTCTGGGCGTGGGTTAGCACGGACAGGCTCAGCTACCGCGCTCCAGTATGTATTCGGTGGCGGCGTGCATCTGCTGTTCGGTACAGGTCATGCAAGTGCCCATGGCGGGCATCAGCTTGATCCCGGTCAGGCTCGATTCGACCAGCGCATCGAGACCCTTTGCGGCACGCTTACCCCACGCGGCCACATCCCTTATTCTCGATGCGTCCGCTACGCCGTTGTCATGGCACGCGAAGCAGAACTGGGCATAGATCCGTTCTCCTGTGAGATCATCGCCAGCCCCTGCGGGCACCACCATCTGTGCGCAATCGTGCCCTTCACGACAGACTTTCCCCACCGGTTGCAGCCGCTCCCGGATCTCATCTTCGCTGCCTGGTGGCACCAGATGCGCCAGGCCATCCACCCCAGTAACGCAACAGCCAAGCCAGGGCTTCTCAGTGACCGTTTCACCAACGCTTCTCCAGAAAAAGATCGCACCCCTCACTTCGACACCAGAGCGGTGCGCCGGGTTGCGACACCGGATTATGGCGGGGTCATGACATTCGGTCTAACGCAAAACAAAACACCGCACGGGCATCACCCGGTGGCTTCGAATAGCTCCCGCCCGATCAGCATGCGCCGTATTTCACTGGTGCCCGCGCCAATTTCATAAAGCTTGGCATCACGCAGCAGGCGGCCCGCCGGAAACTCATTGACGTATCCATTACCACCCAGCGCCTGGATCGCCTCGAGTGCGACGACCGTCGCCTTCTCCGCGGCAAACAGGATGCAACCCGCGGCGTCGAAGCGGGTGGTCTGTCCGGCATCGCATGCGTGCGCCACCGAGTAAACGTACGAGCGCGCCGCGTTCATCGTAGTGTACATGTCCGCGACCTTGCCCTGCATCAGCTGGAAGGTGCCGATGGGCTGCCCGAATTGCTTGCGTTCGTGCACGTAAGGGATCACCAGATCCAGACAGGCGCGCATGATGCCAACCGGCCCGGCTGCGAGTACCACGCGCTCGTAGTCGAGCCCACTCATCAGGATGCTCACGCCCTTTCCGACCTCACCCAGCACCTGGCTCTTCGGTACCGCACACTCCTCGAAGATCAGTTCGCAGGTATCCGAACCGCGCATGCCGAGCTTGTCGAGTTTCTGGGCAGTGCTGAATCCCACCATGTCTTTCTCGATCAGAAACGCGGTGATGCCCCTGGGGCCGAGTTCCGGGTTCACGGTGGCGTAAACCACCAACAGATCCGCACCGGGACCATTGGTAATCCACATCTTGTTACCGTTCAACACGAACACGTCACCTTCATCCCGAGCACGCAGCTTCATGCTGACGACATCCGAACCCGCACCCGTTTCGCTCATGGCCAGCGCGCCTAGATATTCTCCGCTGACGAGGCCCGGCAGATAGGCCTGTTTTTGATCTTCTGTGCCGAATCGTCGGATCTGGTTTACGCACAGGTTGGAGTGCGCACCATACGAGAGACCCACCGACGCCGACACGCGGCTGATTTCTTCCATGGCCACACAGTGCGCCAGGTAACCGAGATCCACACCACCGTACGCTTCTTCCACGGTCATACCCAGAACGCCGAGGTCGCCGAGTGCGGGCCACAGGTCACGGGGAAATTCGTTGCGCTCGTCTATCTCCACTGCGCGCGGCGCGATCTCACGTTCGGCGAATTGACGTACGCTCTCGCGCAGGGCATCCAGGGTCTCGCCGAGGCCAAAATCGAACTCCACCATCATTCGGTCCGTCGCTGACAACAGCAGCCATCATAGCAGCGCCCCCGCCACGACCACAGCGGCCACCGTCAATAGCAGCATGACATCACGACATCTTCAGGACAGAAGGATGTGTATCCTTATCCCGTTGAGATTATGATATATATCCTACATATAAGTGAATATTGAGGATGATCAATCTAGACAGCTTTGACCGCAAGATTCTCCGCGAACTGCAGGCCAACGCCGATCTGTCCATGCAGGATCTCGGCGAGCGCGTGGGCCTGTCGCACACACCCTGCTGGCGGCGCGTCAAAAGGCTTCAGGAGCAGCGCATCATCCGACGTGCGGTGACGCTGCTCGACCCGGATCAACTGAACTTGAGCGTTAACGTGTTCGTCCACGTGACGCTCAAGGGTCACCAGAACAACGCGCTCAGCCGTTTCGAGGAAGCGGTAGTGGACGTAGACGAGATCGTGGAATGTTATACGGTTTCCGGGGAGAAGGATTTTCTGCTGCGCGTGGTTGTGGAAGATGTAGCGGCCTATGAACGCCTGCTGAAGCACACGTTGGTGCACCTGCCGGAAGTCGCAAACCTGAGCTCGACCTTCGCACTGCGCCGCGTCAAGTACACCACGGAGTTACCGCTCCTCTGAGGTCAGTCCCGGTTTTCGAGCACGATCAATTCCGCGTGTTCTTGCACGCGCTGACCCGGGACGCATTTTACTTCCTTCACAGTTCCCCCTTCAGGCGCCGTGATGGTGTGCTCCATTTTCATGGCCTCGAGCACGACCAACACCTGCCCCTGAGATACACGCTCCCCGGCCGCAACGGCAACATTGACCACCTCCCCGGGCATCGGCGCCTCGATACGCCCTGAAGCAGTCAGGCCACCCACATCGCTGTTCACCACGTCCGTCAGCAGCTCGAACGTCAGCGTAGCTCCGTCTCGCATCAGGTAGACCCGGCCATCATGCAATGCCCAGCCAAAGCGGAACTGCCGCACGCCGAGGTCCACCGTCGCCGCCTCCCCGCACGCAGCGAGCACGTTGAGCGCGATGGCATCGCCACCGTCCACCTTCACATCGTGTTCGCTAAGCAGCACATCGCGCCGTTGCTTCCCGAGCTTGAGTCCCACGCGCGTGCGCGGTGGCAAGTTCAACCGCCACCCGCCGATATCCGACCACGGACCCTCTTCCGCAGAATTCGCCAACCTGATCGCCGCGAGTGCTGCGAGGCACCAGTCTTCGTCGGTAACCGGCGTGAGCAACTCATCATGTATGTCCTGCGCCACGCGCGTGGTGTATTCGCCACCAACGAAGGATGGGTGATCGAGCAGGGCACGCAGATAACCGAGGTTGTGCTCGACACCCGCCACACGGCTGCGTGAGAGCGCATTGACCAGACTGCGGCGGGCATCCTCACGCGTCTCTCCGTGAGCGATGAGTTTTGCTAGCATGGGATCATAGTGCACACTCACCCGGTCACCTTCGCGCACACCGCTGTCGAGGCGGATACCTTCCGCGATATGGAAACGCACCAGCTGCCCCGTCGACGGAAGAAATCGCCGCACGGGGTTTTCGGCATAAAGACGCACCTCGATGGCATGCCCGCCAATCGACAACGCACCAAGTTCGAGCGCCTCGCCCGCCGCCACCCGCAACTGCCATTCCACCAGGTCGAGACCCGTAATCGCCTCGGTGACGGGATGCTCCACCTGCAAGCGCGTGTTCATCTCCATGAAGAAGAACTCCTCACCTTCTGCGATGAACTCGACCGTCCCTGCCCCCACGTAATCGATGGCGCGTGCCGCGGTTAGCGCTGCCTCTCCAAGCTGTTCGCGCAGATCCGGTGTCACGCCCGGACCCGGCGCCTCCTCGATCACTTTCTGATGCCGGCGTTGCACGGAACAATCTCGCTCGAACAGGTGCAACATCCGACCGTGTGTGTCGCCAATGATCTGCACCTCGAGGTGTTTCGGTGCAGCGAGGTATCGTTCCAACAAAACACGATCGTCTCCGAAGGCGGCCGCCGCCTCCCGGCGTGCACCTTCAAGCGCACGAGCGAACCCGTCGTGCTCGTTTACGAGCCGCATACCCTTACCGCCGCCACCAGCCGACGCCTTGATCAGCAATGGATAACCCACTTCGGCGGCGGCATCTGCGAGCACCCGGGCATCCTGATCATCACCCTGGTAGCCGGGTACGACCGGCGTACCAGCAGCGCTCACTAGCCGCTTGGCCTCGATTTTCGAACCCATGGTGCGGATGGCCGCACCCGATGGACCGACAAACACCACGCCGGCATTCTCGCAGGCATCCGCGAATACATCGTTTTCCGAGAGAAACCCATAACCCGGGTGAATAGCCCGCGCACCACTGGCCTTTGCTACCGCCAGCACCTTGCCGATGTCCAGATAGCTGTGCAGCGCGGGCGCGGGTCCGATGAGATGGGCTTCGTCCGCCATTTCCACGTGCCTGGCATTTGCGTCCGCTTCCGAATACACCGCGATGCTGCGCATGCCCAGTCTTCGTACAGTACGCGCGATGCGGCAAGCGATTTCACCCCGGTTGGCGATCAATACAGACTCAAACACTCAAGCTACTCCTGTGCCCTGCTCGTGGTTCACCTACATCCTGAAAATGCCGAAAGCGGAATCGCCCTGTACCGGTTCGCGGCAGGTCATGGCAAGCGCCAACCCGAGCACCCGGCGCGTATCCGACGGCGCAATCACCCCGTCGTCCCAGAGCCGTGCGCTCGCATAGTAGGGGTGTCCCTGAGCATCGTACTGGGCGCGGATGCTGTTCATAAACCCGGTCCGTTCCTCCTCCGGCCAGGTCTCCCCGCGAGCATGAAGCGCATCATCGCGCACGGTGGCGAGCACATGAGCGGCCTGCTCACCACCCATTACCGAAATGCGCGCGTTAGGCCAGGTCCACAGGAAGCGCGCGTCGTAGGAGCGCCCGCACATCGCGTAGTTACCCGCGCCGTGTGACCCGCCAATCACCACCGTCAGTTTGGGTACCCGGGCACAGGCCACGGCCGTCACCATCTTCGCCCCGTCTTTCGCGATGCCCTGGTTTTCGTACTTACGCCCCACCATGAAGCCCGTGATGTTCTGCAGGAACAGCAGCGGAATACCGCGGCGGTCTGCGAGCTGGATGAAATGTGCTCCTTTGAGTGCCGATTCCGAGAAGAGGATGCCGTTGTTGGCGAGAATCGCCACCGGCATGCCTTCGATATGCGCGTAGCCGCACACCAGCGTGTCGCCGTACAGTGCTTTGAATTCATGGAATTCGGATCCGTCGACGAGACGCGCGATCACCTCGCGCACATCGAAGGGCGTGCGTGTGTCCATCGGCATCACGCCATAGAGCTCTTCTGGATCGTACTTCGGCGCCAATGGCGCGCGAGTCTCGACAGTGGGGCGAAAGCGCTGGTGTCCGGTGGCAATGATTTCGCGCGCCAGCACCAGTGCGTGCTCGTCGTTCACCGCCAGGTAATCTGTGACGCCGGAGGTGCGACTATGTACATCGCCGCCGCCGAGGCTCTCGGCATCCACCTCTTCTCCCGTCGCCGCCTTCACCAGCGGCGGGCCTCCGAGAAATATCGTGCCCTGATTACGCACGATGATGCTCTGGTCACACATCGCGGGCACGTATGCGCCACCGGCCGTACAAGAACCCATCACCACGGCTACTTGCGGAATGCCGGCGGCCGACATGTTCGCCTGGTTGTAGAAAATGCGTCCAAAGTGATGCCGGTCCGGGAACACCTCGTTCTGCATGGGCAGGAAGGCACCGCCGGAGTCCACCAGATAGATGCACGGCAGGCTGTTCTCTATAGCCACTTCCTGCGCACGCAGATGTTTCTTCACCGTAATGGGGTAGTAGGTGCCGCCCTTGACCGTCGCGTCATTGGCGACGATGACACAGAGTTCACCCGACACGCGCCCAACACCCGTGATAATGCCGCCCCCGGGTACGTGGTCATCGTACAGTTCGTGCCCGGCGAGCTGTCCCAGCTCGAGAAAGGGCGCACCGGGATCTATCAAGCGCTCGACCCTCTCCCGTGGCAGCAACTTTCCCCGGGCCTCGTGGCGGTCACGAGAGCGTTGATCCCCACCGAGCGCTATCTCGGCCGTTAGTTCGCGCAGATTCTCCATCAGATCGCGGTGATGAGCCGCGTTTCCCACAAACGCGTCGCTTCGGGTGTCTACTTTGCTTAACAGCACTGCCATAGCGCTTCCTCAGACGTATTTCGGCTAGTCCAGCCATCACCTGGCTGCTTCCACATGCTTGCGTTTAACCTCTCGCTCGGCGATGCCGTCTTCCATGAGGGCGCGCATTCTACCCTCCCGGAACCACAGGAGCGATTTGCTTTTCAACGCACCCAGTTGAGTGTTTCGTCCAGGGCTGTTTCGAACTTGCTGAACAGTTCGTCCACCTGACGCTCGGTAATGATCAGCGGCGGGCACAGCGCGATGACGTCCCCCATGTTGCGGATGATCAGGCCGTGATGCTCGGCACGCTCCACCACCCTTGCCGCCACCCCCTTCGCCGCCGGGAAGGAAGCCCGAGTGTCCTTGTCGGCCACGATTTCCGCACCGCCGATGAGGCCCGCTCCCCGAGCGTCGCCCACCAGCGGATGCTCCGCGAGACCGGCAAGACGCTCCTGAAAGACCTCCCCGACCCTGGCGGCATGCCCGAACAGGTCGCGCTCTTCCATCAACTCGAGATTGCGCAGGGCAACCGCGGCGCATACCGGGTGCCCCGAGTAGGTGAATCCATGACCGAAGTTGCCGACCTCAGCCGCCTGCTCGACGAACGGCTCGTACATGTATTCCGGAATCAGCACCGCTGACAGCGGTAGATAGGCAGACGACACCGCCTTGGCCACGCTCATGGTAGCGGGCCTGATGCCCACGGTCTGGGCGCCGAAGGCATTGCCCGTGCGCCCGAAGCCACAGATCACCTCGTCGTCGATGAAGAGAATGTCGTACCGGTCGAGTACCGCCTGTACTTTTTCGTAATAGCCCGCAGGGGGCACGATTACACCGCCCGCGCCCATGATCGGCTCGGCGATGAACGCTGCAATTGTATCCGGATCTTCGCGCTTGATGAGATCCTCCAGATTGCCGACCAGGCGTTCGACGAACTGTGCCTGGCTCTCGGCACCCTCGGCATCGCGATAGTAGTGCGGTCGGTCGGTGTGCAGCACCCGCGCCATCGGTAGGTCGAAGTGCTTGTGGAAGGGCGGCAATCCGGTCAGCGATCCGGAGGCAATGGTCACGCCGTGATAGCCCCCGATGCGGCTGATGATCTTCTTCTTCTCGGGCTGACCGATGGCGTTATGGTAGTACCACATCAGCTTGATCTGGGTGTCATTGGCGTCGCTGCCCGACAGCCCATAGAACACCCGGCCCGCATCAAACGGCGCCATTGCCTTCAGCTTTTCGCCGAGCAGGATGCTGGGTTCGTTGGACTTACCCGCGAACAACTGCGAGTAGCACAGCTCCCTCATCTGGTCCGCCGCGACCCGGGCGAGTTCTTCCTCACCGTAACCCAGCGCCGTGCACCACAAACCCGCCATCCCTTCCAGATACTGCTTGCCCTGGCTGTCCCAGATGTATACACCCTGGGCCTGCTTCAGCACCGTCGGGCCTTTCTCGCGGTGTAGTTTGAGATTGGTCGTCGGGTGCAGCAGGTGTTCCAGGTCTTTCGCTTCCAGCGAACCAGGTGGAAACTCGTTGTGCAGCGGATCGGTCACTCGGCTCTCCCTATTTGCATGCGCTCAGGCAGGGCCAACAACCCTACCCGGTCCTGACCGGCAACGGTAGGAGGCAGCGGCGCGGTGAGGCGATCAGGCGGCGGCCGGCATACACCTCAGCCCAAGTGCGTCGGCGACCTTCTCGTGACGTACCATGCCGCGATGCACGTTCAGGCCGTTGGCGAAGTCGGGATCGAGGTCGAATGCCCGCTTCCATCCATGTTTGGACAGTGCGTGCACGTACGGCAAGGTGACATTGTTGAGCGCAAGTGCCGCGGTTCTGGCCACAGCGCCCGGCATATTGGTCACGCAGTAGTGCACGACACCTTCCTCGACATACATCGGATCGTCGTGCGTCGTCGGCCGGCTGGTCTCGAAACACCCGCCCTGATCGATGGAAATATCCACCATGGCCGCACCCTTTTTCATCTGCCGGACCATGTCCCGGGTAACCAGTTTCGGAGCAGCAGCACCTGGGATGAGTACAGAGCCGATGACGAGATCGGCTTCCAGTACCGCTTCTCGCACGGCTTGCTCGGATGCCATGAGCACTTTCGCACGGCCCTCGAACTGCTCGGAGAGCCACCGCAGGCGGGCGACGGATTTGTCTAGCACTGTGACATCGGCCTGCAGTCCCACCGCCATCTGTGCGGCGTTGGTACCGGCAACCCCACCGCCGAGAACCACGACCTTGCCGGGGGCCACTCCCGGAACGCCGCCCAGCAGGACACCCCGCCCACCACTCGCTCGTTGCAGAGCGACCGCGCCAACCTGAACCGACATACGCCCTGCGACCTCGCTCATCGGTGTGAGCAGCGGCAGCCCGCCCTCGGCCGCGGTGACGGTTTCATAGGCGATCGCCGTGACACCGGAGCGCATGAGCGCCTCTGTTTGAGCACGATCGGCGGCAAGATGCAGATAGGTGAAAAGTACCTGTCCTCGACGCAGGCGCTCTATCTCCGGCAGCTGCGGCTCCTTCACCTTCACCACCAGCTCGGCGGCGAAAACATCCTCCACAACACCGATGTCAGCACCGGCGTCTCGATAGTCCTCATTACTGAAACCGATACCGACACCCGCATCCTGCTCGACCATGATCGCGTGGCCGGCGCTGCTGAGTTCCTGCACGGAGCAGGGTGTGAGACCCACCCGATACTCGTGCACCTTGATTTCCTTCGGTACGCCAATGCGCATGATGGTCCTCGCACGTCGCGCTTCTGATCCGCATACACTACGTCAAGGGTCACGACAGCCACTTGCAAAATACGTATCGAATAGCGCACTATGCACAAGAATTCCGCGGAAATTCACATGATAGCGCAAGAATACTCCAATCTGGACAGAATTGACCGTGCAATCCTCCACGAGATTCAGCTCGATGCACGCCTCTCGAATTCCGCCCTCTCCGGTCGCGTGAATCTGTCCGAGTCCGCCTGCCTGCGGCGTGTCAGACGGCTCGAACAATCCGGCATGATTCGCGCTTATGTGGGTCTCGTTGATCAGTCGAGCGCAGGCTACCCAGACAACGTATTCGTGCAGATCACGCTCAACAGCCAGCAGCAGGATGATCTGGCGGCGTTCGAGGCGGCGGTCAGGCAACTCCCGGAGGTCATGGAATGCCATCTGATGTCGGGCGAGGCGGACTACCTGCTGCGCGTCATCGTAAGCGATGCGCGCGACTACGAACGCATCCACTCACAACATCTGACCCGCCTGCCCGGAGTCAACCGCGTACAGTCGAGCTTCGCGCTCCGGACAGTAACAAAGAAAACCGAGATCCCGGTGCGCGAGAGCTGACCCGCCGGGATCAGCCTATCGATTCGCACATAGTTCGGACTGTGGCACAACGTCTTTGCGGGCGAAAACCCGCACGCGGCATGTATGCTTGGGATCACCTCAATCGGAGAGAGAAATGGAGTACAGCATCGCGCTGGCGTCGGAAGTCGACTCCTGGCGCTGGGTAGTGCGGGCCGAGGAACTGGGATTCTCCACCGCCTGGTTCTATGACACACAGCTGCTCAATCCCGACGTCTTCGTCTGCATGGCACTGGCCGCCCACCACACGGATCGTATCCGTCTGGGCACGGGTGTCCTGGTACCTTCGAACCGTATCGAGCCGGTAACCGCCAACGCCCTGGCATCCCTGAACAAACTCGCGCCCGGACGCATCGACTTCGGGGTCGGTACGGGGTTTACGGCCCGGCGCACCATGGGCCTCGGTGCGATGACGCTGGCCCGAGTGCGCACTTACATCGAGCGGGTGCAGACGCTACTTCGCGGCGAAGTGGTCGACTGGGACTTCGAAGGTGAAGAGCATAAGATCGCATTCCTGAATCCGGACCTCGGACTCATCAACATCGAGGACGATATTGCCCTGTGGCTCTCCGCATTCGGCCCGAAGTCCCAACAACTGGTCGCCGCCCTCGGCGCCGGATGGATCAACTTTGCCGCCACACAGGGCGCTGCCGGGAGCCTTGCGCGTATGCAGCAGATCTGGCGCGATGCCGGTCGGTCCGATCATACACTTGCCACGAACCTGTTCACGATGGGCGCTGTGCTCACCGGAAACACGACAGAAGACGAAGCCCGCCTCATGGCGCAGGGCGGACCGTTCACATCGGTGATGTTCCACAACTTCGCCGACGAAATGGGTGCCATGGGCAGTGCCATACCGGATGGCCCGCTCGCCGAGCCGCTTGCAAGCTACCTTGAGGTGCACGCCGGTTACGAACCCGCGGATGCGAAGTATCTGCACAACCATCGCGGCCACCTGATGTTCGTGCGCCCGGAAGAACGACACATCACGCCGGATCTGGTGCGTGCGACGTCGATGAGCGGTACCGCGAATGAGCTGGTGGCACAGCTGCGGACGTTACGCGACGCCGGCTATGGGCAGGTGACCATACAGCTGGTGCATGGCCACGAGGCCGCCATCGAGGACTGGGCTGCTGTGTTAAGAGCCGTGTAGATGATCACGAACACAAAAAAAGCAGGAAACTATGTCGAAACAGATGAGCAGTATTTTGCGTCTCAACCTGATCCTGGCGACGACGCTATGGTTCGGCACCCCATCCGCGTTTGCGCAAAGCTCGGACATGCTGAGGCTGCCGCCACAGAACCCCTTCGCCCACATCCTTTGCAAGCACATCTCGGTGTCACTTTTCTCGACGATGGCGATGTGTTGCCCGAGTTGCAGGAGGACCAGATCGTGTTCGCAGGCGTGGGACTGGCCTGAGCTTTCAGTACGCGTTGGCACTGGTTGACCCAGATATCCGGCTCCAGCGCCTTTTATGATTCGTCGCTCGCGGAATTCGAATCCAGCACCGTGCAGCCCGCAATCGGTTTCGCATTTGCGGCCGAGGATTCGCCATGGACCGCCAAATTCAGTTTGGTTGAGGACCTCTGGTTGGCTGCGACACCGGATTTCGCGATACAGCTGGAGATCGGGCGCACACTCGGTTCGCGCTGATGCGATTTTCGGCCGGTAAGCGAGAGTGATTCTGCGGTTCTCTCACCACCACACCGGCGATGCCGCCAGCGCCAATCCTGTCAAAAACAGACCAAACCGGCCGACCGCGATTCTCGTCATGACTTCACACACCGATTACGATCCTTCCCTAACTGATCAGGTCCACTGTTTCGAGCCCAAACTCTTCCAACACCTTGTCGGCGTAGTCTATGCGGCCCGTCAGCTCCCGGGGATCGCCGTGGCTCAGGCGTAAACAAGCCTCCGCCATCACCTCCACTGGCATCACTATGTCTTTGTTGGATTCGTTGATCAGTTTATGGTGCATGACGCCCGGGGTCGCGACGAGACCCGGTGAGATCACGTTGACACCGATGTTGTCGTCGAAGACTTCCTGCGCAAGCCCTGTCGTGAAGCGCTCCAGAGCCGCCTTGCACATCCCATACACCGCACCGCCGCGACCAGGGGCGTCTTTGGGCGGGTGCATCGCGGCTCCAGAGGATATGTTGAGAATCCAACCACCACCCCGTTCGCGCATGCCGGGCAGCACCAGCTGCGAGAGTTCAAACGGTGCCCATACCTGCACTTCCATCATGAGTCGAAAACGCTTCTCCGGAAACTGGTCTACCGGGATGAAATAGGTGATCGCCGCGTTGTTGACAAGGATGTCCACACGGCCATACGCCTCCTCCGCCGCTTTGATCAGATTGGCACGGTCTTCAGCATTCGCGAGGTCGGCACGTACAGCCATCGCCTCACCACCTGCCGCGCGGATGGTATTCACCGTTTCGTTTATGGTGCCGGGTAGGTAGTGCTCCGATGCTTCCGCCGTTCGTGCCGATACCACCACGTTCGCCGCCTCCATCGCGAACCGACGTGCAAGCGCTTCGCCGATGCCGCGGCTGGCACCCGTAATCACCGCCACCTGGTCCTTCAGCACTCCGTTCTTATTGATTGCCGTCATGTCCCTTGCCTCCATTGTCGCCCCCACAGTTTATCCGGCACTGCTACCATGCGCACATGGACGTCTTGCTCACGATCAAATTGTGGTCGGCGGTGGCTGCGGCGACGGCCACCGCTTTCCTCGACCCTTCTCCCTGCTACCAGGCGGCACAGCAGTCGGTCTCTACACAGGCCTGTGACGAGTTGCTCGAACTCACGGACGCGCCCGTGCGAGTACGGTTTGCACTACTCATTTCCCGTGCGCTCATTCTGGAACGCCGAGGCGATCTGGACAGTGCACTCGCGGATCTCGATTCGGCACTGAGGTTACGACCGGAAAGTGCACTCGCCCTTACCAACCGCGGCAACCTGTACTTGAAAAGCGCCGATGCGTTATCGGCGCTGAGGGACTACGACGCGGCGGTACAGCTGAGCTCTGGCCGCGATCCGCGCTTGCTCTTCAACCGCTCTTTTGCCCACCGGGCACTGGGGAATCTGGAAGATGCGGCACGTGATCTCATCGCGGTCAGCGGCGGTCAGGTCCGGGAGCCGGCAGCGCCGGAGCCACCGGAAGAGGTTTCCGATGCGGACGCGTTCGAACTGTAGAGACGCTGAACGCGGGAACCCACACCACAAAACAACTCGTAAGCGAAGCTGCCAGCCAACCTGCCCACCTCATCGACACCCACGCCCGCACCAAAAAACTCCACCCAGTCACCTGTCTGCACCGGTACTTCGGTGACATCAAGTACGGTGAGATCCATGGTGACACGGCCAATGATGGGACAAACAACGCCAGCAACCCCGGCCTGTCCGCAATTAGACAGCGACCTCGGCAGACCGTCGGCATAACCGAGACCGACCACCGCTACCCGCCTGGGCCGTTCGGCGCGGTAAGTCCAGTCATAGCCAACTAGCTCGCCCGCATCGAGTGAGCGTACCTGCACCACCTGCCCCTCCAGCCTAGCGACCACGCTCATGGGATTGTCCGCGTCACTGAACGGATTGCCACCGTAGAGGGCTATGCCCGGTCGCCGCACATCGTCAATGGCGAGGTTGGCGAGGGTCGCGGCCGAATTGCAGAGGCTGATCGGTACCCCTGGGAACGACTCACAGACGGAGAAGAAACGCTGTGCCTGGCGTTGATTGGCAGGATGATCGGTCTGGTCCGCGCAGGCAAAGTGTGTCATTAAAAGTGCCACCCGAAATTCACCAAACATGGCCGCGTCCAGATGGTCCGGCCTGAACCCGAGCCGATGCATCCCGGTGTCCACGTGTATCGCGATAGGCAGGGCTCTGTGGCTCTTCCAGAGTGACAACTGCACTGCATGATTCACCACCGGGATCAGGCGCGCTTCGACTAGCGTGGCAATCGTTTCCGGCAGCACACCCTCGAACACATAGATGACTGCATCCGGCTGACAACGGCGCAGCCACCGGCCTTCTGCCGCACTCGCTACGAAGAACTCCCTGCAGCCCGCTCGCCAGAGCACCCTGGCGACGGGCTCGAGACCCATCCCGTAAGCATTGGCCTTGACTACAGCACCGGTACGAGGAACCCGCACTGCTGTCTCCGGCAGCGACCCGGCAGCATCGCAGAGCTTGCGATAATTGTGCTCCAGCGCCTTGAGATCGACGCGCAGTCTGGCAGTCACGAGGTTCCTGTTGAGGATTCTAAGCGTCTATTTCAGCACAATCAGCACGCGTTGAACGCAAGCATGAACGTGCGGCTGACCTACGGCCGAGCCACATCCCACGGTCACTTCCCAAAAAACGCGTCACTTCGTTGCTGGCCTCTGGCCAGCCCCCGGTCTCAGGCTCGGCGCCAGAACGTGTTCAGGCTCGACGCCAGAACGTGTTCAGGCTCGACGCCAGAACAGGTACCACGGTGAGATGTCTTCCATCCGTCGTTCCTGTTGCCGTCTATCCGAAACGATTCCCGCACGCCGCGCCCGTATCTCGAACAATCCATTTCGATTTCTGCGACGGTCCGTGTCGGCTCGTCGGTCCGCGCCTGAGCGGCGACCGTTTTCTTCGTTCAACATTTGATCCATTTGCTGATCGCGGGCGGACGGTCTGGCCGCCGCAAGCGCCGGCCGATTCGATCGCGAACCAGGCCAAGCCACAGCAGCTCAACCACTTCGAGTTCGTCCCGTGACGCTTCCCCGCGCGCCTCCGCCTCGGTCAGAACTCATCTACCCTTTTGTCCGAAAAGGTTGTCACCCTGAAAAGGTGGCCACAGGATAGCCAGCCAACTACCAAAAAAACACGCAAATTACTGGTAGTTGCGTGAACTATCAGACCGTACAAGACAGATTGCCTGACCAACCCAATCGTCGCGGTGTGCACGTCCCCGAAGTGGGTGCAGAGGATGGCGCGCCGATTGAATCGTAAGGGGCTCGAGTTCGGCAAGTTGGGCCACGGGTTCGATCCCAGCCTCAGATAATCGTGTCGCCAGCTGTTGGCCGATGCCCGGGATTTACAAGAGATCGGTTACGAACATGCTTTCCCCCACAACACCAAGGCGCTGACGCATTGTTACGTTTTCGCCACGCAGCGCCTTCAGTTCGTCGTGCGACCGCGCCAGATCATTCCCCCGCTGACCCCAACGGTCGCTCGGCCAGATCGACTGAATCCATCAGGCGCGCGTTGACTTCGCTCTCCGAACGCAGACCCACTTCGAGTTTCGGACCTTCTCGTTGCGCTCGTTCAGTGCCTCCAGCGTTTTTTTCATACGCGTGCGCCAGGCACCGCCTCGCGCTTCAGCCGATCCGCATCAGAACCCTCATCTGGGTTGTATAGCGTGTCTAAGGACTGTGCGGGCATTAGCGCTCCGTGTCTCAACCACAGGAACCAAGCCTATTCTCATCGGGCAACATGTGATGTGGGTGCCATGTCGGACACTGCTTGAAACCTGCCGGTACGCCCCCATAGTTGTAGATCCATTGTCCGGGAGAAACATCTAGATGCGTGTTCTGCTGTTTCTGGCAACAAACATCGCGGTGCTGCTGCTCGTCAGCATCACTTTCCGTCTGCTCGGTTTCGAGAGTTACTTCATGCAAAGTGGCTACGATCTGGACATGCAGGCACTGCTGGTGTGGTGCGCACTGTTCGGCTTCGGCGGTTCGCTGATCTCACTTGCGTTGTCGAAGAAGATGGCGAAATGGTCCACCCGTGCACAGGTGATAGACAATCCCACGACTCAGGGTGAACGCTAGCTGGTCAGCACGGTGGAGCGTATGGCGGCGGACGCCGGTATCGGCATGCCCGAAGTGGCGGTGTTCGATGCACAGATGCCGAACGCATTCGCCACCGGCGCCTCACGCAATAATGCACTAGTGGCCGTCAGCACCGGATTGTTACAGCAAATGAGTGCCGAGGAGGTGGAGGCCGTTGTCGGGCACGAGATAGGCCACGTCGCCAACGGCGACATGATCACACTTGCTCTCATTCAGGGCGTGGTGAATACCTTCGTGCTGTTCCTGGCCAGGGTCATCGGATTCTTCGTCGACAAAGTGATTTTCCGAAACGAGCAGGGCATCGGCATCGGCTATTGGGTGGCCACCATCGCGGCTGAGATCGTACTCGGCATCCTCGCCAGTGCAATCGTCATGTGGTTTTCGCGGCGCCGGGAATTTCGTGCCGACGCCGCCGGTGCAGTACTTGCCGGCCGCCAGAAGATGATCGCCGCGCTGGAGCGTCTGAAACGTGCCCAGCAATTACCGAACACGATGCCGGATACGCTGGTCGCGTTCGGTATATCTCCGGGTATGCGCTCGGGGCTGCGCGCCATGTTCAGTTCCCACCCACCCCTGGACGATAGAATAGCCGCGCTGCGCACTGCCGCCTGATCCGCTCATCCCGCGTCGATACGCGGGAGGGCGTGATACCATCTTACGGCGCGCGTCGCGGAGGTTCCGGGGAGAGGAGAGCTGGGGATGAGATGGCGCTAAAACGACCTCACTGGGCGAGCGGGCAACTAATAACGCTACGGCACACTTCTAAAGTGCTGGCTGACAATCCGCTAGGTGATCCGTTCGAGCGTCAGCTCACGGTATGGCTGCCCGCCGAATATCACACACGCAAACGTAAGCGCTTTCCCGTGCTGTTCGACCTGGTGGGATACTCGGGTTCGGGGCCATCGCACACTAACTGGAACAGCTTCGCAGAGAACGTGCCCGAGCGGCTCGACCGCCTCATGGGTGAAGGCCGTATGGGCGCCTGTATCGTTGTGTTTCCAGACTGCTTCACCGCGCTGGGAGGCAATCAGTACATCAACTCCAGCGCTATCGGGCGCTACGCCGACTACCTGACCCGCGAACTGGTACCCAAGGTGGACAACGAATTCCGCACACTCGCCTCACGCGATCACCGGGGCTGTTTTGGGAAGTCATCAGGCGGCTACGGCGCTTTCGTACACGGTATGCGTCATGCCGACGTGTGGGGCGCGATTGCCAACCACTCGGGTGATGCATACTTTGACTTCGTCTACCGCAGCGACTGGCCCAATACGCTGAACGAGTTGGCCAAACACCGCCGTTCACCTCGGCAAGCAGGACGTCAAAACGCCGCGGTGAAGAACTCGAAGCTCAAGCCCGGTATCGACGACGGGCGCGTACGGCGCTTTCTCGAACACATATGGAAGACAGAGAAGCTCAAGTCGTCGGAGTTGATGGCGCTGATGAACCTCGCCATGGCCGCCAGCTACGATCCCGACCCAAAGGCACCGAACGGTTTCCGCCTGCCATTTGATCTAGAGAGCGGAGAGCTCATCGAGCGCCGCTGGGCTCGTTGGCTGCTTCACGATCCCATACACATGGTCAGCCAGCACACAAAAGCACTCTCCAGCCTCAAGGGCATCTACATCGATTGTGGGTGGCGCGACCAGTTTCACATCCACTATGGAACACGCCAGTTGTCAAAGCAGCTGAGCCACCACCACATCAATCACCACTACGAAGAATTTGACGACACACACTCCGGCATCGACTATCGGATGGACGTCAGTTTGCCGTTTTTGTATAGACGGCTCAGATAAACCGAACCAGGAGAGAACATGCCGCGCGCCGGACATTTCGCACAACAGGACGCGGCGGAACTGGTTTCGTCGACGATGCGCAGCTGGCTGCTACAGCGGCGCGGCTAGCCGATACACCGCCTAAGCGCTTCGTCCAGCGGCATGAGTTTGAGCCCGAGTTCCGCAACCACGGCGCTTACGTCCACATCGTCATCGTGGTCGAGCACGCCGAGCATGGCTCGGGGGAGCGGCGGG
>DCWG01000063.1:0-2480 GCA_002327525.1 Gammaproteobacteria bacterium UBA2168 | reverse complement strand
AGGGTGAGCGGCGGGTCTGGCAGTCGCTCGAGCACCGCCGCCACGGCCATGCCGATCCCAAGGGGCAGAGATCTGACCCGGGTCTGATTGCCGAGAACCGCCGCCCCACGTCGAGTCAGTTCTGCCCGCGAGAGCACTTCGGGCCCTGCGAGTTCAACGATACGGTTGGAGAACGCTGCATCTTTGAGCATGCGCAACACGGCGGTTACGACATCACCCGCGTAAAGCGGCTGCTCGAGACTCTCTGCGCGTAATAGCCAGTTGACCGGCTTCGAGGCCCGCGCGTGCAGGGACGCTGCCGCGTAGTCGCCTTCACCAAGCACCATAGGAACCCGCGCCACGGTGGCGTCGACGGCACCTTCTAGTAGCATTGCATCCGTTGCACCCTTGGATCTCAGGCAGGCATTGTTCGAATTCGGATCCGAGCCGATGATGCTCAGATTGAGTATGCGTCCCACGCCGGCCCTGGCAGCAGACTCGATGAGCATCTCCGTCGTGCGCTGGTGTGCACGCTCGTAGCGGCTGGTTGAGCTCTCTTTCAGGATGCCAACCAGGTGCACAACGCTCGTCGCACCTTCGAGTGCCGAGGTCAGCGCACCCGCATCCAGGTAGTCCACCACACGCACGTCGAGGTCGGCGTTGTCTTGCTTGAGCGGCGGCACGGCACTCTCACGCCGCACCAGCGCGCGGCCACCTCCACGCACCCGCGCATCCTTCAACAACCTTCGTCCCAGATTGCCATTCGCGCCCGTGACTACCAGCACTGTCATGATCTCCTCTATTCAGGCCCGCCGCCCCATCCAGCGGATCAAGCTTATCCCCGGAGCACGCGGTACGATAAGGCCGATGAAAAGGGATCGCGACTCAATTCTGACCTGGGCGAACCTGCTGACAGCGATCAGGCTCGTCATCATTCCCATTTGTGGACTTGCGATTTTCGAAGCTGCCTGGGGGCAGGCACTGGTGCTGTTCACGCTGGCGGTGATCACAGACCTGCTCGATGGGGCGGCCGCGCGGCATTTCAAGCAGGCCTCACCACTGGGCGGCGTGTTCGACCATGCCACGGACGCCCTGCTGGTGACATGTACGCTCGGCGCCTGCGCCCTCACACAATTGGTGCCCTGGCCCCTGGTGGCTCTCATCCCCGCAGCGTTCCTGCAATACACCTTCGATTCGCGCGTACTGACAGGCCAGAACTTGCGCACGAGCTACCTCGGCCGGATCAACGGTATCGCCTACTACGTGCTGGCAGGTGCTGTGATCGTGCGCGAAGCTCTCGACTTTACCTGGTTGCCTCTGTTGCTCGTTTCTGCTTTTGGCTGGCTACTGGTGGTCAGCACGGCGATGTCGATGTTAGATCGCTGGCTGGCCTGGCGCCGCCTACGCTGAACTGGAGACGGACCTGTGGTACCCGTCAGCCAACAGCTCTTCGAATACCTTCGCAACGGATAGGCGCAGCCTGACCCGGATTTCTTTAAGCCGCGCTTCGTGCCACACCCCAGTTAATGGCGTTGCTCAGTAGCTGAGCGAATTCTGCCGTCTCCCAGGGCCCCCTGAACGTAGCGGGCGTGTGCCCGCCGGCTGCGATGCTGTCATCGACAAACGGCTGGCTATTGGTAATGGGCGAATGGCAATGTCCCAGCGCAACGTAAGCGACCTTGCCATTGCCAACCGACTTTTCATACCCGAGCACCCTTGTCCTGCCATCCGCCTGGATGGAGGTGTCTCGCTCGTAGTGGAAGCCAAATCCCGGAGGGGAGGGATCTTGTGGCATATCGGTGGTAAGGAGTATCTCGGCTGAACCCAGCACTTCGATGAGGTAGAGCTCATCGTCCACGTCGAACTGATCTGGAAGATCATGAGTGAGCGGATGATTCTGGTTGGTCACCGCCACACCAAATCGCCGCAACGGTGGATGGTTGAGGAAAAAGCTGCCGAGCGTGTGATGATGGGCCAGCTTCACCATGGTTCTACCACGCCGATCTAACATACGTGCCGCTTTGCCTCCGCTGGTACCGTGCAGTCCGAACCATCGCCCGCCGTCTTCAAGCCATGTGTCGATGACCGAGACGGAAGCCTCATCCGGATAAGGCCCCGCCACGTAAGTCAGCAACAGACTCGTACCCTGAAGCCCGCTTTCGATGTTGTTGAAGTCACTTGCGACGGTGGTGACGATGTCGTCATGCTCCCGCAGAAGTTCCAGCAACCGCAGGCGCGCATAGTCCATGTCATGACCCGCGGCCGAACCCGGCGGATACCCGCCCACGATCAGATGTACACGCTCAGGCATACAAGCCTCTCACATGTGGACACACACCAGCGCAACCTAACTCGGGGACACATGCATCGCAACCTCCTCCCAAGAGGACCCAAGAGGACACACACCACCTGGTGAACACCAGCAGTTCGATCAGCTTCGGAAGCTTCGGGACACGGAAGCTTCGGGAGAAGCTTCGGGACACACACCGGCTGATGAACGT
>DCWG01000094.1 GCA_002327525.1 Gammaproteobacteria bacterium UBA2168 | reverse complement strand
ACGGCTAGCGGGATATGGAGGTGGTCATGAAGACGATCATACGATTGACGTTCGCATCGATGCTGCTGACACTGCTGCCGGCATTGCTCGGGCCGGAACTCGGCCTCGATCAGGCCTACGCCGAGGAAAAGGAGGAACAAAAGCAGAAAACACGGCGTGTGCCGCACATGAGCGAGCAGACCTACAAGAAGCTCGCCGAGGCCCAGGAAGCTCTGGATCTGAAAGACTGGGCTCTGGCACGGGAAGTGCTGATGCGCATGTTGGAGCGCAGCCGCCGTTATAACGGCAACGAAATCGGTCAGATTCGTAATATGCTGGGATATCTGTACTTCGCCCAGGAGGACTACGAGAGAGCGTTGCGCGAGTACAAGCTGGTGGTCGCACAAGGGGATAAGATTCCCCAGGGTCTTGAGACCACGACGCTGTACACCATCGCGCAGCTCAGTTTCGTCGTTGAAAAGTACGACGACGCATTGCATTACATGAACGTCTGGATCTCCAAGGCCAACAATCCCGGACCCGAACCGCACATATTCATGGGGCAGGTCTACTACCAGAAGAAAGACTATCTAAATGCGATCTATCAGATCGATAAGGGCATATCCATCGCGCAGGCACGTGGCACAGCGGTCAAAGAAAACTGGTGGCAGCTACTCACCTTTCTGTATTACGAACGAGAGAACTGGCCCAAGGTACTGGAAATTCTGGAAATTCTCGTGGAGGAATTTCCGAAACGTGACTACTGGGTACAGCTGGCGGGCGTGCAGGGCCAGGAAGGCATGGAAAAGGAACAGGTGTACAGCATGGAGGCCGCTTACGCCGCCGGTTTCCTGACGCGTGAGAGTGATCTGATCAGCTTGGCTGGCCTGCTGATGCAGGAAGAGGTGCCCTGGCGTGCCGCCAACGTCATGAAGAAGGGTATCGATGAGGAGAAGATAGAGCGGACTCGCAAAAATCTTCAATCGCTCGGCCAGGCGTACCAGCTAGCCCAGGAAGTAGATAAAGCGATCCCAGTCTTCGAAGAAGCGGGCGAAATCGCAGAGGACGGCAAGATTTACGAACGTCTTGCCCATCTGTATCTCGAAGACGACGAGTTTAAGAAATGCATCGCTGCCGCGGACGGTGCGCTCGACAAAGGCGGCGTCCGGAAGAAACATACCGTGTACACGGTGAAGGGCATGTGCGAGTACAACCTGGATCGCTTAACCAAGGGGCGTAGATCCTTTGTATCCTGCCGCAATGAGGCACGTCGGGTGAAAGACAGTTCGAACCAGCGCATCTGTCAGCGATGGATCACCTTCATCGACCGCGAGGCGCGCCGCCGCCGGCAATTAGACTCGGCTATCTAGGCCTCCTACTGGCATATAATCGCCTCGATACTCCAACGGGGGGCGGGGCGTTTTTGTTTGGAGCCACACGGAGTCAGCATGTTTACCGGAATAGTGCAGGGGCTGAAACCCGTATCCGGCGTCATCGACGAGCAGGCGCTACGGCGTCTCGACATCGATCTGGGTGATCTGGCAGGCGGGCTGCAGACCGGCGCCTCGGTGGCGGTCAACGGCACCTGCCTTACGGTTGCCGCAATCGGCGACCACAGCGTACGTTTCGATGTCATTCAGGAAACCCTGGACAACACTAACCTCGGCACATTGCGCACAGGCAGCCGGGTGAACGTCGAGCGTTCGTTTCGCCTCGGAGACGAGGTGGGAGGTCACATTCTCTCCGGTCATGTCTCCGGCGTGGCGGTGGTTGTCGAGGTGCACGAAGGGGAGAATGTTCGCAATCTTGCGTTCACAGTCCCTCGCGGCCTGTTGAAATTTCTGCATTACAAGGGCTTTGTTGCCCTGGACGGGGCGAGCCTCACCATCGCATCCGTGGATCGGGAGCGTGGTCAGATATCCGTGGCCCTCATTCCGGAGACCATCGCGCGCACGACTCTGGGTGCCCTCGTGGTGGGGAATCAGGTTAACCTGGAGGTGGACGCACAAACGCAGGCCATCGTTGAGACAGTGGAACGGGTATTAGCTGACCAGACGCTGGTAGACGGCCTTAGGTCACGGGCTTAGGGTCGCGCTGCATCTTATGCAGATCTTCGGCAACCGCCTGCAGAGCGCGATCGAAAACCTGAGATTCCTCGAGCACACTAATCGTCTCGTTCTTGAGGTCCAGGATCAGTCCGTTGGGTACGTTCTGCTACTTTCATACCGCGCCGATTGACGAATAGGCAGCGATCGCCAGGTTGCACGATGCTGGCCAGCTTGCAGTGCACCACGTCGCTCTGTTCGGTGGTGAGTTCCACCCATGTGCCCACCTGAAACGGCTTGAGGGATTCGAGATCACTTTCGTTCAAGCCAATGGCGCTGCAGGCGTCACTCTCGATCGCCGTGAGCACGATTTCTTCCAGCTCTTGTGCCTGATCGCACACCGTTTCGGCTAGACCAGAATACTTGCCGACTTCCCGTTCAGACTTATCCGCATGCGTTGTTTGTCTCTGTGACAACGCCGTTATCTCCGGATTGTTCATAGCTTGATTACAGCACGACCGGCTCACTGTAACTGTGATTTGGCCCGTACGACATCGCTGGCGCGCCACACTTCGAGGCCATCGTGTGTCACAACTTGAAAGCATGCCGGGGAGGAAATTTGTCAGCGCGCCTCGGCGGCGGCGTGATAGTCGCGCCAGTCGATGATATCCGTGGCTGCACCGGATTTGAGCTGCACGCCGACGAACCAGCGTTCATTGCCGTTGTCGTCCCATTCTCCCGTAGGGCGGCTCCAGCGGACCTCACCGGCGAGAAAGAACTTGCCGGGCCGGGTAGAGATGTCAACCCAAATGTCGAGCAGGGTGCCCACTGGAACCGGGGCATTTGTGCGGAACTGAACGCCTCCGACGGACAGGTTCACGGCCGTACAGGAAAGCGTCGTGCCTACCATGTCCGGTTTCTCTCCCGAAAGGATGACCTGTGCAAACACTCGGTCGTCGCTTTCGATACGCGGGTGCAGCCGCTGGTCTTGTGGATTCGACGTTTTGTGTCGCATGGCATTACGCCCATTGCTGAACGGAATGATATTGGAGGCCATGGCCGTGTCCCTTCCCTGTTAGCGCGTTCCCGCTGTGATTTTTGGCTCTGCGCGGGGACCCTTACAGACATCCCGGAATAAGCCAGATTCATACCAGATGCACGAACCGATAGGATAATGATTTCAATAACAATTAGATATAGTCATTACCTGATGACATATCTAGTAAAATACCGGGCCCAATACGACGAGAACTGCCCATTAGAGTCACCGAACTGTGACGTATTTCATCACTGGCTTATAATCCCGTCCGTGACTGTTCGCACAACTATCCATCAACGGCTGCAGCGCAGTTGGCAAATACAGGCCTCGATGTTGTGTGTCGGGCTTGATCCCATTCGAGCCCGAATCCCCCCACATCTGCGTGAGCGCGACGATGCGCTTTATCGCTTCTGTCGCGACATTGTCGATGCGACGGCGCCTTTTGTTTGTGCATTCAAACCACAGGCCGCGCACTTTGCCGCCGAAGCAGCGGAAGACCAACTCGCGGCGCTCATTTCTTACATCCACGCTCAGTATCCGGACCTGCCGGTAGTGCTGGATGCAAAGCGCGGAGACATCGGCAGTACAGCGGAACTGTACGCCCGCGAGGCGTTCGAGCGTTACGACGCCGACATCGTCACGCTGAGCCCCTATCTCGGCGTCGAGAGCATTCGCCCCTTCCTCGACTGGCCCGGGCGCGGCGTCGCGGTTCTGTGCCGTACCAGCAATCAGGACAGTGCCTGGCTTCAGAGCTATCCAGAGCGGGACCCTGTTTTTCTACGCGTGGCAAGGGCGGCCCTCGACTGGAACCGCCACGACAACATCATGCTCGTCGCGGGAGCGACCTATCCGCCGGAGCTTGCTCAGATACGTGCGCTCGTGGGGGAGATGCCCCTGTTGATACCAGGTGTGGGTGCTCAGGGAGGACATCTGGCGGCTGTGCTTGCCAGTGGTGAGGTGCCCGGGGGCTATGGCTTGATGATCAATTCCTCCCGGGGAGTGTTGTATGCGGGGGAGGGCGAGCACTTTGCCCGGAGTGCTGCCGAGTCCGCCCGTGCATTGCGCGATGCGATGCGCGAACTGGCCAACGAGCGTTTGTCAGAGCTTTCCTAGTGGACCACCGGGCCGCGTCGCCGCCCACGTGAATCTCGTTCCCCCTCAGGTATCGAATTCGATCCATATCGGACAGTGGTCGGAGGGTTTCTCCTGTGCACGTATATCATGGTCGATACCGCATTCACGAAGGCGTGCGGCCAGGGGTTTCGATGCGAGTATCAGGTCGATGCGGAGTCCGCGCTTGGGTGTGCGTTCGAATCCGCGGCTGCGGTAGTCGAACCAGCTCATCAGCCGGTCACCATCGGCTGCACGTGCATACGTATCATCGAGTCCCCATCCGAACAAGGCGCTCAGCCATTGCCGCTCCTCCGGCAGAAAGCTCGCCTTGCCGGCACGAAGCCAGCGTTTGTTGTTGTCCGCTCCTATTCCGATGTCGGCATCCTCTGGCGCTACGTTCATGTCACCCGCCACGATCACGGCCTGGCCGGGATCACAGTGGTCTGTCAAGTATCGGGTGACGTCAGCGTAAAACTGTTCCTTGGCTGGAAACTTGGTCGGATGGTCGCGGCTCTCTCCCTGAGGAAAGTAGCCGTTGATCACACGTAAGTTTTGGCCATTGAGTTCGTAGTCCGCTGCTATGAAACGGCGTTGCTGCTCATCATCACGCCACGGAATGCCGTGCTGAACGTGGATAGGCGCACGCTTAGACAGCAGTGCGACCCCATAGTGACCCTTCTGACCGTAGATGTGCACGTGTGGAAAACCCAGTGCACGAACATCATCCATGGGAAAAGACTCATCGGCCACCTTGCATTCCTGAATGGCGATGATCTCAGGGGCGTGGCTTGTTTCGATGGCCTCTATCTGGTGCAGGCGTGCACGGATGCCATTGGCGTTGAAACTGACAAAGCGCAATGATGGGTTTCCAGCCAAAGAGGCCTATTGTAGCGGCAAAATTGAATCCAAACAGGTTCGAGTTAAATCTCATAATATAATGATATATAAAGACAAATAACTCTAGGAATACAAACCTGTTTGTGTATTTTACGAAGCACAAACTGCTGCCGTGCGCACTCCTCGATCAATCGGGTTAGAATGTAAGGTGTCATGACAAACTTTCTGGGAATCGGCGGGCGCCGCACCACCAGAAAGTCCCTGCGCTGGTGTGTGCTGGCGATCATTCGCAGTTGCACCTGGAAATATGCGCAATCAACAGGAGACCCAGGTGACCCCGGAAGCGGTCGTTCATCGATACCTGGAAATCTGCAACGCGGTCGACGTCGACCGTGATGCGCTGATTCGCCTTATCGTTTGCGACGCGGATCTGGCCAGACGCTGGCTGACCATTCTTGGTTGCGAGGCGAGCGAGGCCGCGATTGCGCGTGCGGTTCGTGCGCTGGACGATGCGACACTCAGAACGATGAGCGAGGCCCAGGCCTGGTCGGTTACAACCGCGGTAGATAGCGCGAGATTGAATCTCCATCAGTGGCGCAATGCGCTGCGCAATTCGTTTCTCGCCGAAGACCTTGCCGGCAAAGATGCAGATCTGGGCTTGCGCGCACTGCTAGGGGTATCGGGTGTCAGTGTGCCCGGTGATCCAGCGCTCGCGGTTCTGTTGCGTTTCCGCGGCACTGCCCCGGAACTGCTTGAGGATGCCGGCACCCACCAACAGGTTTTCTGCGTCGTCGATCACTTCGAGTTGCACGGAAAAGCCAGGGCGAAGGAACTGGCACTCAATCTACTGAGTCTGCATGAGCCTGCGTTTGATTCTGCATGCGAACGTGCGGACCTACGCTGCCGCCGCACGATGCAGGAACTGGGCTTGATCGCGGAACCGGACATCGACTGGTCGCGGCGCTTGTGGTTACACCAACAGGTACGTTTGCTGGCTGCAATGCTCGCCGTAGCGCAAAGCGTGGAAGACCTGCGACGTCACCACCGCCTCGCATCGATGAGTTTGTTCGGTTACGTGCCCGGACTGTTGCTTCTCGATGAAGATGCTCAGTCGCTGACGGATGGCGAACAGCATATCGCGCTCGACTCTCAAACCAGCGTGATAGCACGCACGGCCCGCGAGAGGGAACCCGGGCCGCTGGCCGATGAACAAGACAGCGCCGTCGCCGATCGTCTTCAACTGCAGGTACTCGGAAGCCGTGAGGGGCTGGCGTATCCCGTTGTAACGGCGACGCAGACCATGGGTGTGCTCGTATTCGCACTCGATGAGGACATACATGCCACGGACGAAGATGGCCATGACTTCGCCATGCAACTGTATGCGCACACGCTGGCAAACAACTGGATCCGCGCCGCGCAAAGTCGGGGGCAGTCGCTGCAGTTACTGGAGCGCTATCGGGAAACTGAACACAAACGCCTGCGGGAGGTGGTGCACGAGGCCAACAATCCACTGAGTATCGTTCGCAACTACCTGCATATTCTGGAGTTGCGATTACAGCACGAACCGAGCGTCGTGGAGCAGCTGGAGCTGATCGGAGACGAACTCAGACGCGCTTCCGAAATCGTACAGAGCGCAAGGGACATGAGCGATCCGGATCAACTCCCCGATGCCACCACTGCGCAGCTGGCTCCGTTTGATGCGAATGCCGCGTTGCGCCGGGCGATCGATCTACACAGCGGCTATGCGGAAGAGCACTACGTCAGTCTCGTCGGGGAGCTGCACGAGGGGGAAATGGGCGTGGTGAGCGATGAGAACAAGCTGCAACAGATTCTGTCGAACCTGTTGAAAAATGCCATCGAGGCGTGCCGTAGGGGTGATCAGGTGACGGTTGTGAGTTCTGTCGGAGTGTACCGACAGGGTCGCCGTGGCGTGGAGCTGGCGGTTCGCGATACCGGAACAGGTATCGCGGATGAGGTACTGCAGCGCCTGTTCGAACCAAAGCACTCGACCAAGGGCGGTGATCATGCCGGTCTCGGACTCCATATCGTCGGCCGGCTGGTGGAAGAACTGGACGCGAGTCTGGATGTACGCACCTCTCATACTACGGGCACCAGCTTCGTGCTGTTCCTGCCCCGGCAACCGATCTGACCTCAGGCATCCCTGTTGTCAAGGCGCCAGGCACTCGCGGCGCAATGTCGGTACAATTCCGCGCCTTCAATCTATGTGTGGGAACCAGGAAATGACCGATCGGCAGGCGCAATTCATCTGGGACGATCCCTTATTGCTGGACGATGAGCTATCCGCGGAAGAGCGCATGATTCGCGACAGCGCACGCGACTATGCGCAGGACAAACTCATGTCCCGGGTGCTGGAGGCCAATCGGCATGAGCGTTTCGATCGCGAGATCATGAACGAGTTCGGCGAGCTGGGCATGCTGGGTGCGACCTTGCCGGAAAACTACGGTTGCTCGGCGGTGAACTACGTTTCTTATGGACTGATGGCCCGGGAAGTGGAGCGGGTGGATTCCGGCTACCGATCGGCGATGAGTGTGCAGTCGTCCCTCGTCATGCACCCCATATACGCCTACGGCAACGAGGCGCAGCGAGAGAAATTCCTGCCGAAGCTCGCAACGGGGGAGTGGGTCGGGTGTTTCGGCCTTACCGAGCCCGATCATGGCTCGGATCCCGGCAGCATGATCACCCGCGCCGAAGCAGCCGATGGAGGCTATGTGCTCAATGGTGCCAAGATGTGGATTACCAATTCTCCCATAGCCGATCTGGCCATCGTTTGGGCGAAGCTCGACGGCAAGATCCGTGGATTCGTAGTCGAGCGGGCGTTCGATGGATTCAGCACACCGAAGATCGAAGGCAAGATGAGCCTGCGTGCGTCCATTACCGGGGAGATCGTGCTGGACGACGTATTCGTACCCGAGGAGAACCTGCTACCGAACGCGAGTGGATTGGGCGGTCCCTTTGGTTGTCTCAACCGGGCTCGCTACGGCATCGCGTGGGGGGCGATGGGCGCCGCGGAGTATTGCTGGCATGCCGCACGCCAATACACGCTCGACCGCAAGCAATTCGGCAGACCACTGGCTGCAAATCAGCTGGTGCAGAAGAAGCTTGCAGACATGCAGACGGAGATCACGCTCGGATTGCACGGCGCGCTGCGCATGGGCCGCTTACTGGATGAGGATCGCCTCGCCATCGAAAACATTTCGATGCTGAAGCGCAACAATTGCGGTAAGGCATTGGACATCGCTCGCGTCTCGCGCGACATGCACGGCGGAAATGGCATCTCCGACGAGTTTCACGTGATTCGTCACGTGATGAATCTCGAGACGGTAAATACCTACGAGGGTACGCACGACATCCACGCCCTGATTCTCGGACGTGCTCAGACCGGCCTCCAGGCGTTTACCGGTTAGCGCACTCGAGCGGCGCACGCGCAAAATGTGACATCACTGTCATATCGCATTGTGGAGATTTCCTGAATGTCGCTACGATATCGGCCTCCTCCCATTGTCTGTGTTCGGTGGCGGTCCTATGGTGATTCGACGTCACCAGCACAAGGCCAGGGGAAGCGCCATGATTAGAATTCTCATCGTAGATGACCATCGCCTGTTTCGTTCCGGGGTGATCAGGATGTTGCAGGAAGGGCAGGGGCTACAGATCATAGGTGAGGCGGAAAGCGGCGAAGCGGCTGTGCGTATGGTGCGGGACCAGAGGCCGAATATCGTGCTGATGGATATCATGATGCCGGGCATCGGCGGGCTGGAAGCGACCACTCGCATCGTGCGCATGAATCTGGATATCAAAGTGATAGCGCTAACAGGTTGCTCGGCGCCACCATTTCCAATGCAGATGCTGAAAGCGGGGGCAAGTGGGTACCTGACAAAGGGCGTCTCGGCGGATGAGCTGCACACTGCCATCCGCAAGGTATTTCTGGGCCAGCGCTACGTCAGCTCCGACATAGCGCAACAACTTGCGGTCAGTGCATTTGACGACAATCAGGACTCCCCGTTCGACTCCTTGTCAAACCGTGAAATGCAGATCATGCTCATGGTCATTGCCTGTCACAAGGTGAGTGACATCTCCAACAACTTGCACCTCTCACCCAAGACGGTGAACAGTTACCGCTACCGCATCTTCGAGAAGCTCAAAGTCTCGAGCGATGTGGAACTGGCGCTCATGGCGGTGCGCCACGGCATGGTGCAGCCCAAGCCCGGCAGCATTGGCCACCACGCCTGAGCGTAGGACCCCGTTGGAGGGCTGCGTGCGATGCCCGCGCCTGGTCAGGTTGCGTCGACAGGTTGAGGCCAAACACCCGGCTATTACGCACGGCCGGTGCCTGCCTGGGGCTCGCGGGATGCGCGTCTGCTGATCGTGGGGCTTGCGCCGGGGATGCACGGCGCCAATCGTACTGGTCGGCCGTTTACAGGGGATGCCAGTGGCGACTTTCTGTTCACGGGCCTCGAACGCGCCGGTTTCGCCACCGCCAGCAGGGCACATACCCCGCGTCTGCTGAATTGTCGCATCACCAACGCCGTGAAGTGCCTGCCACCAGAAAACCGTCCCGTGGCGGCCGAAATTGACGCCTGCCGCGGCTATCTTTACGAAGAACTCGCCGAATTGTGGAACGAGCGCGCACGGTGCCACCGATGCATACTGGCACTTGGCGGGGTTGCCTATAAGGTCGTCGGACGAGCGTTTGACGCGCGCTTCCCGCCCTTCAGACACGGAGCTTTGAATGAGGTGCGGCCCCGCTTGTTCTTGGCGGCGAGCCTCCATCCGAGCCGACTCAACGTGAATACGGGGCGGCTGACGGAAGCGATGTTCGACACGCTGCTTGAGGAAGTCCGGGGGTTGCTCACGGAGTAGTTTGGGGCCGGAGCGCGGGCTATGATGCCGCCATGCGCGACCCCCAGTCCAGCTTCGATGCGGAAACCTTTCTCGCCTCGCTCAGTCAGAAACCGGGTGTGTACCGGATGCTCGATGCATCCGGGGAGGTGCTGTACGTCGGTAAGGCGCGCAATCTAAAAAAGCGCGTATCCAGCTATTTCCGTGCATCCGGACTTGCCAGCAAGACGATGGCGCTGGTGGCCCGCATCGCCGACATAGAAGTCACGGTCACCAACAGTGAGACCGAAGCGCTGTTGCTCGAGCAGAGCTACATCAAAAAGGAACGTCCGCACTACAACGTGGTGCTCCGGGACGACAAGTCTTATCCTTACATCTATCTGACCGATCACACCGATTATCCGCGTCTGACTTTTCATCGAGGCGCGAAACGCAAGACGGGACGTTACTTCGGGCCCTTTCCTTCGGCGAGTGCGGTGCGCGAGAGCCTGAATCTGTTGCAGAAACTGTTTCGCATTCGACAGTGCGACGACTCCTACTTCAATAATCGGTCGCGCCCCTGTCTGCAGTATCAGATCGGACGCTGTAGCGGCCCGTGTGTGGGATTCACCGATACGGATAACTACGGTGAGGAGGTAGAACTCGCAGTGCTCTTCCTGGACGGCCAGAGCAATCAGGTACTGAATGTATTCAAGCGCAACATGGAGCAGGCCGCGGCGCAACTCGAATTCGAAAAGGCGGCCAAGTTTCGGGATCAGATAGCGCAGCTGAGGCGCGTGCAGGAATCGCAATACGTACATGGCGCCGCCGGTGATGTGGATGTGTTCGCGGTGGTATCGGAATCCGGCGTGCCGTGCGTGCAGGCCTTGTTCATCCGCTCAGGGCGCATGCTCGGCGAGCGCACCTGGTTTCCGCGCAACGAGCTGGCTCTCGACATACCCGATTTGTTGAGTGCTTTTCTCGCCCAGTACTACCTTGCCGGCGACGATCGGGATACGCCGCGCACGGTGATCACATCGGCAGCGTTGCCAGATGCCGAATTGCTGGCAGAGACCCTTACCGCGAAGAGCGGTCGCAAAGTGGAGGTGGTCTCACAGGTGCGGGGCCAGCGTGCACGTTGGTTGAAGCTGGCAGATGACAACGCCACCTACAGTGCGGCCACCTATGTAGCAGACAAGCGCAACGTGTACGCACGGTTTGTGGCGTTGCAGGATGCCCTGGTGCTGGAGGACGTACCTGATCGTCTGGAGTGTTTTGACATCAGTCATACCATGGGGGAGGCCACTGTCGCCTCCTGCGTGGTGTTCGATACCAACGGTCCGCTCAAATCGGACTATCGCCGTTTCAACATCGAGGACATTACGGCGGGAGATGACTACGCCGCCATGGAGCAGGCGCTCAGGCGCCGCTACACGCGCTTGAAGCAGGGCGAGGGCAAACTGCCCAGCGTACTGGTCATCGACGGTGGTCCCGGACAACTCGGCCGGGCCGCGTCGGTGTTGATCGAATTGCAGGTGGAAGGGGTGTTGATTCTCGGAATTTCCAAGGGGGTGGAGCGCAAACCTGGTCTCGAGCGTTTCTTCACGACAGACGGGGAGGTCACCATTCCCCCCCAGGGCGACGCATTCCACCTGTTGCAACACATCCGGGACGAGGCCCACCGCTTTGCCATCACCGCGCATCGCCAGCGGCGCCAGAAACAACGCCGCCGCTCCGAGCTGGATGACGTTCCCGGCGTCGGCCCGAATCGCCGCCGTGAACTGCTGACACACTTCGGTGGTATGCCCGCGCTCAAGGGTGCCAGCGTGGAGGAAATTGCCAAGGTGCCGGGTATCAGCCGAAAACTCGCCGAAGAAGTATTCGGCGTGCTGCACGCGGGGTAGCAACCCCATCACGCAGGCTTTACGAACTGGTATTCGGTCTCGGTGCGCTCGACCCCATAGCCGAACGCATGCAGCGGCCGGTGTTGGCGGCCGCAAATCCTTCGCCTTCAGCGCACGCCCGATGGCTGAGGCGATCAAGTGTGTGCGCCTCACACTCAGAAAATGCGGCCACACCGTGTACAATCCGCGCGCATGAATCTCCCCAATCTACTCACCTTCGCGCGGATCATACTGGTGCCCATATTCGCGATCCTCTACCTCATTCCGGGGGAGAGCACCTATCTCATCGCCGCGTTGTTGTTTGGTCTGGCCGCGTTCACCGACTGGCTGGACGGATACCTCGCCAGACGTTTGTCGCAGACCACGCCCTTTGGCACTTTCTTGGATCCCGTCGCGGACAAACTGATCGTGGTAACCGCTCTGGTTCTGCTAATCGGTGCCCACCACAACATCTGGTTGACACTGCCGGGTATCATCATCGTCAGCCGCGAAATCTTCATCAGCGCACTGCGCGAGTGGATGGCGGAAATGAACCGTCGCGGGCTGGTAGCCGTATCCATGCTCGGCAAGGTCAAGACCACACTGCAGATGGTGGCCCTCGCAGTGCTCCTCGCCAACCCGCCTGATCCAGAGCGTTATCTGGTGATCGCCGGTTACGTACTGTTGTATGCGGCTGCGTTAATGACGCTGTGGTCCATGGTGGTCTACCTCCACGCCGCGTGGCCGACCTTGAAGGACGGCTTCGATCCCCAACAGTAAGGCCGTGCCCTGGCATGCCCGAGCGGGTAGAATGCGCTGCCCGCACGCTTGCATGAGCGGCGGGGGATCATGCCCAGGTGTTGGAACTGGTAGACAAGCTGGATTTAGGTTCCAGTGCCCTCAGCGGCGTGCGAGTTCGACTCTCGCCCTGGGCACCATTTCGAGTCAACGCGCCCGGGTGGTGAAACTGGTAGACACAAGGGACTTAAAATCCCTCGGAGATAACTCCATGCGGGTTCAACTCCCGCCCCGGGCACCAGTCTCGCGCCCTGAGGTTCGCGTTGCGGACTCAACCCCGCTAGAATGCGCGCCTCGTCATCACGGCCAGTGGTGACGAAAACCCAAAGGCTGAGTGGCAGAGTGGTTATGCAGCGGACTGCAACTCCGTGTACGCCGGTTCGATTCCGACCTCAGCCTCCACATTCTTCTTCGTTCACATATTTCGGACTGCCAGACGTTCTAGAGCTAGTGATTCGAACGCCGCGCGCAGCATTTCGTGAGGGGATACATACGCGCCATCTACGATGGCACCACCGTATGTGGCCTGAGCGAAATACGAGCGAGGTCGCCACCACCTCCTGGCATCCACGTTGGAGTCAGGCCCGTTCTGTGTGACACTTCCCGGATGCAAAGCCAGCGTATACATATAGTCGGTTGTCGCCACAGCGGTACCACCCTCATGATGGAACTCATGTGGAACAGTTTCCGCTTCTCAGGGCGCTCAGAGAACGAACAATCCCTATTCAAACCGATTCCTCCGGGGGAAGAGTGTTTCCTGACGAAGAAGTCCTCCGATACGATACGAATCGAAGAGGTTTTCCTGCAAGATCCGGATCTGTATGTAATCGCGATGATCAGAGATCCACGATCAGTGGTTACGACTCAATCCGAATCTATTGCGGGCAAATATTCTTATGGGTTCAGACGCTGGTATGACTATTCAAATGCCATCAGCCGCTTGATCGTCCATCCGCAATACGTGGTTGTGCGTTACGAAACACTGATCAGGGATCCAGAAGTAGTTCAGCAGCAGATCCATGCCAAGCTGCCTTTTCTGGAACGCACCGACAATTTTGCTAGCTTTCCGCAAAACACAAAGATCCCCGTGGCAGCAGTGAAATCGCTGGGCGGTGTGCGACCGCTGGATCCTTCGACAGTGGACCGCTGGCGACAGCACCTACCCCGAATCAAGCAACAGTTGCAGCGCTTCCCGAACCTGAGCGATGAACTCATACGTTTCGGCTACGAAGACGACCGATCATGGGAATCCATAGTCGAAGACATCGCGTCAGTTGGGGAGGGCGACGTAGAAAGCTGGCCCCACTACCTCAAACGAAGCGAAACCAGGCTGCGCTACTGGTTCAGACGCCGTGCCTACTTACACGTCAGGCGCATGGGCTTGACGCACTGGCTCAGGCGCCAGATTCGGCGGTTGCGCGACCACGCTGCCTGACACGGGCTGATCAAGACCGATCTTCCCCCGAGAATCCGGACAAATCGCTCCCCACGCGGTTGATACGCAATTCCTCGAAGATCTCCTCACCATGCTCACCAAGCCGGGGCGGTGCTGCATACAATCCAGTAGGCGTCTTCGTGAACTTCAATGGACTGCCGATAATCGCAACCTCAGGGTTCTCCCCCCGTGGTTTGAAGTGCATCAGCATCTCACGCGCCTCGACATGAGGATCCTCGAATACATCTGCAGAGGTATTCACCGGCCCGCACGGGACCTTTCCGCCGAGCAGTTCGAGTATCTCCCGTTTTGTCAACGTGTCGCTCCAGGCACTGACCTGCTCGATGATGAAAGTGCCGTTCTTCACACGAATGAAATTGTTGCGGGTGCGCTCGTCGTCGGCGAGGTCGGGTCGCTGCATGGCTTCACACAAGAGCGGCCAGTGGCTCGGACCGGGCGCACAAATTGCAACCTCGCCGTCTTTGGCCGGATAGATACCGAACGGCATCAGCGCGCGCTGGTGCCGCCCATTGGGTTTGGCATTCGAGCCGCTGTGTCCGTATCCGCTGTGCGCTAATCCGGCGAAAGCCAGCATCGCGTCGTACATGGCCACATCCATGAACTGACCCTCGCCTGAACTCCGCGCATGATGCACGGCCGCCAGCACGCCCAGTGCCATGAGGGTGCCCGGATACACGTCGCCCACGGCGGTACCGCAGGGATAGCCCGGGTCGTCCTCTGGACCGGTCAGGCCCACGACGCCGCCCATGCTCTGAGCCACCAGATCGTAGCAGGGCCACTCTGCGTAGGGGCTCTCCCCCGTGCGGGGATCACCGAAACCGCGAACCGCCCCATAAACGATTCGGGGGTTTCGCGCGCGCACAACTTCGTACCCGAGACCGAGTTTGTCCATGACACCCGTGCGCATGTTCTCGACGATAGCATCCGCCTGTTCACAGAGTTCGAGCAACTTCTCACGGTCCGCCGTATCCTTGAAATCCAGCACTACGCTGCGTTTGTTGCGATTGACAGTTGCGAAAGGCGCACCGTAGTCGACTCCCGTGTCTGCATCGCGACCGGCGTTGGCGTAGTCCGGCGACGTCGGCGGCAGCGGACGGAACGAGTCGCCCGAGGGCGGCTCGACCTTGATGACGTTAGCGCCCATGTCTGCCAGCAGGGCGGTACCGAAAGGCCCGGCCAGCGCCATGGTGCAATCGATAATCGTGAGGTCGGCGAGTGGTCCCCGGCGGATGCTCATATCAGGCTCCCTGTTCCTGAACGAATGCGCCAGTCTAGAGGATTGAACGCTCGGTTTTCAGCCTTCCGGGTGGACCCGATAGGCTGTATTGATCATCATCGGGCGAATGACATACGACTTACCTCCCATCCAAGGGCGCACCGCATCCGGTTTGGAATCCATACGCGATGTATTCATCGCCAATTTCATCGAGAGCGTCGATGTGGGGGCTGGGTTGTGCATCACCCATGGCGATGACATCGTCGTCGACCTGTGGGGCGGGCATCAGGATCTCGCACAATCCGTTCCCTGGTGTGAAGACACGCTGGTCAACGTCTATTCCACGACAAAGGGCTTCGGGGCCGCCGCCGTCGCCTGGGCGGTGGAGCAGGGCGCGCTCGACTACGATGCACCGGTGAAAGCCTACTGGCCGGTGCTGCGGGCGGCGAGCGGTGGTCTCACTGTGGCGCAGTTGTTGTCGCATCAGGGGGGGCTCTGCGGGGTATCGGACACCCTGACGGTCGAAGACCTGTATGACTGGGAGAAGATGTGTGCACTGCTCGAACGGCAGGAACCATTTTGGTCGCCGGGTACCGCAGTGGGCTACCACGCCATCACCTGGGGATATCTGGCCGGGAATCTCATCCGAATCGTGACCGGTCGCACGATGGGCGACGTGTTTCGAACGGAGATCGCTGCACCGCTGCGCGCCGACTGTCACATCGGACTTACGGAGGGAGAGATGACGCGGGTGGCGCCCATGATAGCGGCGGGCCGTGCTCGGATTTTACCGGATGCCGGGCAACTGGCGGCCATCGAACGCCCGGCGCTGCATTCCGTTGCATTGGACAATCCGATCATACGCCCCTACGGGGATGCCTCCAGCCGGCCCTGGCAGGCAGCCGAGATTGCCGCATCCAACGGACACGCCACCGCGCGCGGTGTAGCGGGCCTCTATGCAGCGCTCGCCTGCGGTGGGGTCTTTCAGGGCGTGCGTGTGTTGAAGTCGGCCACAATAGATGCGCTCACACGGGAGGAAGTGGGCGAGCAGGATGATCTTGTGCTCGATAGGGTGCTGCGCCGCGGACGCGGCGTCATCCTCAACACAGGTGGCGAATACGGACCGTCCGCAAGGGCCTTCGGTCACGCTGGTGCTGGTGGATCGCTCGGATTCGCCGATCCGGAACACGGAATAGCATTTGGCTATGTGATGAATCAGATGCAGACGACGTTGGATGGTGATACCCGGGCCGGGCGTCTTGTAAGAGCGCTGTACGATACTCTCGGTTGAAGCTCAGTTTATTCGTGTCAAATCTATATATAGGTTGTAACTATCTAAAATATCTATCTATTCTAGCTTCTTGAACAGTAACATAAAACGGTCGGTGTTTCCCGCCACGGAGTGTCTTCCCACCTCGTAGCACAATTCGTCGTCCGCACGGTAGTGGAGATCGCTGGAGGCCACCAGCTGAAAGCCGATTTCATGTATCTCCTATCTCCCGGGTCATGATCACCGGATACATTCACCGCCAGTTTTCGGTGCTCTCACCCTGCATGTGCCGGCCGGTGTGAAGTTGTGCAAATTGCGGAACGTGAGCACCATGTCCATGCCCTCGGTATCGAACGTGAGACCCTCGATAGGCCGGCCACCCGTTTGAATTCACCCACCGCAGGAATCACTTCGATGCGGTCGAAGCCGGGCCGGCCGATGAGGTTGGTCTCCACGTACTGTGTGCCGATGGAACAAACAGCTTTCCGCCGTCGTGTAGAAGTGGCGCGAGCAGCCGCGTGTACCAGCCGCCACCCGGAAGTAGTTCCAGCACCCGCCTCGGGAGTGACGCCGAAAAAACCAACGTCTAGACGAGCTTGCGGTTAGCGTCGCATTCTCGGCCGGCGGCAGGGAGCGATTCGGCCGCCATGGCCTCTCCCAGGGTTTCGATGATATCTGCGGTGGCATCTGCGCAGATCGCGAGACTCACGAAAAGGGTGAGTGTGATGACGAGCGCTTTATTCATTCTAACTGCGTTGTTTCAGAGGTTTCTCAACGGTTCGGTCCACGATTCATCGGGTACGGCTGCCACCGCTCCAGTTCGACACGCGGTAACACCGTTGGATTGACACAGCTCATGGGCCAGCGGTTTCTGAGCACCAGCGTGACCTCACGTCCGACCCGACGCCGCGTCTCCGGCCGCATGCGGGTAGTGGCTGAGGCAACGTGAGGTGTGACGATCACGTTTTCCATGGCCAGCAGCGGATTGTCGAGCTCGGGCGGTTCCTGCTCCAGCACGTCGAGGCCGGCGGCAGCGATGGTGCCGGATTGCAAGGCAGTGATCAGGTCGACTTCGTTGATGATGGGGCCGCGTGCGGTATTCACCACGACGGCGGAGTCCTTCATGCGCGCAAAGGCAGCGGCATCCACCAGATGTCGGGTTTCCGCGTTCAGGGGAGCATGTACGGAGAGATAGTCCGAACGTTCGAGCAGCTCGTTGAAGCTCACGGGCTCTACGCCCGCCTCGCTGATGGTCAGTTCACTGACATATGGATCGTGAGCGATGACATTCATGCCGAACGCGGCCGCGCGCCGGGCGGTACAGCGGGCCACGTTGCCGAAGGCGAGCAATCCAATGGTCTGGCCCATGAGTCTCGGCACGCGATTGAGCAGGGGCCGGCCCTGATACCAGTCCTCGGATGCGGCCATGCGATTTATGACTTTGATTCGCCTTGCGGCGGAGAGCAGCAACATGAGCGCGTGATCGGCGACTTCTTCGATAAACACGTCCGGAACGTTGGTGACCACGATACCCGCCCGCGTTGCAGCGTCGATATCGACCATGTCCACGCCGACGCTACCCACTCCGATCACCACGCACTTCTCAAGCTGCGAGATGATCTGTTCATCTATTCGGATGCCCCAGCCGGTGATGACAGCGTCTGCCTGACGTGCGCCTTCTGCAAAACTCTCGGGTGTCGCACCGTCTACTTCGACGATGTCGGCGACAGGGGCCAATGCCTCGAGTTCGAAGGCGTAACGCTCAGTAACTTCCGCCGGTCTCGCCTGGCGCGGCAGCTGTATGGCGACCTGTTTTTTCACTTTCGAACCACTCCCTAAGACCAAGCCGGCGATTCTCGCACGCCGGCTGCGGAGTGTCATGATGTGATAATCTGCCGAGAATCGAAAACGGGGGAACCCCGAGTATGCGGGAAAACACGGCATTGACCACCTGGCGCGAGGGCGGGCAGACCATCGGGGTGTGGCTGTCGATGGCCAACACCTACAGCGCCGAGATGCTGGCCAACATGGGCTTTGACTGGGTATGCGTGGATCTGCAGCACGGGTTGATCGACTACCAGGACCTGACCGCGATGCTGCCGGCGATCTCCACGTCCAACGCAACGCCCATCGTTCGTGTTCCCTGGAATGAGCCCTACGAGATCATGAAGGTGCTGGACGTCGGTGCATACGGAGTCATCGTGCCGCTGGTCAACAATCGCCGGGAGGCGGAGCAGGCTGTTGCCGCGTGCCGCTATCCACCGGACGGCAACCGTTCCTTCGGGCCCATCCGAGCCGCTCTGTATGCGGGCCGTGGGTATGCCGCCGAGGCCAACGAGCAGACAGCCTGCATCGCCATGATCGAGACAGAAGAAGCTCTCGAGAACCTCGACGCCATCGTCAGCACGCCTGGCCTGGACGGTGTGTACATCGGACCGTCAGACCTGGCGCTGGCCATAGGGCTGCCACCTCAGGGTGATACGACCGATGAGAAGCACGCGGCCACCGTGCGCCGTATCGCGGATGCCTGCAAAACACACGATACCGCCATCGGCATTCACACTTCGAGCCTCCAGTTCGCACAGCGCTATCTGGAGTGGGGATTCAATTTCGTGACGCTCGGCAGTGACGCAGGTTTCATGGGCCGTGCAGCGGCACAGGACCTGGCGGCAGCCCGAGGTACCCAGCAACAGGAACGCGAAAAAACCGGTTATTAATGAAGACTCAGAGACAGATGAACTACGAACAGATCCAATTCGACATCGAAGATGGCGTAGGCTTGATCACGCTCAACAGACCAGAGCGCCTCAACGCCTGGACCTACCGCATGAGCACCGAGCTGACGGATGCCATACAGCACTGTAACGAAGATCCTGAAATCGGCGCTATCGTCCTTACCGGTGCCGGCAGGGGATTCTGCGCAGGCGCCGACATCAAGGATACGTTTCAGGCGCGCCAGACCGGCACCGATGGCAGTGGGGAGCATCGCCCCACCGACTGGGTGGCGCTGATCCGCGAATCGAAACCCGTCATCGCGGCGGTAAACGGAGCAAGCGTCGGGGTGGGTGCGACGATGCTATTACCCTGCGACGTCATCATGGCGTCAACATCAGCCAAATTCGCATTCGCGTTCGTGAAGATGGGCGTATTGCCGGAACTCGCAAGTTCTCATTTTCTCGTTCAGCGCCTGGGATTCGGACGCGCGAGCGAAATGTGTCTGACCGGTGACATGTATTCTGCTGAACAGGTTTTCGAGATGGGGCTGGTAAACAGCCTCACTTCTCCTGAAGAACTGCTGCCAAGCGCCATGGACATGGCACGCAGCATCGCCGCCAACCCACCTCCGCACCTGCGATGGATCAAGCAGCTGCTGACGGAAAACGGCTCCGAAACCGATCTCGCCGCCGTGCAGAAGCGCGAGGGCATCTTGTTGCAGCAGGCCTACGAATCGCCGGAGCACAAGGAAGCGATCAACGCCTTTCTGGAAAAGCGGGCGCCGAACTTCAAACAGGAGAACTGATTGAGCGGATTCAATATCCCCATACTTTGGTGGTGGGCCGCCGGGGGCTTTCTGACGGGCGTCGTGATCGTGGCTGCCATCAGCGCGTCGCGAATTCGCAGCGCCCGCCGAAACGCGCTCGAGGCAGGTCTCAACCGGGAAGTCGAACGGCACAGCGCCGAGATCGACGCGGTGCGCGAACGCCTCGACGTACGTTCCGGTCAACTGCAGCGCATGGAGGGTCAGGTGGCCGCACTGGAAGCCCAGCTTGTCGACGCACGCGGCGAGCTCACGACACGCACGGCCGAGCTGTCCACGCAACGCGCCGAACATGCGGCGCTGAGCGCGCGGCTGGAAGAAAGCAGAAAGGCGTTCGGCGAGAAGGAAGCCTTGTTTCGCGATACCAGCGAGCAGCTGAAACACGAATTCGAAGTGCTAGCCAACCGCATCTTCGAACAGCAAGGCAAGACCCACAGCGCGAGGCTGTCCAGCGTTCTCGATCCTTTCAAAGACCAGATTGTCGACTTCCGCAAGAAGGTGGAGCAGGTCTACCACACCGAGTCCAAAGACCGCGCCTCCCTGCTCACGGAAGTGCGCAATCTCCACCAAGCGAGCGACCGCATCAACCAGGAAGCCGAGAATCTGGCCAGGGCCCTCAAGGGCGACAAGAAGCTTCAGGGCAATTGGGGGGAAATGGTACTCGAGCGGGTGCTGGAAAATTCCGGGCTTCGGCGGGGACATGAATACGAGGTGCAGGGCAGCAAACGTTCGGAGGACGGCGACCTGAAGCGCCCCGACGTCATCATCCACCTGCCGGACGAGAAAGACGTGGTCGTGGATGCGAAAGTATCGCTCATCGCCTACGAACAGGCGCTGTCGGCCGAGGACGACGACCAGCGCAGGCTCTCTATAACCACGCACCTGTCCAATCTGCGCACCCACGTCAAGCAACTCTCCAAACAGAATTACGATCAACTGCAGGGGGTGCGTTCGCTGGATTTCGTGTTGATGTTCGTGCCGATCGAATCCGCCTTTATGCTGGCCATGGAATACGATCAACGTCTGTTCACGGACGCGTTCGAGGCGCGCATCGTGTTGGTGAGCCCCACCACTTTGATGATGACACTGCGAATCATCCAGAACGTCTGGCGTTATGAAAACCAGAACCGCAACGCACAGATCATCGCCCAAAGGGCCGGGTCGTTGTACGACAAGCTGCGTGTGCTGATCGAGGAGATGGACCAGCTCGGCAAGCAGTTGGGCACCGTAGAGCGCACCTACAATTCTGCCTACACGAAACTGGCCACCGGGCGAGGCAATCTGGCGCGTCAGGTGGAGCAGTTCAGGGAGCTTGGGGCCATTGTCAAGAAACCAATCGATAAAGCAATGCTCGACAAACCGGCAATCGACGAGCTTTCCCAGCCAGGTTCGGGCGAAGAATCAACAGAACAGGGCGCCGGAGCCGTACCCGATTCGGGAAAGTGAGAAGGAAATCTCATTTCTTGGTAACCTCTGACTCGGGACACACAGAAAAGGCTCAGGGAGTTCACAGAACCCTCCTGGTAAAAGCCTTAGAGTAGGGCGAAGAAAAGGACTGCAAGGAAATCAAATGCTGGTGTTAACCAGGCGTGCCGGCGAATCGATAATGATCGATAACGAAATAGAGCTGAAAGTGCTCAAGATTCGTGGCAGCCAAGTGCATCTCGGGATCGATGCACCCAAAAAGTCAGCCGTGCACCGCAAGGAAGTTTGGCTAAAAATCCACGGGGAACCCAAGGCTGCCGGCCTTGTGACCAAACAAGGTCACGAGGGCTCCCAAGTAGAGACAACCAAAGAGAGGCCGAAGACTGGTACAGAACCCGTCTGAGACACTTCCACGACTCATACGACAACTTCCACGGGCTCACCCAAAGCCAGTATAAACGGTGGCGTCTCGCAGATGGCGTAGGGACGAATATGGTGCGCATCCAATTGATAGCGGTGTGTGCGGACACCCTCCAGGCGTTCTCGACGTAGCTGATCGTCGCTTGCTTTCAGCGTCACTGAATCGAGATTCGACCAGATGGGGTTAGCTTCCCTCAGCATGTCGAAATCACAAGCCGTCTGCCAGATTCCCTTGCGAAATTCATGAACATCCAGACGCTTGATGGTGCTCCAGTACGATATGCGCAACGGATCACCGGTCGCGAATAGTATGGGAAACACGGCCGAGCCCTCGACCGCACGATCGAGAAACTCACGCGCCACGATCCAGGGGTGCTCATCCCGGTATGAGCCTGCGCCGCTTGCTTCCAGCAAATTCTCGATGCTCTTCTGTGTGGTGACGGTGCTGATGCAATAAGGGTAGACCTTCATATTCGCTTGCCTGTTTGTCCGATTTTCTCCGGCGCGAGCTTCACGCCCGATGCGGATACTGTACATGCATACATAGGTGGGTGTAGTGTGATCGCCTCGTCCCTGCAGGATAACCATCGACCATTGTCTACTGCCAGCGTTCGCCGCCTCATGTTTTCCAGCAATCCATCCCATTCAGCAAGCCGGTCTCGTCCAACGGTCCACTTACAGCCCAACATGGCACCGCCGCCGGACTACTACCGGGACAACCTGCTGAGGATTCTCGAATTCGTCCTCCACCGGCATGCGGATCTGCTCGACGATGCAGAGCAGCGCTGGGCGCGGCTGCTAACCTCGGCATCTCGTGATGCACAGCGCCTTTATGCGCGACTGGTAACACGCAAGGGGCCATATCTGCGGCGCGATCGGCTCGACTATGCGGAGGTAACCGACCTCGACCATGCACTTAGCGAATTGGCTGGTGCAGCACTCGTCGAACTCAATCCGAAGGCGCCGGCCGACATCCTCGTCAACGCATTGACTAAAGCCGAGTTGGTGGACTGTTTCGGGTTCTCAGCAAAGCCCGCAAAAAGCGAGATGGTGGCGACGGTGCTCGATGCCACGACAGACGAGTACATACGTGCCCGGTTAGAGCCTCGTTATCCGTGGCTGGCGGTAGCACGGCGGGATACGCTGCATCTCGTGCAACTGTTATTTTTCGGCGACGTGCATCTGGATCAGACCGCATTCGTCCTCGAAGATCTCGGCTTGATCGCTTATGAAACCTATGACATATCGCGCGAACAGCGCCGCTTTGACAACCGCGAGGCGCTGTTGGGTTACCTGACGTTACGCCGCCTCAATACGTTGGTCCACCGTGCCGGAGAGTGCGCGGGTCTGGCGCAGGCGGTACAGCAGGCGCTGTGGAAGGCACCTCGCGATCGCTTTGAGCAGCGCATCAGAGACCGTGCGCTCAATCACCTCGGTGCCTGGTTCGAGCGCACCGGCCAACCGGGAGACGCGCTCGAATGCTACGGCCGCTCCGATCTGCCTCCGGCACGGGAGCGCAGAACCCGAATTCTGCACAAACTCGGCGATGCGGCCGGGTGTGAGGCGCTGCTCGCCCACATCGGCGCCGGGCCCAGGAGTGCCGGCGAGCGAGACTTCTCCGAGCGATTCGGCAAACGCGGCGCCGGTGTGCGTCCACCCACGACGGTGAGTCAACTGGGGGGCGAAGTGCCTGCGGATATCGAAGGCCATGCCATAGACGAGTTTGCCGCCGAGGGGGCGGACAGCTGGCATGTGGAAAATGCCTTTCCACGCACGCTCGCCTCGCTGGCCTTCTGGGAGGTGTTGTTCGCCCCGGTTCCCGGCGCCTTCGTCAACCCCTTTCAGCGCGCTCCGCTGGACCTGTACTGGCCCGATTTCGCACACGTGCGCAGCGACTACATAGAGAAAAGGCTCGAGGCTCTGAAGCGTCCCGGCGCGCTGCGAGAAACGATGCTCGATACGCTGTCCGCGAAGCAGGGGATTGCCAATCCGCTGACCTCCTGGCAGTGGCTGGATCGAGAGACTCTCGAACGCGTGTGTGATGCGTTCGCACAGGAGCGCTTGCTGAAGCTGGTGACCCACGTGATTCGGGATCCTGCCTACACACGTACAGGATTCCCGGACCTCTTCGTGTTGCACGCCGACGGCGGATACGAGTTCGTCGAGGTAAAAGGACCGAACGACCAACTGCAACCAACGCAACGCATGTGGTTCAAGTTCTTGCTCGCGGAAGGTTTCAACGCGCGTGTGCTCAAATATCGCGCATGACTTCGAGTATCGCTATACGCGACCTTGCAGAGATGGTGCACAGATGTGGCGATCTGTATGCGGGTGGCCGTGGCCGCACCACCGGCGAGGAGGGTATTGCCACCCAGCGCGTGTTGCAACGCAAGCGCCTCGATGCCAGCGAACACTACCAACGTGAGGTGAGTGTATCCGCATGCGTGGAGATCGCCGGAGCGCAGATGCTGCTCAAAGGCCGGGTGGATGGCCTGGACCTGAACGCCACTCCCGCGCGAGTGGAGGAATTTAAGACCACCCGTCAGAGTGCCGAACAGGCATACCAGCGGGACGGCGTGGTGCACTTCGCACAACTGAAACTCTATGCAGCGCTGCTTGCGATTTCACACCCCGACCACAAACGCTTCGCTCTCGTCGTTCTGTACTGCCATCCGGAAACGCTGCAAGTACACGAGTGCGTGGAGGTGCTCGGGCGCGAGGCGCTGGCGGCCTTTCTCGCCCAGACCCTGGAAGCTCATGGCGCAGTGCTGCGGCGCTACCGGGAACACGTTTGGGCGCGCGATGCGTGGGTTGACGAACTCACTTTTCCCTACGCCGCATATCGCCCTCATCAGCTGGCCATGGCACGACGCTGTTTCACCACGCTGCGCGACGCTCGCTCGCTGCTCATCGAAGCTCCCACGGGGAGTGGCAAAACCATGGGAGTACTCTACCCAGCCCTCAAATCCTTGCCCGCAACGCACGCGCGCCGGCTCCTGTTTCTGACAAGCCGAACCACGGGTGCGGCCGCCGTGCATGCCGCCGTGCGGCATATCGATCCTGCTTCGGATCGTCTACGCAGCGTGCACATCATCGCCCGGGAGGCGGCCTGCCTCGTGGAAGGCATGCCTTGCGATCCAGAACGTTGTGAGTACGCGCGTGGCTACTACGACCGGCGCGAGGTGGCGCTGGACGCTCTGCTGGCACACGGCATGATAGGTGCCGAACAGACACGCGATATTGCCGAGCGCTACCGGGTGTGTCCTTTCGAACTCTCTCTCGATGCCGCTCTCTGGGCCGATCTGCTGGTGTTGGACTGCAACTACGTGTTCGATCCTGTCGTCATGCTCCAGCGCTTTGCGGGCGATGAGAACAGCGACCTGCTGGTGGACGAGGCGCACCAGTTGGCGCCGAGGGTGCGTGATATGCTTTCAGCGGAACTCGATCTGAGTGTAATCAGAAGTGCGCGCCACGGCGCGGTCCCGGGCACTGCGATCAAGCGCCTCGATTCCATCGCTCGGGCGATGACGACTCTCCGTCGGCTATATGGGCACAACGAGATCATGGAGGTCGATCAACCGCTGGCGGTTAGCAGGGCCTGCGAGCGTTTCATGACGTCCTGGCAGGAAGAGCAATGGCCGACAGACCTGGATGCGGCCCTCTCCGAGGCGCTGTGGCATGTCAAGCGGTGGTTGCGTGCCGAAGCCTGGTCGGACGAGGTTCGATTTCGTCACGTGCTCGACACTGGTTCGAAGAACGTGTCCCTGCGGCTCGTCTGTCTGGACGCCTCACGCCACATCAGAAATGTGTTCGACGGCTTTCGCAGCCACATCCGCTTCTCCGGAACCTTGACGCCGCTCGAGCTCTACCAGGATCAGCACGGATTCAAGGATGACGATATCGAACGCGTAGCAAGCGCCTACGTGTCGGAACAACTGTGCACGTTGATCGTCGATGACGTCAGCACACTCTACCGACGTCGCGGCGAAAGTCTGCCGCGCCTCGTGCGACTGGTGGAGGATCTCACGACAGCACACCCGGGACGCTACCTGCTGGCCTTTCCGTCATACGAATACCTCGAGTCTTTTCGAGACGCATTTGATGCACGTGGAGATACCACGCCGCTTCTGTGCCAGCAGCGTGACATGGATCTCGACGCGCGAGCATCCTATCTGCGGAAGATCAGTGAGACCCGCGTCATTACCGCGTGCATCGTGCTTGGCGGTGTTTTCAGTGAATCCGTCGACTTCTCCAACGCCAGTCTCGATGGCGTAGTGGTGGTAGGTGTTGGTTTGCCGCCCCCGGAACTGGTACGCCGATCAATGCAACGCTACTTCGATGAAAAGGGCAGCGACGGCCGTGGTATTGCCTTCGTCCAGCCGGCGATGAGCAAGGTGCTGCAGGTGGCGGGCCGGCTGTTGAGATCTCCCGACGATCTGGGCGTGCTTTGTCTGGTCGACGCGCGCTTCGCACAACGCGACTACGCCAGGTTCTTCCCGGAGCACTGGCAGGCTGTACGTGTCGGTCACCTCGAGGTGGCAGAAAAAGTGGCGAAATTCTGGCGAGGCCGTATCCTCACCGCGTCCGCCGCATCCACGCCGTAAGATGTGGCGTAATCAGGAGGTCCCAGAGGAAAAGCATGCCCATCCGGCGCACCAAGATCATCTGCACCATCGGTCCGGCGACAGACAGCTACGAAAAGCTCGAGGCCCTGCAACGGGCAGGTATGAACATCGTGCGTCTCAACATGTCCCATGCCGACCACGATGGCGCACGACGCATCATCGCCTGGATCCGCACGCTTAACCGCAAGGTGCGCTCGCCCGTCGCGATTCTGCTAGATACCCAGGGGCCCGAGATACGCACCGGCATCATGAGCCAGCCGATGGATCTGAATCCAGGCGAAGTGGTCACACTGACTGTACGCGATGCCGAGTCGGTCGAAACGACGTCGATCCACGTCAACTACCATGAACTCGTCGATGTCGTGGAGGTTGGCAACCGCATCACCGTGGACAATGGGCTGCTCAACTTCGAAATTCTGAAAAAGGATGGCATGCAGCTGGTGTGTAAGGTCATCGACGGCGGTACGCTCGGCAGCAAACGACACGTGAACCTGCCGGGTGTGCGTATCAACCTCCCCGCCATCACGCCCAAGGACAGGCAGGACATCGAGTTCGGTCTGGGATTGGATGTGGATTTCGTGGCGCTCTCGTTCGTGCGTACCGCGTCGGACGTCGGCGAATTACGTTCGATCGCCGCTCACATGCGCAAGCGCATTCAGATCATCGCCAAGATCGAAGACCAGGAAGGCGTGTCGAACATTCACGAAATCACGCGAGCCGCGGACGGCATAATGGTGGCGCGGGGAGATCTCGGCATCGAGACGGACATCGCCGATCTGCCCAATGTCCAGCGTCGCCTGGTGCACGCCGCCGCGAAGTGGGGCAAACGCTGCATCGTGGCCACGCACCTGCTCGAATCCATGATCGAGAATCCTATCCCGACCCGCGCGGAAGTCACCGATGTCGCCAACGCGGTGTACGAGGGCGCCGACGCCGTCATGCTGTCCGGTGAATCCAGCGTGGGCAAGCATCCGGTGCGCTGCGTAGAACAGCTGAACGCCATTACGCTGCAGGCCGAGCGCTATCCCGGACTCGGTTACGAGGAAGATCTCCAGAACGATAGCGACAAGCAGCAACTCGCGATTCACGCGGTGGCGCTTGCCGAGTCGATCAAAGCAGCAGGAATAATCGTGATAACCCGTCGCGGTATCATGGCCGACCTCGTGACCAGCGCCCGGCCTGCAAGCGTGCCCATCTACGCCTTCACCAACGACAGTCAGACCCGGCGCCGGCTTTCACTCAACCGCGCCGTGGTGAGCCATCGCACGGACTTCAGCAACCAGCCGGAACGTACCCTGCAGCGGGCGTTCAAGGTACTCATCGAACGCGAGGGGCTCGAGTCGGGCTCGAAGGTGGTCGTCATTTCCGACGTGCTTGCGGGAGCCAAAACGGATGCCATTCAGATACGCTTCCTGCCGAAAGCGATGGAAGACGGGACGATTGGGAGTCCGAGCCAGTAACTTCTGCGCGGCACTAGGCCGTCAGCAGCATCCGCCCTGCCACCAGCACCAGCAAGACACCAAAGACCCGCCGCAGCCAGATCGGCTGCACGCGGTGCGCCACGCGTACACCGACCGGTGCACTCAACACCGCACCCCCGACGATGGCGGCAAAGGCAGGCAGGTACACGTAACCCAGTAACGCGGCCGTATCCGGCATGAAGTCGTTTGCGAACACGATGTAGCCAGCCGCACCCGCACCGGCAACCGCTACCCCCAGCGCGCTGGAAGTGGCAGTCGCCCGGTGCACGGGGATGTTGAAAAAAACTTGCGTGGGGACCATCACGTTGCCACCACCGATCCCCGCGATGCCGGAAACCAACCCTGCCAGGACGCCCGCACCGGCCGCCGTGATCGGTCCTGGAAACTGTCGGTTTGGAGATGGCTTCCAGTTGGTCAGCATGACGAAGGAAACCAATCCCAGAAAGACACCGATAAAGGTTCTGAAGAGAGTAACGGACAGCAACGGGGCAATATATCCGGCGGTGAGGCTTCCCATCACCACCGGCGCCAGCCAGCGCCTGACGACCATCCACTCCACCATGTCAGCCCGCAGTTGAGCGTAGGCCGCCGACAACGAGGTGAATACGATACAAGCAAGGGAAGTGGCGACCGCTACCGGGGTACTGTGTTCCAATGGGATGTTGCCGGTTGCGTCGAACACCAGTATGAGGGCCGGTACGATGACGATTCCACCGCCTATACCGAGCAACCCCCCCAGAAATCCGCTGATCATCCCGGTGAGTAGATACCAGGGGAGAAGGAGTTCATTCAACGTGCCGATTCCCGGCACCCGTGCTGCGCTTTCATTTGTGTTTCGTTCGAGTAAGGTATGGCAAAACCACGGCAGTCTACTCAACATGGCCCGCTCTGACCAAATCAATCCTGTGCGATTCGCTGCGGTGTTGCTGTCCATGATGCTGGGTACGGCGATACCGTCGTGGGGTTGGGGTGCACAGCGCGTCGAACTCGACAACGGAGACGTGTACGAAGGTGACATGATCGATGGCGTACGCACCGGCCAGGGTGTGTATGTCTGGGCCGACGGCAAGCGCTACGAGGGGGACTTTCTGGACAACAAACTGCACGGTGAGGGTGTGTTCACCGAGCCGGGACGCACTTACACCGGAGGTTTTGTGAACGACCGGCGACAGGGCAGCGGCCGCCTAGCCTGGCAGAACGGCGATCTGTACGCGGGAGATTTCCACAATGACGAGATGCACGGCCATGGCGTGTTCACCTGGGGCAACAAGGATCGTTACGAAGGCGATTTTGTTCGCGGGGCCCGAACCGGCAGGGGTACATTCACGTGGAGCGCCGGAGCGACCTACACGGGGACCTTCGCCGACGGGATTCTCACGGGCCAGGGTGTCTACACCTGGCCTGACGATCGCCGCTACGAGGGCGAGTTCGTGGATGGCATCAAGACCGGAATCGGCAGTCTGGAGTGGTCCAACGGCAATCGATACTACGGTCAGTTCGCCCGGGGCTACCGCCAGGGACTCGGTGTGTTTTACTGGCGCGACGGAACCATCTATCGCGGCCAGTTCTTGCGCGACAAAATGCACGGACACGGCGTGAAACAACAACCGGACGGATTCATGGAATTGCAACATTGGGACTCTGGTGACCTGTTGCTGAACATTCCACTCTTAGAAAGAGTGAATTGCCGACTGCAGATGGACGGACGCGGTTGGATGTTCACCGGGACCGAGTGCGTGAACGGCATCGCTCACGGTGTCGGGCTCGCCGTGAGTCTGGATGGCAAGTACGTGATCGAAGACGGCCATTACGTGCTGGGGCGCCGTATCGATGGTGAACGCCAGCTCCTGGATCTAGATCAGGGTTAGACGTCCGGGACGGATCCAGGAAGTGCCATCCATCAATCTGAGCGGGTTCGACGTACTTCGGGAGATAGGTCGAGGTGGCATGGCGAGCGTGTACCTTGCCAATCAGAAAAAGTTCGATCGACAAGTGGCGATCAAGGTCCTGGGCGAACATGGCCCGCTGCCGAACGGTTTCCGACAGCGATTTCTCGATGAATCCCGCATCAGCGCGGCATTGACGCATCCGAACATCGTACGCGTGTACGACGTCGGAGAGCAGGGCGATCTGTTGTACCTGGTGCTGGAGTACATTGCCGGCGGCAATCTGAACACACGCCTCGAGCACGGGCTGCGCATCATCGACATCGTCGATGTGGTGAGGGAGATAAGCGCCGCGCTCGACTATGCATCGCAGGCCTCTGAGCACGGCTACGTTCACCGTGACGTCAAACCGGAGAACATCCTGTTCCGCGACGACGGCAGCGCGGTGCTGTCCGACTTCGGCATTGCTCGGGTGATCGATGACAATCGCACTGCCTCGAAACAGGGTACTGTAATGGGTACCCCTCAGTACATGAGTCCGGAGCAGGCGGCCGGCAGGGTGCTCGATACCCGGTCAGATCTCTACAGCCTCGGCGTCGTTCTGTATCAGATGCTGACCGGCGATGTCCCCTACCATGGGGACACGGCCGTGTCCGTGGGTGTCAGGCACCTGCAGGAACCGATTCCCAGACTACCGTCCCATCTTTCGTCTTTTCAGGACGTCATCGACCGGACCCTGGCCAAGAAACCGGATCAGCGGTTCCAGTCGGGTGCGGAGTTCACGCGATCGCTCACAGCACTCAGAGATCGGCGCGCCCTTCCGAACGCAACGGTGCGCTCGCAGGTCATTTCCACCGCGGAGATCCGTGCGGCGGCAGGTGACAGCCTGCTCAGTACGGACAGGGACGCTGCGCGCACAGAGCGCGATTCACGGCGTCAGCACAGGCGCATGGTGCGGCGCACGGTACTGTCCGTGCTGCTTGTCGGCCTCATCGCGGGAGGTGGTTATCTCGCCGTGGAGCACCCTGATATCACCGAGCGTGTGCTCGCCTGGGCCGGAGTCGGCGAGGACCCGGGGATCCAGAGCGCCTGGCAAAACGCACAGTCCCTGCATCAGGATCCCAACCAGGGCCTGTTGGCCATCGTTGCCGGATATCGCCGTGTTTTGCGGCTGGACCCCGAGCATGGGGAGGCCGAGTCGGCGCTGGACGGACTCGCTGAACAATGGCGCGAAGCCATAAAGACGGCACTGGTTCAGGACGACCTGACCCAGGCGGATACGAAGCTGCGCGAATCGACTGCGGCGTTTCCGGATGATGCTTCCCTCTATCAACTATCGGAGCAGCTGTCCGACCGCAAACACGCCAGGGAATTGCTCGCCAGCACTCAGGGCTTGCTGCGCAGCCACGGGTTGTCCGATATTCCTTCGGCCACGGCGGCGATTCAGGCCTATCACGAAGTGCTGCGGCTCGCGCCCGGAAACAAGGCAGCTCTGGAAGAACTCAATGCGCTGGCCGTCCACTACGCGGGGCTTGCCAGCGAGGCCGCCGATTTCGGCGACGTGCAAACCTCCATCGGCTATCTCGACCGAGCTTCCGCGGCAGATCCCGACTTGCCGGAACTCGCCGAGGTGCGCGAAAAGATCAATCGGGCCACGACCGCGCAGCAAACGATTAATGCTTTGCTGCAACAGGCAAGTGAATACAGAGCCGCAGCAGCTCTGATCAATCCACCGGGAGAGAATGCCGCGGAGCTCTACCATCGCGTTCTAGCCACGGATCCCGACAATGCGATAGCGGTGCAGGGTCTCGACGAGGTGATGTCACAGTTGCTGGTCAATGCAGACCAGCTGCTGAACCAGGGTGATCTGGTTGCAACACACAGCCTGATTGAACGGGCGAGTGCCGTCGGAATGGAAGCCTCTGCGCTAAACGAGATGCGGGCGCGACTCAAGGAGCAGGAGTTGAAGATAGCTTCCGTTGAAACCCTGCTTGCCAGTGCACGCGAACTGATGGAACAGGGGTTCATCACGGAACCCCCGGACAACAACGCGGTTGCCGTACTCAGGGAGGTGGAACGGATGGATCCGGGCAACGGCAGAGCCGCTACCCTGCTGACGGTGGCAGCCGAACGCCTCGCCAGCGTCGCCAAGGAAGCATTCGATGCTGGTCTGACGGAGGAAGCGAAGCAGTATCTCGAACTCGCGCTGACGGTGACGCCGGATGTGCAACAGTGGCGTACTCTTCGTGACTCGTGGGATTGACCATGGCGCACACGGGTCCCAAACATGGATAGCGCTATGTGCTTCACCCTGGTGCTGGCGACAGATCGTTTTCCAGTCGAGGCCAACATCACGGCAGGCAAGCAGATCGACAACGACATCCTGGTTGCCGGTGAAGGCGTACTCGACCGCCACCTCAGGTTCGAACCGGTGCCGAGAGGTTTGAACGTACATCCACTCGCGGGCGCCACCTTCTCGCTCAACGAGCGGGAGCAAGCCGGAACGGTTTTGCTGATGCCCGGCGATCGGGTCGGCATAGGGCCGGACTGCCTTCTGGTGGATGTGGAATACGCACATACCGGTGAGGCCGAGAGCTGGCGTTTGTTTCATGGTGATTGCTTGCCTTCGATGACAGGGCCTTTCAGCTCATCGGCGAGGGCGAAGACCTCACACCGGTAACCAGAGCCGCTGCCGCGAAAATCCTCCCGCTCATCCCACGGCGTTCCGGTTCTCCCGTGAGAGACCACACGGATACCACCGAGGTCGCTGCGCTGGATCCTGACACCGAAACCGGACCGATCCCGGATATCTCGGAGGCTGGCGCATTTCTGCTGGGTGCCAGCGAACGGGTCTCTGACCACATCTACCGGCTTGGTGCGGGAAGGGCCGTGATCGGACGTGCCGAACGGTTGCCCGTTCTAAAGCACCTGAGGCGGGCATACTCACAGCGATCGGTGTCGTCGCGATTATCCTGATCTACCAGCTGTTGAGCTAACTCAAGTCCGTGCATTGCTTTTCAGTGTAGGCGATCCTATGCTTTCGCGCCTTCGTGCAGTGCCAGCAAGGGAACAGAGATCAGCTCATGGCAGTCAAGATTCCATATGTACGCGAACTGGAATTCGAATACGGCGAGTGTGTCGAGGTCGCGCCGGGTGTCCGACGTGTCATTGCTGATAATCCCAGTCCCTTTACGCTGTACGGTACCGGCACCTACATTCTCGGAACCGGCCGAGTCGCCGTCATCGATCCGGGTCCCGCTGATCCCAGACACATCGAAGCACTCGTGGGGGCCACGGCAGGAGAGGAGATCAGCCATGTGTTCGTCACGCACACGCACATGGATCACTCGCCGGGCTGCCGGCTGCTGTGTGAACACACGAGCGCCCCGACGTACGCATACGGACCACATGGCTACGGAAAGCTGGAGGAGGGCGTGCCGCCGGTGGAAGGTGGCGACATGGAATTTCAGCCCGACGAGATGGTGAAACACGGCGACGTCATCGAGGGAGGTGACTGGTCCGTCGAGTGTGTCTATACACCGGGACACACGTCCAATCACATGTGCTATCAGTTCCGCGAGCACAAGGCGTTGTTCACGGGCGACCACGTCATGGGCTGGTCGACCAGCATCATCTCGCCACCCGATGGTGACATGACGGCCTACATGAAGAGCCTGGAACTTCTGTTAGCACGCGATGACGACGTCTACTGGCCCACTCACGGGCCCTGCATCGTACAAACCCAACCGCATATCCACTCGTTTGTCGAACACCGTCACGAGCGTGAGCAACAGATTCTGGAGTGCGTGGGCGAAGGCGTAGTACACATTCAGGAAATGGTGCCATTAATGTACACCGACACGCCCGAGTTCATGTACCCCGCCGCCGCCCGCAGCGCGCTTGCTGCCGTTCAGCGCCTTGTCGACACCGGCGCTCTGGAATGTAGTGGCGGCATCACGCTGGAGAGCGCCTACTCTCTGCCTGACTGAAGACGAGGGCTCGTGGGCCGCTTGGTAAACAGGACAATTCGAGGATGTCTGACCCGTTTCAAGACGAGACGAAGTCCGCGGACCCTATCGACATCGGAGCGACATCGGAGCGTCATAGGGGCGACATAGCGGCAAGGGCTGCAACGCAGGATCGCAACGGGTCAAACATCCCCTGTTAAGCGTGCGCCACAGGCCCTGTGTTGTTGTTGCGGCCCTTGACAGGGTTTGGACATGACCTGTGGGACATGCTCAACTCGCCTTGTTCACCAAGCGAACCACTAGTTAGCCACCGCATGGCTGCTCGAGACGTTGGATGGCGCATCCGCGAGCGGCAGTTGCACGACGATGGCCACGCCACTGCCGTCCGTCAGATTCATGGCCCGCACGAAACCCCCGTGGTACTCGGCGATGATGCGAACCACGTAGAGACCAAGCCCGAAATGCAGGCGGTTCTGAGGCCCTCTATGACTCACCATGGAGTCGAAAAGGGATTTCTGTGCATCGATTGCGAAAACGGGGCCGCGATTCGCCACCGTGATCTGCAGGTAACTCCTGTGCGTGTTGAGCTGCACGGTGATGGGACTGTCCGCACGATGAAAATCGATGGCGTTGTCGATGATCTTGTCGAGCAACTGTTCGATACGAAAATCCGAGACCATCGCGTACACCGGGTGTTGTGTCCCCCGGAACACGAACCCGACGTCGCTGTTCGCCTGTTGACAATTGGCGATGTAATTGGCCAGCAGTTGCTGAATGTCAACGACTTCCAGCTCTTCTGCTTCAAGCGCTTCTTCCAGGTTGGCGGCATCCGCCAGATTCTGCACGATGGATCCAATTCTGATGACACCCCGTTTGGCGCTTTCCAGATACTTGCTGTCGCGTACCTCGGGGTTTTCCTCCGCGAGATTCTGCAGCGACGTGCTCAGTGTGTTGAGAGGGTTGTTGATCTCGTGGCGAAGCGTGCGCGGCATGTTTTCGAGAAACTGATTGTGTTGGTGCAGCTTAGAGAGCATGTTCGAGACGCTGCGAGCGAGGTCGCCGAGTTCATCACCGGCCTTGATCTCGTTGCGCAGCGTACTGGTGCGCAAACGGCCATGTTGGTCGATAGCCGCGCTCGCCTCCCGGCGTAGGTTGCGAATACGCCAGGCGAGCCGACCGGCGAAACCCAGCAGGGCGATGAACACCGCGAACAGACTAACGATGGATAGCAGAATCACCTGCTCGAGCGCGGAGCGCTGGAACGAAAGAATCTCGTCGATGTTCTGTTCCACCACGACGGTACCGATCACCTCGTCACGTGACACGATAGGATGGGCGGCCATGATGATCTCGAAAGTATCGCCAACGCTCCGGCGCAAGGCGATCGGATCTCCCGTAAGGGACGAGTCGATCGCCTGATCTGCCGTCGCGCCCGACTCCTCGGGACGGCTTCGGGGTGGAACCCAGCTCTCTCCCGTGACCGCCTCGTGGATGTAAGGCCGCACCGTGTCGAACCATTCTCCCAGGGTGTCGACACTTTCCGTGGCGCCATTTTCCTCGTTCGCGATGAGGTGCGTCCCCGTCTCGGCCCTGACGCGTTTCTGCGCATCGATCACCAGTATGCGCGCGCCCGAGTAGCCAAGACCCTCGATGATGTTGCGCACTTGCGGTGAGCGCAGCACCACCAGATTGAAGCTCTCCTTCCCCGCAGTCGGCAAGGTCTGGACGTTGTGTATGATCTCCCGTGTTTGATCGTCATCCACATCGACCACCGAGATTCCGAAATAGCGTCTGGAGCCGAGTGCGTCGAGCGGTAGCCGAAACTCCATGCTCCAACCCGTGTCGTTGGGTTCGATGTGACCCTGAAAACGGTTGTCGGGGGTGCCGGCTGCCGCGAATTGCCACTCTGCATCCATCAGATAGGCAGTGACCACACCTATCTCCTGGAATACCAGGGAGACATTACCGTCCTCGCCGTCGGCTTGAATGAAAGACAGGCGCACGTGATCCGACCTGTCGAGGCGCAGGTATTCGGTGTTGCGAAACACGACGTCCGGATCCGTGACGTTCAGCCATACATAGAGCTGTCCGCCGCGTTCGCCCAGCAGCAGCTCGAAGCTCCCGTCGCCGCTCGCGTCTCCCGAATTGAACGAGAGTGCCTGACGCAGGCTGTCTTCATCGCCCCAGTCCTGCACGTCACCGTCCAGCCGCACGGCCGACTCGAGCGGCTGGGCGAAAAGCGATTCGAAGTCTTCACTGGCGACTGGCAGGTCGTTGAACAGATCGTCGCGTCCGTTGAACAGCGTGGATATGCCCTCGGCTGTGAGTAGCTGCGCGTGCGACTGACCCTGTATCAGCAGGCGTTCCATCTCGATGAGCTGCCGGTAGCTGAACAAGGGTATGAGCAGTAGTGTCACGCCGAGCAGCATCAGCTTGGTGCCGATACGGGGACCACGTATGTTACTGAACCAGCTCATAAACCCATTGTCCCACCATCCATCACGGGCAGGCCTCTACTCCGACCAGCGATAGCCGAACCCGTACTCACTCTTGATGCACGCAAATTCGCCGTCCACTTTTTCGAACTTCTTGCGGATATTGCGCATGTGTGTATTTATCGTGTTGTTAGTGACCAGGCTCTGCATCGTCGCGTTCATGAGCGTCTCATAGCTCACCGCATGACCGGGCATGCGTACCAGCTTGGCCAGCATACGGAACTCTGTGCCCGACAGGTCGATACGCTCGCCCTTCCACGAGGCGAGCAGAGCCTCCTGATCAAGGGTCAGCTCGCCGATGTGCCTGGCCGTGGGGCTTTCCTCCTCGGGATTTTCGGAACGCACCTCGTTGATGCGGAGTAGCGACGAGATGCGCTCGGCCAGATAATCGAGGGAGATTGGCTTCGGCAGGTAATCCCAGGCCCCGAGTCTGAGCCCGGAGATCTTGTCGATTTCGTTGATACGCTCTGTCAGAAAGATCACGGGCAGCGATGGAGATTTGGTCAGTAGTTCCCGGCACAGTTGAAATCCGGCGTCCACCTCGTCACCGAGGATTATGTCGAGGATGACGAGATCGGGCATTTGACCCTCGATACCCTCCATTGCCTCTTCCCGGCTGCCATAGGCGGCCACGTCGTAGCCCTTCATGGTGATGGCGTCGCGGTAGTTGGCGCGCTGATCGGGATCATCCTCGACGATGGCGATGTGCTTGGCCATGGCTCAGTCCTGCTGTGACCTGCGGATTCTAGCCTTGATTGGACCATAATTCCCGAAATCAGACAGTGTTTTGGTGCGTTCGTAGACAGACATGACGCACGCCGTGCGGCCGCAGTTCTCCAGCATTCCTCCATCATTTCTCACCACTGGTTTGCCGGATTGGTTGTTTCAATGTCGCCACGGATCACCAAACGAGAAACCGCATGTCCGCCAATCCCAAGCTTCGGGAATTCTTCGTCCCCTTCAGTGAGGCCATGGTCGCCGAAACGGGTTTCGACATGGGGCCTCTAGTGCCGTTTAAGCTCGAATACGATTGCGTCCACACGGTTATTAGCGAGAGCGGCAGCGAGCCGGAGATCGCCCTGACAGACCTTGAATGAGCGCGCCGTGAGGCGGGGCGCTTCGGACTGAATCCATCTGTGTGGCGGCGGTTGCACTGACCGACGTGACACGGCAGTCTGAGTGTTTCTCACGACACCTGACCCCGCCCCGGCATGGACATCGCTTCCTTCCTCAGCACGCTAGAAGATGCGGCTCGCAGCATGGACTGGCTCTCGTTCGTCGGACTCACGTCTGGCTTGCTGTGCGTCTGGCTGCTGATCCGGGAGAATATCTGGACCTTTCCCATCGGTCTGCTGTACGCGGTGGTATCCGTGGTCGTGATGCTGAATGCTCGCCTGTACGCGGATACGCTCCTGAACGTCTACTACGTCGTGATGAATGCCTACGGGTGGTATTTCTGGCTGTATCGGGGCGAGCGCAGTACCGACGACGAATTACTGATAACGCACATGCCCAGGCACCTCACCGCGACAATCGGTTCCCTGGTGGTGCTCGGCACTCTAGTGATGGGCTGGTGGTTCGATACTCGCACGGATGCCGATCTCGCCTATTGGGACAGCGCCACCACGACCATGAGTTTCGCGGCGATGTGGATGAGCGCACGCAAGTACATCGAAAACTGGGTCGTATGGCTGGTGGTCGATGCCATCGCGACGGTCATGTATTTCTACAAAAACATACCGTTCTATGGTTTGTTGTACGGTATCTACCTGGCTATGGCTTTCTGGGGGTGGCGCGCATGGCGCAAGAGCATGAGTCCGGTTTCTGCGTCTGCCTGACTGGCGCGGAGAGCTCCGGAAAGACGACTTTGGCGTCGGATCTCGCGCATCGCCTGCGCGTTCCATTGGTCGAAGAGACCGCTAGAACCTATCTGAGCGGACGCTCTTCCTACACCTGCGCAGATCTGCTGGACATCGCGCGGGCGCAGGAACGTGCTGAACGTCTGGCACTCGCGAAAGGCTCTGCGCTCATTGTTTCCGATACAGACACCGTCGTGATCGCCATCTGGTGGCGTGAGAAGTACGGGGTGCTTCCTGCGGAAATCGAATCGATGCTGTCACGTCGAACTCGACGCGGTTACCTGCTCACCGTACCGGACATGCCCTGGGACGCAGACCCCCTGCGAGAACATCCGCACGAGCGCCAGCGCCTGCATCGTTCCTATCTTCGGTGGCTGCGAGCAGATCGCTACCCCCACCGGGTGCTGGAGGGGCCCCCTGAACAACGGCTGCGGGATGCACTGCGTCAAGTGACTCGCTGGCAGAGGGCGGAATAGGCCAGATCGGCCCGCTCGACGATCTCCTCACGCTGGTTGCCCCGCTGCAACTGTGCCACCGCCCAGCCGTACTCCCGAAGCCAGAAGGCCTCGATGCAGTCCGAGAGCCGCGCGGCTTGCGGAGACGCACCGATATAGGCGGCCGCGCAAGCCTGCGCGTAATCCTCATCAAGCCCAGAACCCAGCACCAGCGAAACCATGTCGAACAGCGGGTCGTTCATAGCCGCGAACTCCCAGTCGAGCACCGTCCAGGTCTGCTCGTCGCCTACGATGATATTCCAAGGGTTGAGATCGTTGTGGCAGGGTCGCGCGCCCACCGGGCGCCACGGACGCGAGGCCAGATCGACAATCCACTGCGGGGTCTCGATGCCCTCCAGGTAGGTGCGGACGAGGGCAAGGGGATCGTAGTTTCTGGTGAAATCGGGCAGACGCTCGTGAAACTCGAGCAACTGCCGCGCCAGCTGAGCAGCCGGAAGTGCCCGTTCCTCTGCCATCAAGTTGCCTTCCACCCAGCGCGTCACCATCGCTCCGTCGCTTGTATCGTATGCGCACACCGCGGGCGGAAGCCCTTCGGGCAGATCCCGCAACACTCGCGACTCCAGTGCTCGATCCACAAAAGGCTGGGTGTACGAGGGGATACGTACGACATAAGGCAGACCATCGTGCATGAAACGATAGTTGGCGTTGCTGTACCCGTCGACGAGGTACTCAAAGCCCGTTAACTGAGACTCACGCCACTCGGGTATGAGTGCGCAGACTCGGTGCGCCAGCGCTCGCGCGGTTGCTTCGTCGGGCGTCATGACCCGACTGTCGGCGTGCGCCACGCCGATGTCAATGCAATCGCTACGTGTATGATGCCGCCTCATGGATGTCACTTTCGCTAGATTCGTGGCGGCACTCAGGCACGCCGATGTTGCCGTGTCACCGGCTGAAACCCTGGATGCTTTCCAGGTATTGTCCACGATCGGTGTGTCAGATCCCCGCTTGCTGCACGACGCCCTGAGTCTGGCACTTGCCAAGACTGCACATGAAAAGGCGCTGTTCAGTGACTGCTTCGAGCGTTTCTTCCATCAGCTCGCGTTTCAGGAAGCACCGCGGCGCACGATGATCCGTTCGGTGTCCGCTGCCGGTGTCATCGCGAGCATCGAGCGAGTGACCGGTGAGGACATCCAGAAACTGGTTACGTCGTTGCTGGACGGCGAGCGCGATCACCTGTCCATGCGGGTGCAGGAACTGGCACAGGATGCGGGCGTGTTTTCCATGCGCACACTGCGCGACAAGAATCACGTCGTACGCCACATCGTCACCGCGCTGCATATCGATACGCTACGCGAACTGGCCCGGGTAGCAGACCCCCATCGCGATGTGCTCAACTACCTCCATCACTACGTCATGGGTCAGATTCGCCACTATGTCGATGAGCAATACCGCTTGGTCGTGGATGCATCTGGCCGTAAGGCACTGCTCGACGCCGCACTGAAGAGCCATCTCGCACAGATATCTCCCGAGTACTACGCGGAAGTGGAGAGCGTGGTACGCAATCTGGCAGAGCGGCTCTCGCAGCAACACCGGCGCCGGCGTAAACGCGCGCAGCGCGGCATGCTGGATGTACGCCAGATGTTGCGCGACAACGTCGCCTACAACGGCAATTTGTTTCGCCTGCGCTGGCGGCAACGAAAACTAGAACGCTCCCGTGTATTTGTTTTGTGCGATGTAAGCGGATCGGTTAGCCGCATCGCCCGCTTTCTGCTGCTGTTCCTGCATGAGTTGAGCGATGTGCTACCCAACGTCCGCACTTTCGCGTTTTCGAATTCGCTCGGAGAGATCACTGAATTCTTCGAACGCCACGATCACGAGCGAGCTATCGAGGAAGTACTACTGAGATGGGGCCACGGTACGACCGATTACGGGCGTGCGCTTCTCGACTTTCGTGAACGGGTTGCGCATCAACTCAATCACCGTTCTACTATCATCGTACTAGGGGATGCGCGCTCCAACTTCTTCGATCCCCGCTCGGATGTGCTGCGCGATGTCTCGGGCCGTGTGAAGCAGGTATTCTGGCTCAATCCCGAACGGCGAGACACCTGGGGCGAGGGCGATTCAGAAATGCCGCGCTACGCGCCACATTGCCTCAGGGTGGAGCGCTGCTCTCATCTGCAGGATCTCAATCGATTTGCGGACACGCTGCTGAACGCGACCCGCTGAGACGCGGTGGCTCCCTAGTTGATTCCGACAACGAACGACAGCGTAGGACCGATTTCCCGGTGCACGACGAGATCGGCGATGTCGTCCAGTGGCGTCTCCTCGCGGTTGACGATTGCGAGCTTCGCACCGAGTCGCTTCGCGTACTCGGGAAAACCGGCGGCCGGGTAGACCACCAGCGACGAACCAGCGACGATCATCAGGTCGCACGACTCCGTCATGATCTGCGCGCGCGCCATCTCCTTTTCGGGCATCGACTGACCGAAGGAGATGGTGGCGGACTTGATTACACCGCCGCAGCGGCTGCAGGGTTCGATGCGTTCGTGCGTGGCGAACTGAGCCTCCAGATCCGCCAGTTCGTAGCGGGTCTCACAGGACATGCACTTTGCGAAGCTGGCATTACCATGCAATTGCACCACCTGATTGTCCGCGACTCCGGAATCCTGGTGCAGATTGTCTACGTTCTGCGTTATCACGCCGATACAACGACCTCTCGAGACGAGTTCCGAGATTGCCAGGTGTCCCATGTTGGGGACGGCGTTTTCCAGCATACGTTCGCCGCTGAACCGTCGCCGCCAGGATTCCTGACGGACCTCGTCGGACGCCATGAATTCCTGGAACACAATGGGCTTCATCTTCGTCCACAGACCCGTGCCCGGGCTGCGAAAGTCTGGGATTCCAGATTCCGTGCTGATACCCGCGCCGGTGAAGAAGGCTATGCGTTGCGACTGGTCGATGAGTTGGACGAGCGCGTCCAGATCCGCGTCTGACATGGTGACTCCTGATCGGGCGCGGCGTCGCCCGAGACAAATCGCTGCCGCGCGTGATTCATGAGACGTGCTTTGCCGGAAGCTGTCAACTATGCTGGTCGGCCCCGTCTGAGGTGGCCCTGGGGTTACGAGCATGCACAGACTCGAGTTCTTTTTCGATTGTTCCAGCCCCTGGACGTATCTGGCTTTCGAAGCGCTCCAGCCGCTCGCGCAACTCGAACAGGTGCACACGGTCTGGAAGCCGATCCTCGTCGGCGGCGTATTCAACAGCGTCAATCCCAGCGTGTACGAGAACCGTGCCAATCCGGTGCCTGCGAAGGCCAGGTACTATCAAAAAGACCTCGCCGACTGGGCCCGACATCAGGGCCTTGAGATAGGCCAACCGCCAGTGTTTCCCGTAAACAGCGTCAAGATAATGCGCGGCGCGTTCGTGGCCATGGAACAGGGCCTGCTGGTGCCATATGCCCGCCGTGCTTTCCGGCGCTACTGGAGCGAACTTGCTGACATTTCCCAGGATGAGGAGGTGATCGGGATTGCCCGCGACGCCGGGCTGGATGGTGAGGCGCTGCTGCGCGCCACCCGAGATCAGCGCTACAAGGATCAGTTGAGAGACAACACGGACGAATTGATCAGGCGGGATGGATTCGGTTCACCCACGATGTTCGTCGATGGGGACGACATGTATTTCGGGAATGACCGGCTCACGCTGGTGGCGCAAGCACTCGGGGTGTGACCGAGACGGCAACGCCAGGGTGTGATAGCGCGTTATTTTTCGAGTTTCTCAAGCCAATCACAGCGTTTCTTGCTGCCGTCTTCATTCATGAACGGCAGGTTGACGCTACCGCGTGGTCGTCGCACGTAGGTCCGCGCGTTCTGCCGGGAGCGTACTGTGTGCTGCGTCTTCGCTGTTTGCTTTTCTGATATCGACATGATGAGGCTTTCGCCTGGATATTATACTGTCGCGATGATGCCGCACGTCATATACATCTCCAATCAGAGGAATGTGTAGCGTGTAAGCAAAAGGTAAGCAGGCCGGCGGTGTGCGACTAGAATTCGAGCGCGGCGCGTCTTGTGATGAGTGCATCCGGTGGTTGTTCGATGCGTTGCAGTATTTCCTCGGCACAGGCACGGGGGGGTCGATCGCTGGTATCGATCTCGAGGTCGTATTCGCAGCCGTGAGCGTGCACGCTCTCGTAGTGCGAGGTGGCCGTGCCCGGGAAACGCCCCGGACGGATTGCCTCCCGCTCATTGACGACATCCAGGCGGCAGCGAACGCCTATGAACCACGCATCGAGTCCGTCGAGAGCCAGTGCGTAGTCGTCCAGATACTCCGGTTTGAACAACAGATCGTCCACAATGGCATTGTTCCCGACGCGCACGAAGGCGGCAATGGCTCTGCGCATGCCACGCAGCATCTGGTCGGCATGCTGGCCCATCTCGATGCTGGTCACCCGTTCGCCGTTCAGTTCCCGCGGCACGATGTTGAGTCCCAGTGCGCCCGGAGAGCCCTCGGGAGAATTGAGACCGCGATAGCGTCCAGGCAAGCCATCGCGAAACTGATCGAGCGCGATGTGGTGATAGGGGTCGCTGAGCATCTGCTGCAACACAAGTGCCAGCGTTGTCTTACCGGCGCTCGATGAGCCGTTGAGAAAGATGATCTTACCCGTGTCCATTGCGGCGGATGGTATCCGCAAGGCAATGCCATCACAATGTACGTTCCGCGCCCGAGACACAGGCCGAGAGAATCAGAGGTCAATGATCCGCCGTCATGAGCCATTGTGGCTCAATGCATTGCTCATGAGAGTCGCTGCCCTCATGACCCGTCGCTTTCTCGTGCCTCGATTGGCATCAGTAGAGGAGGGGTTGCGCGTATTACGCCCCTCGCACGTACACATCAGCGGTCCGGGGATCAGCGTGGGCCGGCACGTGCATCTGCATGCGGAACGCGACGCATCGATCCATCTCTCGACCTGGGCCCTCGATGGAAACTCACCCCGCATAGAAGTGGGCGACTACACCATCATCAATCCGGGCGTCAGGGTGATCGCCGCCGAACGTATCACGCTCGGGGCTGGCTGCATGTTGGCGACCGGCGCCTACATCTCCGATGCCGACTGGCACGGGTTGTACCATCGAGCATTCCCACCCGGTACGACCGCGCCTGTCACTTTGGGCGACAATGTCTGGGTCGCGGACGGTGCCCGGATCCTGAAGGGTGTGAAGGTCGGGGACAACGCCATCGTCGCTGCAGCGGCCGTGGTGGCGGAAAACGTTCCGGCCAACACGGTCGTTGCCGGTAATCCTGCGCGTGTCGTCAAAGAACTGGATCCGCAGGCGCCAGCCACCACCAGGCGCGATCTGTTCGAGGATCTCGACTATCTGGTGTTCGAGCGCGAATATCTGAGGCGCACCCTCCGTGACAACACGCTGGCGGGATATCTGCGCGCGCGCCTCATTCCCCGTAGAGGCGACTAGCGTGTCCTGGCTGAGCGACAAATCAACTCTCGGCGCTAG
>DCWG01000121.1:20831-37998 GCA_002327525.1 Gammaproteobacteria bacterium UBA2168 | reverse complement strand
TTGCGCTCATCGGTCTCGCCTGGGCGCTTTTCTACCTTGGCATTGGAGAAGTGCAGCACCAACGTGCCATTGGGGCGGCGCAGTTGATGATCGCCGAGCGTGGCCACACGCCCACAAGACTCTCGGTTAAACCGGGATTCGCCAACCTGCTGCTGTGGAAGGTCGTCTACGAACAACGCGGCAAATACTACGTCGACGCGGTTCGCGTCGCCGGCGGCGCGTGCATCTATCCCGGTGAACACGTGACCAAGCTGGATCTGCCTCGACACTTTCCCGACCTCGACCCCAATTCACAGCAAGCACGCGACGTGGAGCGCTTCCGATGGTTCTCGGCAGATTATCTCGCCATCGCCAAAGACGGCACCATCATCGACATGCGCTATTCCATCGTGCCGAACCAGATCGATGCCCTGTGGGGTATCCGCCTGCTCCGGCATGCCGAGGTGCGCGAGCACGTGGAGTGGTGGTCGAACCGCGATACCCGCTCGGATCAGCGCGACAAACTCCTGCGTATGCTGGCGGGCCAGAACTGCAAGGCGCTCATCGCACCCGGTCGAACACCCGCCGCAGGTTAACGTCGCGCCGTTCGGCCCTCACTTGCAGATCGACAACGAGACGTTCTCCGCCGGGCTCTAGCGCGAGGGCCTCGCGAGCTTTCACGTCGTTGGCCTCGGAGAGAATCACCAGCACACCTTCCTCCCAACCGGCCCATACCTCCCAAATACCCCGTTCACGATAGCCCCACGACACATCCCGATAGGCGCCGTGATCGTATTTCACGCCCATGGAATCTTCGTTTTGCTCGATATCGAGTGAGTTCGCTGCGAGTATCGGAAAATCCTGCACGATGAACTTCATCGCACCGCTGCCGCCCCGAGGGGAGCTCTGTGCGAGGCCAGCGCGTTCACGGCGTGCTACCTCGCGCGGTTCTCCGCGCAGTGCGCGAGGATCCGGCGACTGGTCGCTCATGGCGCTGTTGAGCCGCCAACGACCGCTCAGGTCGAAGCCTTCCGGTACCCGGGGATCCAGATCGATGCTCGAACAGCCGCCGAACGCCAGCAAACCAACCAACACGATAAAACGCATGGTGATATCCAGGTAAAGTTGTGCTGATTCTATCGGGGGACCGGGTGGGGGCGTCAACCGTCCAGCACCGCCAGATCCGGTGCATACAGACGCCGCAGATCCTCAAAAGAATCGCCATAGCGCCGCGCGCGGCTGAGACTCCTGCGCGCATCTTCCTCGCGCCCCAGCTCTCGTTCGGCAAGAGACTTGAGAAAATAGAAACGCGCGTTGTGGCGCCTGATATTCAATGCCTCATCAAGTGCATCCAGCGTTCCGAGATAGTTGGCGTGCTCATAGGCGAGCTGCGCCATGGCAAAGTGGTAATAGGCGTTGCGTTCGCGGTGGGCGCGCACACTGCGTTCGTACTTCTGCGCGAGTTCCGCCTGCCCGAGGCCGGCATAGCCGCGGCTCAGACCCGACATCGCCATGCGATTACCATTGTCCAGCTGGAGTGCCACGTGAAAGGTATCCACTGCTGGTTGCCGCTTACCGTTACGCCCGTAGAAAGCGCCGAGATTGATCCAGAGGTCTACGTTGCCAGGTACGATTTCGATGGCCTTTTTCAAGTATACGAAGCCCTTGCGGTTCTCACCCCGGCGCAGCGCCTCCATTGATACGTTGGCGTAGAACAGGGACGTGGCATAGAGGTCGCTGACAATCGAACGCTGATATTCATCCGGTGGTTGTAGCTGATTGAAATCCACGGTGAACTCGTGCGACATGTTCTTGCTGTAGCGCGCTCCGCGTAGTGAGGCGTTGATGTGATTGTTGCGTATCAGCATGCCGGAAGTCGCATTCCATGTGGGCGGCACCTTCACGATCTGGTAGTACGCCTGCAATCCGGAAGCACGCGCCAGCGCGATAAACATGCTCGTGTAGGAAAGGCAGTTGCCGCGTTTGGTGTGAAACGTATCCAACGCGCTCTGTGTATTGAGCGCCTCGTAGGTGCCGTCAAAGTAGCCCTGATCATCCAGCGTCATGAGCAACTGGTGAAGGCGTGAAACGGACAATCGGTGCTGAACGACGTACTCATCGACGAAGGCCTGCATGTCCGAATCCACCGCCAGCACGTCGATGTCAGGATACTCATCGGCCGACACGACCTCACCGAACACCAGCTCGCCGCTGAGCAGCGCATCGTCATAGGCCGCAGGTGGCGCGGGATTGGAGTAGCGCTCGGAGAACAGCATATTGACACATCCGCCGCTCGCGATGACAAGCATCAGGCATGCCATCGCACGCACCCTTACCGCGCACAAGGCAGGGACTGACAGGCGCGCAACGTCACTGCTCTCTCTCTGAAAAAAATGCCGCCAGGCAATGTGTTTCGTCATGCTCCCAGCCTCGGTTGCTCGGTCGCAGACCCACTCAAGGAACCTCTGATTCGATACTAACGCCGCCCTGAAATCGCAACAACTCACCCCACCCTCTTCTGTCAGACAATCGACCCGGGCAGACAATTGCATCGGCCAGGCAGTTGCGCGACGATTGTCCAATGGACGGGAGAGTGAGATACCCTGCGTGCCGATCGGGGCACACCGGGTTTTCGATTCTGGCGGCCGTGGTGTTCGCCATGCACGCCATTGTCTTTTCCTCCTTCGTCAATGCCGCAGACGCCTACCCCTGGAACGACACGCCTCTGGCCGAGGCCAGCGGTCTTCCCTCCTGGTCGAATGCACTCGAGCGCCACACCCGTCAGCGCTCGAAAATCAGTGCCTGTCTCGCGCACGAGAAGTCGTGTACGGGCAGGTATCGAGCGGTTGCGCACATTCTCGAACGGGCCCGTGAACTCACTCAGGAAGGCCGCATCAAGCTCGCGCACCGCTATATCAACAGGCTCCGCTATAACATCGACCGCCCGAGACGCGTGTGGAACGAGGCCACCGACAAGAAAACCGTCTACCGCAACCGCTGGGCGACGCTCGATGAGTTTCTGACGCACGGCGGCGATTGCGAGGACTACGCGGTGGCCAAGTATTTTCTGCTGCGAGAAATGGGGATGTCTGCCGATCGCCTGCGTGTCGTCATTACGTTCGAGCGCCGCGGGCGCAATCATCACGCCTTACTCGCGGTGCGCATGCCAGCCGAGGGCAGCGGCAAGGCCGAAGACGTATGGTTGCTGGAATCGGACAACAGTATCGATCGCATACCGCACGAGGGGTATCGCTTTGTGTACGCACTCAACGAACACCACGTGTGGGATCACGCGGAGCCCCTGGATACCTGAAGTGAGAATGAAGCGAAAAACAGACTCAAGTAGAGCAAAGTAGCGCAGCTACGTTAAACAGGAGCGGAGAACATGAAAAAGCTGATATTGATCGTCGCCTGTATCGCGGCTGGTTCTGCCTTCGCTGGAGAATCCGGTGAGGTAGTCGTGAGGTCTCTAGCCGTCAAAGAAAGACTGCAGACAATCGAACTGATCAACGTCACGGCCGAGAAATCCCCGACGAGTGACGCGGAGCCGATCAGCACATTGCTCGAGGGCATCCTCGAGGAGGCGGAGGATCTCGAGCCGCTGGAAGACAGCGCGCAGCAGTAGGCCGGGTTACCCTCCCCCGCGATCCAGGCACTGACCGTATTCGATGAATATCGAATCGCCGTTGAGGTTTTCGCTGGCACCGGCAAAGGTCCAGCCACCGACGGATGTGCGCGTGAACCGCAGTGTGGTGCCGTTGATGAGCAATAGTTCGGAAGGGGGTATGTTCACGCAACTGTATCCCTGGGCACCGGCACCGCGAACCGTGCGGCATTCGAGTTCGGTCACTTCTCCGTCCGTGTCCGTCATGGTCAGGTAGAGCTGCACGCGGTCATCAACGCTCAAGTTGTTCATGAGAAAAACGTTTTCGGACAATGCAAAACGGCCCGGATGAAACACCGACGCCTCATAATCTTCGGCACCGCCCTCGTAGTCGTGAAATCCGGCCGTATTTCGGGCCACGCACTCCACGTCCGGAAATGACGCGCCCACACCGCCAGCGAAAGCGCACAGCACCGCTGCGCTCACCCACGACCAGGCTGTTTGCATTTCCACCCCTGCTTTCTCCCCAGGCATGCTTCGAGTCTATTTTTCGTTGCCCCGGGCGTCGAGTCATGTTGTCGGTAATTTGTCTGACACTGCTGACTCCGATCGCCCTTGCGAGGCCGTTCGACGGGCAGTGGTGTGAGTACCAATCCCCCCATGTGGTACTGATCACCGATCTGAAGGAGCGTCGCGCGCGCCGAGCGCTGGCCGAACTGCACCGCTTCCGGCACCTGTTCGACACGCTCTTCCCGCGCACGGATACGCCGTCCTACCCACCGGCACGAGTGCTGTTCTTCCGCCATCAGCGCGACTTCATAGCCGCTACCAACTCGACTCACTTCGCCGGGTTCACCGTCCCGGGACTGTATGAGTATCTCATTTTACTCGGCCCCCTCAGTACCGATACAACCAGCAATTCGCTGCTGCACGAGTACGCCCACTACCTGATGCGAACCCGCCAGGATGTCAGCTATCCAATGTGGTACGAGGAGGGACTGGCCACTTACCTGGGTGCGGTGGGCTACCGCAAGAAGGGGGCGGTACTCGGCGAGCTGCCGGGAGATCGCGGCAGAGACATCACTCAGCATGAGTCTCTCAGCTGGCAGGCGATGGTGGATACCACCAGCCTGAGCAACTGGTCGCACAGGCGGCTGACGGCCTTCTACAACAAGTCGTGGTTCGTGGTGCACTTCCTGCGCCTTGGCCAGTACGTTGGCTTCCCGGACAGGCGGGAGCAGCTAGCTGCCTATATTGCCAGCAGCCAACGCAGTTTCGAGGCGAGCTTCGCGGTCACACCCGAGAATCTGGGCATCACCGTCAACCGTTACCTGAGAAAACGCCGCGTGCCCGTCGAGCGTCTGAACTTCGCTCCGCCGGATGCACCGGTTGCCCAACGCCAGTGCCTGACCGACGCCGAGCGCGACCTGCAACTCGGGCACAGTCTCGCGCAGCACGCACCCGCACTCGCCCGTTCGCTGCTCGAACCCCTGGTGCATGCCAACCCGCAACCGACTTCGCTGGTGGCATTGTCCCGGGCACAGGCACAGGATCCAGATATGCACACGCTGCCAGCGCTCAAGACGGCAGACAGGGCGCTGGAGTTGACACCCGATTTCGCACCGGCGCTCATCCAGCGCGCCAATCTGAGCATCCGCTCGTGCGTGTTCATCGACGGGGCGCAATGCGCTCAGCGCTGGCGTAACGCCGCCGAAGACTATCGAAAGGCCCTGAGGTCGGATCCCGCACGTTACGATGCCGCCTTCGGTCTGGGTGTGGCATACCTGCACGCCGGTCGGGCGGGTGATGCGCTCAACTATCTGCGCGTGGCCCACGACAAGGCGCCGTGGGCAGCCCCGGTCAACTTCTACCTCGGCGAGGGATACCGGATCGTCGGCGATACGCGCAGCGTACGTCATCTCGAGAACGCACGTCACTGGGCCGCGGACGCTCTGTGGCGCTCGCGCGCAGAAGCTGCACTCGAACGGCTGAAAACCCGCTAGGCAAACCCCTCCACCATCATTGGTTGTTCGGCGATCGCCCGCCGGCTGCTGCCGCGACGTCAGGCCCTTCCAAGGAACTACCGGGGATCACGGATCGTGACCGTTCCCTGCGCCATCGCCGCCATGCGACCCTCGTTGCTGACATCGATTCGCACCACCGCCAGTGTCCTGGTCATGGCGATGATTTCGGCGCGCGCCTCGACGGTGCCTTTACTCACGGGTGCTGTGAGATTGATCTTGAACTCCGTGGTGGCCGCCCACTGGCCTTTACCCATCGCCGGGTAGCACACACACCCGAGCATATGATCGCAGAACGCCGACAGCACACCGCCGTGCATGTTGCCGAACGGCGTGAGCAGTTCCTCTCGAACCTCGAAACGGCCGACCATCACACCGGGGCTGGCATCCACGATCTGGAAGCCGAGGTAGTCGGGCAGACCACCCCCACCCCCCTTCGGCGCGTTCATGAAGCCCTCGGCTACCTTTTGATTGAAGGCGATCTCCGCCATGTCAGCTCCTTTAATGTCAATGTCTTCGCGATTTTTTTAAATGGTCAAACGGCAAACGTATCCACGATGGCGTCCAGGTTTTCCTGCACACGCTCCGGTTGCATACCAATGCTCGGCGAATAGGCGAATACAGGAAGACATCGTCGGCGATGTCTTCCCAGGCCCCGAGCTGATCGCGAACCTTGTCGGGTGTCCCGGCAATGGCAATCTCATCGACCATCTCGTCGGTCACCGCGGCCGCCATGGCCACGGGTATGCGCTCGCGCACCGCTCCGGGACGAGAGAAGGCCGGGTTGTTGACCTGATAGCAGGGACCGTCGTACACGAGCCCTCCCCCACTTTGTGCATCGAACACCGCGCGCACGAGACCGATGGCGTCCTTGATGCGCGGTGCGGGCGGATCATCGAACGGCATGGAATACCAGTCGCGGTTCATGCGCTCGGTACCGCTGCCCAGGCCCAAGATCATGCGCCCGCCGGAAATCTCGTCGATGTCCATGGCCGCGGTTGCCGCCAGCACCGGTGTACGCATGAAGGCGTAGGCGATGGCCGTGCCAAGTTGCACGCGCTCGGTCGCAGCCGCTACCACCGCGAGCCGCACCAGTCCATGCATGTTGAAAAACTCGATGGTCCACACCGAGTTGAATCCGGCAGCCTCGGCACGTTGGGCGGTCCTGACCTGTTCCGCGATGGATGGTGAACCCAGTATGAGCCCATATTTCACGAGTGCTCTTCTTTTCAGCAGTTGTCCAAAACCGGCCAGCCAATCAATGCGGCGGGATCAGGCACGAATGAATCGAGGCATCGCCTTCCACCTCGCGGGCGAGTGTACGAATGGCGAGATCGGCGTCTGCGAGTTCGAAATCGTGCGTGTGCATCTCTCCCATGGGCACACGTCCCGACTCGATGAGACGAATGGCGCTGCGGTATCCGGTGGACGTCACACCGATCGCACCCCGCACGTTGATTTCCTTGAGCACGACCAGATCAGAAACGAAATTGTCCACCGCCTTGAACCCCTTCACCCCGGCGAGCACCACGGTGCCGCCGGCGCGCACCATGCTGAGCGCATCGGCAACCGGCTTGGTGGCGTAGGCGCTGACATCCACGACGACATCCGCTCCCCGGCCGCCGGTGATCTCCTTCACCCGCTTCACCGGGTCTTCGTTCTCGACATCGACGCAATGATCGGCACCAAAAACCTTCGCCACTTCGAATTTGTCGTGATCAGCTTCCAAGCCGGTGACGATGATGGTCCCGGCGCCCACCTCTCGGCAGGCGATCACCGAGGCGAGCCCGCGCTGGCCGGGGCCCAGGATGACGACCGTGTCTCCCGGTTGTGTGTTTGGCATCTCGACCGCCCAGCGAAAGCCGGCCCCGAGCGGATTGAACATCACCGCGATGCTCGGATCGAGCCCGGCGTCCACCTTATGCAGCACCGAGTTCGGGTGCAGGTACATGTACTGCGAGTAGCCGCCCCAAAGCCCGGGTGCCTCGCTCAAGGGCACATAGGAATAGATCAGCCGGTTATCGCACAAGTGATAGCTGCCAGTCAGACATGGATCGCAGTGCCGGCAGGAGAGCATCGTCTCCACCGCCACCCGATCGCCCAAGTCCACACCCCAACGTGCGGCGGCACGATCGCCGATTTTGGCGATCACACCCAGCGGCTCGTGTCCGGGGATCACCGGCACCGGCGTTCGCAGCTTACCCTCGTACTGTTCGTAGTCACTACCACAGATCCCACAGGCTTCGAGCTGCAGAATTGCCGAATCCTCGTCGATGTCGGGAATGTCCAGTTCCATCGGTTCCAGTGCCCGCGTACCGGTCTGAACCATGGCGAACGATTTCTTCGGCAATGTCATGTCTTCTCCCTTCCAAGTGCAGTGAGGCCCGCGAGCGCCTGTTCGGTTTCCTCCACCAAGGATCGCACTATATCCGCTACCGGACGCACCCGGTCGAAATAACCGATGCTCTGCCCCGCACCGAAATGAATGAGCGGCTCGATGCCATGCTCCTCTATGGCGCTCTGCGAATCGCGTGTCGCCCAGGCGACGAACAGCGGAGCGCCGTCTGGGCGTGCCAGCAGATCGCCACCCATGGGTACGCCATTTCCGTACAGGCCGGAAATCAGGCCATCGTCGTCGAGATCAACCTTGTCGATATAACTCGCGAAGAAACGCACCTGGATGCGCGGGTCGGCTTCACCCGTGCGAACCACCCCGGCCACCTGCTGGAACGCACCGAACATAATAGCCGGGTCGGAACTGATCAGCTGTTGGGCAAGATCGGATTTCGAGAGCCTGTGGTTCTCATCGCCCATCGCGTTCAACACGCCCATGGAGGTTGCATGATCCGACACCGCCATGAAATCCAGCGATGCCCCTCGCAGGCGAATGTCGTATCCCATCGTATGTTTCAGCGGCTGACCCTTGGCGTAGTCGTATGCGTCATCCGGATTAGTGCGCACGTTGAAGATGTAAGAAGCATCGAACGAGTACTGGGTGTGCACGTGCAGATCACCGAAGTAGGCGTTGCGCCCCGGGCATTGCCCGCGTGAAATGGTGTGACGAGCGCAGCCAGAAGCACCAGTAGCGCGATGCGTGATTTCAAGGCAGCCTTCCCCCAGTGTTTCCCAAGAGCAATCTAGCATGATTCTCGAAACGAGAGTCCGTTCAGGTTGCCGCGAAAGCCGCCTGGTGCGCCTTGTCCGCGGTTGGACAAGTCAGGTCTGGATCCGGCTCAGTTCTCGGGCGGGTGCAAGTGCACGATGGGCGCGCGCGGCGACAGATCGCCCAGCTGGGATTCGAGGTCGCCACCTTCGACGAGCCCCGTGACGAACGACACGATCGCCTCCAAATCGTAATTGTCGCAGGCCTGTTCCAGTGTATTCAGTGCACCGCGCAGTTCCAGCCATGGAATGAAACGCTCTTCGGCGCGCATGATCTTACGATGCTCCGTCCCACGAACGTCGTCGCCAACGAGCAGTTCCTCATGCAGCTTTTCACCGGACTTCAGCCCCGTGAAGTTGATCTCTATGTCCCCTTCCCGGTGATCGTCGTCGCGAACGGTGTAACCTTTGAGTCGAATCATGCGGATAGCGAGATCGACGATCTTGATCGGCTGCCCCATGTCGAGCAGAAACACATCGCCCCCGCGTGCCATACTGGACGCCTGCAGCACCAACTGGGCGGCTTCCGGTATGGTCATGAAATAGCGAGTCACCTCCGGATGAGTCACCGTTACTGGGCCACCATGCTCGATCTGCTCGGAGAACAGCGGTACCACCGACCCCGATGAACCAAGTACGTTGCCAAAGCGCACCATGGAGAATCGTGTCTCGTCGGAGGTTTCCTGCAACGCTTGCAGGATGAGTTCAGCGAGTCGCTTACTTGCGCCCATGATACTGCTCGTGCGCACTGCCTTGTCGGTGGATATCAGGATGAAATCGCGCACGCCAGCATCGAGCGCGGCCTCCGCCGCGTACAGGGTGCCGAACGTATTGTTCTTCAACCCCTGGATGACGTTGTTTTCGACCAGGCTCACGTGCTTGTAGGCGGCAGCGTGATAGACGGTCTCCACTTCGTTTGACTCAAAGCTGCGGCGCATGAGGGCGGCGTTGGTCACCGATCCGAGGATTGGCACGATGGGCACATCCAGCTTTTCGTCATCAGCCAACCGCTGCAGTTCGCGCTGCACCTCGAATAACCCATACTCCGACTGATCCATCAGCGCCAACCGGCTCGGTTCCTGAGAGAGAATCTGCCGGCAGAGCTCCGAACCGATCGATCCTCCCGCGCCAGTCACCATCACACTGCGCCCATGCACACGTCCGGCCAACAAATGCGTCAGAGGATCCACCTCGTCGCGCCCCAACACAGCCGCCATATCGACGTCGCGGATCTGATTGAGCGATTGGCGCCCGGAGACCAGATCCACCAAGTCCGGCACCAGCTTCACGCGAGCGCCTAAAGACACCAGAAATTCGATGATGCGGCGCCGTTCTTCTATTGCCTGAGATTCCGTGGCGACGAACACCTGGCTGGCATTGTTGTCCTTCAGAAGATCTTCCATCGCGCCGGGTGAGTAGACATGCAGGCCATCGATGATGCGCCGCTGCAGCGATTTGTTTTCGTCGACGAACGCCACCGGCACGTAAGTATCCTGTTGCAGCAGTAGTCTGGCGAGTTCCACTCCCTTGCGTCCCGCACCGTAGATGATGACCGCCTCACGCACGTATGCGCGTGCGCGCGTATGCTGGAAATAGGCCCTGACGGCAAAACGCGTACCGGATACGTACAGCAGCGTGAGCAGCCAGAAAATCACGGGCACGGAGCGGGGAAACCCGGTAAGCGGTACCATGTAAGCTACACTCGCGATCACGACGGCGGTGATGGTGGCACCCTTCACGACCGCGACCGTCGCGTGATTGCCCATGTAGCGTGTGACCTGACGGTAGAGGCCGAGGCCGCCGAACATCGGCACGCAAACCAGACCCGATACCACGAAGGCAGGCCAGAACTGGGCAACCTCCGGTGTCCACTGACCCAGGCGCAGGGCCAGGGCACACCATAGCGCTACCGGCAATGCGATCACGTCAGCGAGAATCGCGATGGCCTTCTTGTGGCGGCGGGACAGCTGACCGACAAATTCGCTGATCATTCAGAAGGCTCCGGTATGCCGGCGTCGTACCGACGCGCGGCCAGGGCCAGCGGCAACAACGCGACAACCAGAAACGCCCACCCATAGCGCGGTGATTCCGCCGACAACCATGCCAGAGGGCAGAGGTAGAAACACCCGAACAACACAAACAGCCCGGTGGTCCATAAATGTCCTTTTCGTGCAGCCAGTTTTTGATACAGGTGGCTGCGGTGCGCTTCCATGAACGTCTGACCTGTGAGCATTCTGACACAAAGTGTGTAGCTGGCGTCAAACCAGAATCCGGCCAGGAGTATCATCGAGGCGATGAGCGGTACCCCATCATCGAGATAGGCCGCAATCACGAGGTAGGCACTCACCAACCCCAGAAATCCGCTGCCCACATCCCCCATGAATATCTTCGCCGGCGGCCAGTTGAACAGCAGGAACCCAAGCGAAGCGCCAGCCCCTACCCAGGCAAGCTCACCGGCCCAACCGGACATGCCGCCAGCGAGCAACTGAACACCCACACACAGCAGCAGACACTGCGCGCCCGCAATTCCGTCTATGCCGTCCATGAAGTTGTACAGATTGATGTGCCACAACAACGCAAACAACGCTGCCACCATTATCCACACCGGCCACGCCTGCTCCCAGACATCGACAAACTGTGACGCCAACGGATCGATCTGCAGCTGCAATCCCCATACTACCATCAACGCACTCACACTCTGGGTGCCGAATCGAACTCGCTTGCCGAGCGGGCGCAGATCATCCCAGAGACCCACCACAGCCATGAGTGCGGCACCCATGAAGAGCCCGAGTGCCGCTGGATAGGTCGCCCAAGGCAGTGCGGTCAGATAGGCCAGCACCGGCATCACTATCGCCAGACCACCCGCCGTGGGTGTGGGGCTGACGTGCGAACTGCGTGCGGAGGGATGCACCAGCCAGTCGGCGCGGCGCGCCACCGTGAGGAATATGAACTCGAGCACCACCGTGCCCACGAAACTCACCGACACAAGCACCGCACTGGTCATACGGCGAGCAGCTCTTCATAGACACGAAAGGTGTACTCCACTACATCTTCCACATCGAACAGGGCTTCTGCCTTCTCGCGCGCGGCCCGACCGAAACGCGCGCGCAGCGCCGGGTCACTGCCGAGCTGTTCCATCGCCTCGGTGAGTGCTGCGGCATCCCGTATAGGCACCACCAGACCCGTCACCCCGTCGCGCACCACTTCCTGGCAACCGGCCGCATCGGACGAAATCATCGCGCGGCCGCTGGCGGCGGCTTCGAGCAGCGTCTTGGGCAGTCCTTCGCGATAGGATGGCAGGCAGACCACGTGGCTGTCAGCCATGAGTCGGGCAATATCGTTGCGATGCCCAAGCCACTCGACCAACCCCTCGGCCTGCCAGTGTTCCAGATCCTCGCGCGCTATGGAGGCCGGGTTGCCAGGATCGACGTCACCGGCGAGCAGGAAACGCCAACTCGGGTGTTCGCCTCTCAATCTGCGCGCAGCTTCCACGAATTCACCCACACCCTTGTGCCAGAGCATCCGCGCAACCAGCAGGAGGGTCACCGGCCCCGCGGGCTCCGGTGAACAGGAGAACTCTTCGAAATCCACGCCGGAGCCGCGAATCAGCGTCACCTGCGCGCGCTTGACGATGGCGTGGTCGATAAAACCGCGCATGTCTTCCGAGTTCTGGAAGATCACCCGCATGTTCGGGTGCCGAAGGAACACCCGATACATGAAATTGACCAGCAAGCGCCGCATCCGGGCAAGCGAGCCCCTGCGCGTGAACACGAAACCCATCCCGGGCACGGCGTTCACCACCGCCCGAACCGAGGTGCGGGCTGCCGCGCGCGTGCCGTACAAGACCGGCTTGATCGTGACGTGGTGCACGATGTCGGGTCGCAAATCGCGATAGACCCCAGTGATGGCATTGAGTGTCGTGATTTCCTTTAGCGGATTGAAGCCGCTGCGGCTGAACGGAATGGGGTGTGCGGTGATACCGTACTCCACCAGCTCGGCCTCGCCTGTCCCAATGCCGCAAACCACGTGCACGTCATAACCCCTGGCGCTGGCCTCGCGGGCAAGCGGCAGGCGGTGTGAGAGGAAAAAGCTGCCCTCGTTCACCGCATAGACAATCTTGATCCGGTTAGCGCTCATCTAGCCATGCCTGAAAGACGATCACGTCCCAAAGATATGCCGACCAATCCGCCTGACTTCGACGGTGTTGCGACCACAGCGCGGAGATCTGGCCAGCATCGAAATAGCCATCGCGCTCGAGACGCTCAGTACTCAGCAGATCACCCACCCAGCTCTCCAGCGGTCCCGAAAGCCATGCACCGAGCGGCACCCCGAAGCCCCGCTTGGGGCGCTCGGTGAGCGACCGGGGAACGTATTGCGCGAGAATCTTCTTGAGTATGCCCTTGCTCTCACCCGCGGCACACAACACGTCCTGCGACAGTCCCAGAGAGTATTGAACCACACGATGATCGAGCAACGGCACCCGCGCTTCCAGACTCACACCCATACTGGCGCGATCTAGTTTGGTCAGACAGTCATTAGGCAGGTACGCCACCAGATCGCGCGCCGCCCAGCGCTTCGGTGTGGGTAACCCCGCCGACCAGTGCGCCGGATCGTCGTATACCGTCATGTGCCGGTGCGAGCCGGGCACCGCGCTTTCCGCGTGCTCCCAGTGTGTCACCGTCTGAGCGAACAGCGCATCGGCACTCTCCGCCCGCAGCAGATCCGACAAACGGGAGAGTTTGGCTCCCAGCGGCGCGGGCCGTCCGAGAAAGGCGGGCGTCGGCAGGCGTCCGATGGTCGACCGCACGGGACCGGATCCGGAAATCGCCGCCAGCACACCACGCAATGGCGCCGGGACAGCAAGCGTTCGCCGGGCCAACCGCTGCACCCAGCCGTAGCGCCCATAGCCAAGGGTGAGTTCATCCCCGCCATCACCCGACAGAGCAACCGTCACCTCGTCGCGCGCCATTTTGGAGACGAGATAGGTCGGCAGCAACGAGGCATCGGCGAAAGGTTCGTCCATCAGGCGCGGCAGATCGGCCACAGTGTCAAGCACATCATCCTCGCTGACATAGAACTCCTGATGCTGTGTACCGAGGTGGCGCGCGATGGCGGCAGCATGTTCCGCCTCGTTGTAGCCTGCCTGACTGAATCCGATGGTGAACGTCCTCACATCCCGCCCCGAACTTTCACACATCAGCGCGCACACCAGCGTCGAATCTATGCCACCGGAAAGAAAGGCTCCGAGCGGCACGTCGGCGATCAACCGTCCCCGTACGGCCTCCCGCAGGTGCGAGGTCAACTCCTCAGTTGCCTCCCGCTCCGTAACATTCGCGTGAAGCCCTACGAATTCCTCCGGACGCCACCATGGTTGTTGCGCCGGTAACTCCGGCAGCGCATCGATCGGGACGGTGAGCGCATGCCCGGGCAGCAGCTTGGACGCCTCACGGTAGATTGTGTGGGGCGCCGGTACGTGGTTACGGCGAAGCAGCAGCGCGATACCGTCCGCATCCACGGTGAAATCACGACCCGGCAGCGCGCGTAGTTCAGATGCAAACCACAGGCGACGTTGCGCAAAACCGTAGTACAGCGGTTTGATACCGAGCCGATCGCGCACGAGCGTGATCGTACGCCGATCACGGTCGTAGAGCGCGAAGGCGAACATCCCGACCAGCTTTTCGAGCGTCACCTCAACGCCCCACAGGGCGAGCGCCTGAAGCAGCACCTCCGTATCCGATGCGCCGCGCCAGTCGATTTCTCCCAAGGCCTCGCGCAACTCGGCGAAGTTGTAGATCTCGCCGTTGTAGATCAGTGCGAAGCGTCCACATGCGGAAACCATCGGTTGATGACCCGCCGCGCTCAGGTCGATTATCGACAGCCGCCGGTGTGCAAGCCCCACGCTACCATCGATCCAGAGTCCGGCGTCGTCCGGGCCGCGATGGATCAGTGTGTCGCGCATCCGCACCAGCAGATCCCGGTCCACGCTACCGGTGGTGTCCACGCACCCCACGAATCCGCACATCAGCCACATTCCCGCATCAGGCGTCGATAGAGCGCCTCATAGGCATCCACACAAGCGATCTGTGCGTAGCGCTCCATGACGCGCTCGCGGCTGGCGTTGCCGAGTCTATCGCGCTGCTCGTCATCAGCGGCTAGCGCCGATGCCAGCCCCTCGATGAGACCCTCCACGCTTACCTCGCAAACCCACCCGGTATCCGCCACCAGGTCCGCACTCTCGCCGACGTTCGTCACCACGCAGGGACGCGCACAGCTCATGGCCTCAAGCACCGCATTCGGAGCGCTCTCCGTAAGCGATGGGTTGACGACGATATCCGCCGCGTTCAGGCAGCGCTGCACGTCGTCACGCGCACCGAGCCCCACCACTCCGGGTCGCGTGAATTCCGTGGTGCCCTCGCCGATCAGTGCCAGCATCAGATCCGGACGGCTACCGCGCAGCCTCTCCACCGCCTCCAACAGCAATTCGTGACCCTTGTGCGGATGTGCCCGCGCAACCTGCAGGAGCAACAGGATATCGTCGGAAATGCCCAGCTCCACCCTCAGACTGTGGCCACCTTCCGCATCCCGCCGGAATCGTCCAGTGTCGACGCCATTGCTTATCTTCACCCACTCCCGGGTTCTCAAGCCCCGGTTGCTGTGCATCGCGGCTGACGAGTTGACGACACAGGCCCGGGCGTGGAGTACGTTGCGCATTAGCGACAGGCTCGCTCGGGTCGTTGCGGATTCGCGCTGATCGCTCAGTACGTGGCGCATGTTCCAGACAACGGGTGTACGACCCGAGGCGAGGATACTGGCCGCCGCGCTGCCGGCGTACAGCCAGCCTTGCACCAGGTCGAACTCGCCCATGACTCTGCCAATACCACGCACACTTACACCTGCCTCGCGGCTCGCCGCTTCCAGCACTCCACCGCGGCGCAGCGCCATAATCTCTCCATGGATACCTCTGCTCAGGAGCCCTGATGCCATTGCGATGAGACCGCGCTCGGCGCCACCGCGCCCGAGCGAGTTTATAACATGCAGAACTCTCACGGCGCATGCCCGCAATCAGCGATTGTCGCCTCGAATGCATCACACCAGCGCTCGAGCTCAAAATGCGATCTCGCCCGCTCGATGCCCCGTCGACGCAGCTCACCACGTCGATCCTCGTCTTGCAGCAGGGCGCGGACGGCTTCGCCGAGCATGGCCGCATTACCCGCCGGCACTGTCACGCCGGCCGCATCCAGCACTTCCACGTTCGCCGGTATATTCGTCGCAACACAGGGCACACCACAGGCCATGGATTCGAGCAGGGCGTTGGAGAAGCCTTCGAAGTCCGACGCGTTGACAACCACGTCCATGGCCGCGAGCAGTTCGGGCACGTCCTGGCGCTCGCCGAGAAGATGCGCACGCTCATACAGCGAGCCCAGAATGGTGCGCAGATCCGGATTGTCGGCGTCCGACCCGCGACCGACGAAGACCAGGTGCGCATCCGGACAGCGAGAAGCCATCGCCTCGACGAACACATCGAAGCGCTTTTCCTCCTGATAGCGCGCGAAGAACCCCACCAGCGGGGCATCCTCACCCACCCCAAGTGACGCCCGAACGCGCATACGCATCTCCCGGTCGGGTCTGAAGCGACACAGATCGACGCCGTTGGGGATCACCAACCACGAACCGGGGTGGAAGCCACGTTGCTGGTAGAAGCGCTGAACCTGCCTCGAATTGGAGACGATCCGGAGCGCGCGGACGGACAGGGAGCGCGCCACGCGAAACGCCGAGTACGCTACCCAACCGGGTGACACGCCGCTGCTGCGCACGTTGAACACCACCGGGCAGCTCCGCACGACGGCTGCTGCGAGGACATTGCACACATCGAGAAAACTCATCACACAATCGTGCCCGCGGGCCAGACGCCTCAGCCGGACGCATGCGGGCAACAGACTGCGCACACCGCCCGTCCCGAGCACCTCCAGCGTCACCTCCGGGGAGAGTCGAAAGTGCTGGTGCTCACCATTCAAGATGGTCAGTGTGACGCGTACACCCCGCGCCGCCAGGCGATTGGCAAGCAGCGCCACCTGACCCTCGGTTCCGCCCGAACGAAGCGAACCGACCAGCAGCAACACGGAGCGATGCGAGGATGCCTTAGAGATGATCGAGACTCTGGTTTGGCGCGCAGGAAGATTACCGGAAGCCATGACACTCGCCTAGGGAACCTCTGATGAATTCTTGATTGCTCAGCGTATCGTACGGGCCTTTTGCCGAGAATATCCGGTATATTGCTAAGAAGCGCAACGCAGTCCAAAAGCCCGTACGATGCGCCCTTAGGCGATTCTCGCGTCCGCCACTGCCGTGTTGCGGCCCTTGGAAATATGCCGGATATTCCCTGCGGACTGCGCCTCCTTCC
>DCWG01000121.1:19696-20525 GCA_002327525.1 Gammaproteobacteria bacterium UBA2168 | reverse complement strand
TGCGGACTGCGCCTCCTTCCAAAGAGAGTAGTGACGAACGCGAGAAGCTCTGAACAAACGAGAATTCATCAGAGCTTCCCTGGATGGCGGTGCATCAACGAGGGAAAAATCGCGTGCTATATTCCATTGCATGACTGGCTCCGGCACGCTGGGCTGGCGCACCCTGCACCTGTTTCCTCTGTGGGGATTCGCCGTCGCGCAACCCCTCTACGATCTGCTCGCGCGGCAATCGGCCTTTCTTTCTGCACACGCAATCAACCGCACCGGACTCCTTGTGCTCGCGGCGGCACTGAGTCTGTTGGGTCCCGCTCTGCTGTCACTACTCGTAATTGGTGCGCGTCTGTCCAACACGCGTACCGCCGACGCACTGCAATCTGCCATCAGTCTGCTGCTCATCGCGCTGACCTGTGCTGGTATCGCCACACAACTGTCGGATGGGGATGTTTCGTGGTGGGCCATCACCGCTGGCGGTACGCTGCTCGTCAGCATGCTCTACTTCGCCACTGTGGCAGGGATGCAAATCATCTTCTTCCTGATTCCGGCAGCACTGGTTTTCCCGCTGCTGTTCCTGAGCTCTGCATCCGTCCGTCCGTGGTTCAGCGTATCGGCCGCCGGACCAGGCGTATCCTGGCAGATGGCACGTACCCCACACGTGGTGATGGTCGTCTTCGATGAACTGCCAACTGCAGCACTCCTGAACGAGAAACTCGAAATCGATGCAACCCGTTTCCCCCACTTCGCGGCTCTGGCACAGGAGGCGCTCTGGTATCGCAACGCCTCGACGGTGGCAACGCGCACGGAACAGGCGTTGCCCGCCATTCTCACCGGC
>DCWG01000121.1:14626-19380 GCA_002327525.1 Gammaproteobacteria bacterium UBA2168 | reverse complement strand
CCCGCCATTCTCACCGGCCGCCATCCGCTACCGGGGTTGCCACCGGAAGTGTCCGCCTACCCGGAAAACCTCTTCACCATGCTGGCCGGGGACTACCAGATGCACGTGGAGGAGTCGGTCACCAGACTGTGCCCACCCTCGATCTGCCGGTCCGACAGAGGATCAACCGCGTGGTCCGTTGCACAGGACCTGTCACACGTCTATGCCCATCTCGTCGCACCGCCCGGCGTCCGCTCTTCCCTGCAACCCATCGACCGCGGCTGGAAGAATTTCGCGAACGCCACCATCGCCGAGCGTGCGGACGCCATCAACTCCGCCGGACGCCGTGAGCATGCCCGGGCGTTTATCAGCGAGATTCGCAAGGTATCCTCCCCTACCCTGCACTTCCTGCACACCAACCTTCCTCACGCTCCCTACCAGTACCTGCCATCGGGTGCCGTGCTGTTTCGACACGCACCGCTCTCGGCACTGACGAAGCGCGACGGTCTCGACGCCTGGCGTGACGATGAGCGCGGTGTAGCCGAGGCGCGCCACATGTTCATGTGGCAGCTCCGGTTCGCAGACACGTTGCTCGGCGAACTGCTGGAGCGCCTGCGCAGTCAGGCCATGCTTGAAGAGACACTGCTCATCGTAACCGCGGATCATGGGGTGAGTCTGCGACCCGGAGAGCTCCGTCGAGAGCTCACCGCCACGAATGTGGACGACATTCTGGGGGTACCGCTGCTCATCCGGGATCCTTCACAGGATCCTCGTATCGTGGACGACAACGTCGAGATCATCGACATCCTGACGATGATCGCCAACCGGCTGGGCGCAGGCACGCCCTCCCCGGGTGAGACACACTCTCACGCCAGGAAAACGGTGTTTACTCATGCTGGCAGACAGAGCTTTTCACCCGCTCTGTTCACGCGGGAGCCACCCGCCATGCGCTGGCACAGTCCACAGTCCGAACTCGTGGGGCGGACGCTGACTCACCTCGCGGAGCGCGAACCGGTGATGCTCGGCGACGCCCACTATCAGCTGATGCGCCCCGGGCTCTACCAACGCGTCGACCCGGCGGTATTCGTGCCCGGCATCGTGCGCGGAACGGTGACTCACCCTGACATCGAAACGGTACTCGTCGTGCTCAACGACCGGATCGCCGCACAGGTTCAGCTGTCCGGTGACCCGCCGAGCGCCCGCCCGTTCGCGGCATTCGTGGGAGAACGTTGGTACCGGCGCGGCGATAACGTCTTGCACATCGTGGGCCTCAGCCGGACTGCGGAATGACACGCACCCGCGGCACCCGATAATCGGGTCGACTCGGATCCACATGATGGCGCAATTCCCGCGCCGCGATGATCCAGGCGAAATCGCCGGAACCACTGACGCTGTAACTGCCTTGCGGCGTGGTGATCGTCCCGAAAATACCGCTGCGTCCCAGGGTGATCACCGCACTGTAGATCCTGTCGGCATCGAGGTGACCGTGAATGCTGCGGCTGCCGGTAGCGCTCGTGCGCACCGCCTGTACGTTCACATCCCACGCTCGCCCGAGCTGTGGAACGCTGACGCGGAACTTCTCGTTAGCCTCTATATCCAGCAGCCGACCCCGGTCGAATACAACCAGCGTCGCACCCGTGACATCCCTACGCAGCACCGGCAGCTGATCGGGATAGGCGTTCCGCGGCACCTCCCGCCAGATCGAACGGCCTTCGGCCGGGTCGAGCGGTCGCGACGTAATTGTCTGCTGCCGTTCTCCGCCGGTGCTGACCTCAGGCGGTTGCACCGTTGGCGCGAGGGGACTGGCGGTAGGCTGCTCCGGATTCTCCAGCAGCGGCGGAACCGGCCTTTCCGACTCGAACATCAGCAACGCCGCGACACCGACAATCGCTGCGCTCAACGCCACCCGTGCCTTCATAGCGGTTCAATCCGTCTGCACGGCAACGGAGGTGGATCCGCGCACCACGCCTCCACCGTCGCGAAACTCGACGAACGCCCTCTTGCCCGCCGGGTCGAGCGATACGGCCTCACTGGCTGCTACGAAGATGGCATACGTGGGGGTCGCGCCAGCACCAATCGTGGTGGTGACCGTTCCAGTGGTCGGCGAACCCGGATTGGTGCATGCACCGGTCGACGGATCGGTCTCACACAGGCTCAGCGTCACGGGCAGCGACGCACCACCCGTGTTGGCCGTGACCGAGAGAGTGCCGCTGGCGCCCACGTTGAAGGTCGCCAGCGCGAAGAAACCGAGGGTACCGGAGGTATCCGGAATGTGCACGATGCCATCGTTGTTGACCGTCGCCGCGAGCGCCACCACATCTGGAATGGGCGTATCCGATGCCGACAGTTGCAGCGTGTTGATGCCAGTCAACGCAGTGGCCGCCGCACTGTTGTCGCAGATATAGCGAAACTCCAGCGCCGTGGAAGCGAACGCGGTGTGCGGGGTCACCACCGCGACATAGGTCTGAGACAACCCGGCTCCCAGGTCCACGCTGGTGAAGGCATCACCCACCAACGCATTGGTCCCAAGATCGGTGCGCTGAAAGGAGAAATCCACCGGTAACGAGGTCGCCGGTGCAATGGAACAGCCGTTACCCTGCGCGGTACCGCCGTTGATGAGTGTGAGAAAGGCGGTGGCGGAACTGCCCACCTGTACCGAGCGGCTGGTTGGCAACACCGCCGCCACGAGCACGACACCCGGATCCACCGCCTCGGGCAGGGTTTCACTCACCGACAGCGAGTAGCTGCCGGTACTGCCACCGGCGTCACTCACTTTCGCGAGATAGCGGCCGCCGGCCGTGGGTACGACGTCCAGCCTCGAGGCGGCACCGGCGCCGCTGTCATCGTCCGTACCGAGCGAACCCACAGCGTTCAGCACATCCACGCGGGTATCCACCCCGGCGCCGAGCGCGCTGGTTTCCACCCTATAGGTGCGCCCCGGTGCCGCGAAAAAGGAGAAGTAGTCCTCCTCGTTGGCGGCCGCAAACCCGGCGCTGCGCGCCACCCCGTCGGTCGGCAGCACGATGGCATCGTCGCCCTCGCCGGGCACGCGGTCGTAGGCGGCCACCTGGAAGCGCGTTACGTCGAGCGCCTGCGCGCCATCCGCACCACTGGCTCGATCGGAGATGGCGATGCCGCACGGAAAATCGTTGCCCGGGCTCGGCGAACACACCAGGTCGGGGCTGGAGAACATGTTGATCTCCGGCGCGCCGCTGAATGCGGAGGAGTAACCCATGATGGTGACGAACTCGGTATCCACACCGTGCCCAAGCGCCCAGTTGAAGGTACCCTGCCCATCACCCGAGGCCACCTGTACGCGCGAATGAGCCAGTCCCATGATGTGCCCCACTTCGTGGGGCGTGGTGGAGTCATCACAGTCGACATAGAGCGCGGTGTTGGAAAGCTCCAGGTTACCCTCGCTGACCAGGTCGGCTTCGAGGCTCCCGCCCCCGAGGGTCGCGATACCGCAATCCGAGGGTGACCCGGTAATGGGGCGTAGCGCGATGGCGATATCCGCACCCACCGCCGCCTTGTCCGCGCGCAGTGTCGTAAAGGGTGCCGTCTGGTCGTCCATCGCATCGAGGATCGTGCCATTGTCAACGTCCTCGTCCATGGTCTTCTGCTCACGATGTACGACGTTCAGCGCAAGCGGCACATCGCTGTCGGTGAACACCTGGTTGGTGAACGCCATCAGGTGATCGATGCGAGCGTCGATATCGTTACTCGCCGCCGCCGGTGCGCCCTGCGAGTAGTACACCACTACATCCACGGTGGAGGCGCCCGGTTTGCTGCCGGCGTTATCCGGATCCGTACCCACGAAGCGCTCGTTGTAGTTGCCCACGCCATCGTTGTCGTTGTCGGTGAGCATCTCGATGCCGGTGAGATTCAGCATGCGCGCGCTCGAGCCCGGCCCCTGCACCAGTTCCCAGGCAAGCGACTGGTCGGTGCCGGTATCCACAACCGTGAGGTGAAAGTAATCCCCGGACGTGCCACCGAGGCTCAGGCTCATGACGAGCTGCTGCGCCGCGATACTACCCTGTGCAGCAAGGGACGTTCCGAGCGATTCGGATCCCACCGGAAAGAACGACCCGAAAAACTCATCCGTCGCCGTGCGCCGGATCTGTACCTCGAGGGTGCCGGTGGGAGAGGCAAGCGACATGTTGTGTATCGCGGGCAGACCGACGGTCGCCTGCGACCCGTTCAACGAGAAGCTCGGCGAGCCATCCATGAACACGGCCGCCGCCGCATCCTCGCTGCTTTGATTACGCGATCCACCCGGTACCTCTGTCAGTGTCTCGCGCGTGTTCATGCGGATGCTGTCCCGCCGCACCCAGCTGCCGCCGCCCACATCTTCGTCGAGCAGTAACGTGAAATAGGCGGGATCCTGATCGAGGGTGACGAATCCAACTTTGTACGCCGCGCTCGGCAACATGCTGTTTCCCGCCTGCGTCGTGTCGAGATGCACGCGCGCCAGCGTATACGAACCGCTGTCGAAGAGGCTGGGTGTGCTGTGCGCGATGACCCGCAGCCTCAGCGTGCCCGAGGTCGTGGCATCGTAGTTGGACAGTCCCGCGGTGACCACGATCGACGAAGCGCCATTACTCACAATCGAGCATGGGCAGTCGAACTTGACGTCCGTCGCGCCTGTGAGGCCCGCCTGCAGAAACAACCAGCAGCTCCCTAGAATTCGAAGCGTACTTCTCACCATCGCCCTACTCACTGGTCACTACTCACTACTCACTGGTCACTACTCACTGGTCACTGGTCACTGGTCA
>DCWG01000121.1:0-14299 GCA_002327525.1 Gammaproteobacteria bacterium UBA2168 | reverse complement strand
GGTCACTGGTCACTGGTCACTGGTAGTCAAGATTCTAGCAAACCTGGACCGCAACACCCGCGATGGCCGCAACACGGGGGACAGGCTAAGCTTGTATGATGAAACTGGGACATATCCGCCGTGACACGGAAAAGATGTCGAACAATCTCGCTACCCCGTCCGAATGAGCCACGGTGATCATTCCTCACGAGCCCGGCCCGTGGCCGAGTTGCAAGAGGTTTGCAAGACCTACCGCCTCTACGACCGTCCTTGCGACCGGCTGAAGCAGTTCCTGCCAGTCATCGGCCAGGGCAAGCGTTACTTCACCGAGGTTCGAGCGCTGGAACCCGTCAGCCTGAACATCTCAGCAGGCGAGATTCTCGCCATCGTCGGGCAGAACGGATCGGGGAAGAGCACGCTGCTGAAAATACTGTCGGGCAACCTGAATCCGGACTCGGGTCGGGTTCGCATCCACGGCCGGGTCGCCGCGCTGCTGGAACTCGGCGCTGGGTTCAATCCCGAGCTCACGGGGCGCGAAAACGTGCGTATCAATGCCGCGTTGCTCGGTCTCGATGCCGATGCCACGGAAGCCTGCCTGCCCGACGTACAAGCGTTTGCCGATGTGGGCGAGTTTTTCGACCATCCGGTAAAGACCTACTCGAGCGGCATGTTCGCGCGTGTTGCTTTCGCAACGATGGTGTCGACGAATCCAGAACTCCTCATCGTCGACGAAATTCTGGCAGTCGGAGACGAGCCGTTTCAACGCAAGTGTTTCGCGCGCATCGAGCAACTGGCTCGTTCCGGCACCGCGGTGATTTTCGTCACACACAACACACCACTGGTCACGCAGCTTGCGCACCGGGCCATGCTGCTGGAAACCGGCCGCTGCACGAAGTACGGCGCACCGCGTGACGTGGTGCAGCACTACTATCGTACGCTGAGCCTCGCGCTGGCGGATGCGCCGGAGTCAGCCACCTCGCAGCTGACAGAAGCCTCCGCCGAGACGACGTCCGCGATTCTGTACGATCCGGAACTGGCATCCGACAGCACCACCGAGTATGCGCGCGACGGCGCCGTCATCTCCGACCCGAGGCTACTCGATGCCGCAGGCAGCCGGGTCAATCTCCTGTACCGCAGACAGAGCTATGAATTCTGCTACCGTGTCACACTGGATGTGTCCGTTGACGTTCTGGAATGCGGATCGCTCATCAAAAACATGGCCGGTGTGGAACTCGGCGGCCTGCTGGCGAACTCGGATGATGGACCGTACGCCGCGGGCGATGTACTCGATGTGCGCATCCGTTTCCGTTGTCTGCTGTTGCCAGGCACCTACTTTCTCAACGCCGGTGTGCGTGGAGATTCGGGCGACGAGGCCGGGTCGCTACGCTATCTGCATCGCGTATTCGATATCGTCGCCTTTCGCGTCCTGCCCGAAGCAGATCCCGAGGTCACCGGCATGGTCGATTTCAGCAACGGAGCGCTCAGCACCATCGAGCGAGCGCGCCCAGGAAACACACCATGAAGTGGCCTCCACACGCGCATCTGGTACGAACGCTGGTGGTGCGTGAGCTCACCTTACGCTACCGCGGCTCGATGCTCGGCTGGGCTTGGGCTCTGATCACACCGCTGGTCACGGTGGCTGTGCTGTCTTTCGTCTTCGGTCACGTGCTCGGTGTCCGCTGGCCGGGTGCGCAAGCAACAACCTACCCGGTGTTTCTCTTCAGCGGCCTGGTAGTGCACGGTTTTCTCTCCGATGTGATCGTGCGGGCGCCGACACTGGTCACGGGTAATCCGAATTACGTGCACAAAACGCCCTTCCCGCTGGCGGCACTCGCCTGGATCATGATCTGTGAACTGCTCGTACCGCTCGTGGTCGGTGCGGTTATCGTCATGGCTGTGGCGCTGCTGCTCGGGTTCGACCTCGAAGCCACGGTGTTGTTGGCTCCCCTGGTACTCGCGCCGGTAGTGGGCTACGGGCTCGCATTGGGCTGGCTGATCGCTGCACTCGGCGTCTACCTCAGAGATCTCATGCATGTGACTACCCTGATTGCGACCGGAATGCTGTTCTTCTCGCCGGTTCTCTACCCACTCTCGTCAGTTCCTGAATTCTTGCAGCCGTTTTACTATCTCAATCCCACCACAGCGGTGGTGGAGAACTTTCGCGCGGTAGCGTTGAGCGGTGAGACTCCGGGAGCAGTGGCTCTGATTTCACCGCTGGCTGCGGCTACGTTGATTGCCTTGTGCTGCTATGCCCTGTTCCGACGCCTGGAGAAGGGCTTTGTCGATGTCATGTGAGCAGCAACGCCGTTGAGTACCATCGCCGTCACCGGAGCGAGCGGTTACGTCGGCACGGCACTCGTGCGCCGCCTCGTCCGCGGCGGCCACGAGGTGATCGCACTCATTCGCAGTAGCGACCACCTGCGCGTACCCGTCGAGGGAGCACGCTACGTCAGCATCGGAGACCTGTCCGCGCCGCGCAGCCCACTATCCTCCCACCTCGAAGGCGCAAAGGCCCTCTACCACCTCATTTCACCCGATCCGAAACTGCCCGCAAAGATCCAGAAGCGCGTGCATGTGGATGGTACGAAGTTGCTGCTGGACGCGGCGGTCGAGCGCAACGTGCAATGGTTCTGCTACCTGAGTTCGATCAAAGCCATGACCGGAGAGTCGCATCCACAGCCGGTACGGCCCGGCGACAGACCACAGCCCAGCTCTCCCTACGGCCGCTACAAGCTCGCCGCGGAACGCATGGTGCTGGAGCGCAGGGATGAGTTACCCGCCACCATCGTCCGCGCACCCATGGTCTACGGACCCGGTAGCAGCGGCAATTTCGCCCGCATGCAGTCCTGGGTCACCTCCGGCGCGCCCGTACCCCGATTTGCTTCAGGTAACGCTCGCAGCATCGTGTTCATCGACAATCTCGTCGATGCACTGCTACATCTCGCGACCCGATATCCGGCAGCCGATACGGTAGTGCACGTGGCGGACGCTGAACCCATTTCCACCAACACGCTTTTCGATCTGATCGCACAAGCATCGAACGCACGGCTGCGCCGGGTGCCCGTTGCGAGCATCGTCACTCGCGCACTCACGCACGTGCCCGTGATGCGAGGCTATGTGGAGCGCCTGGCAGACGCACTGGTAATGGACACCGACTCGATGAGTGCGTGCGGCTGGCAGCCGCCCGTCACCACTCGTGAGGGCATCGCCCGCTCCGCACCACGGGTGGATTGAACTCAGTAGTTCTGTTTGCCGCGTTGGACCACCTCTGCCTGGCGCAGCGCTTCGGCCAGATCCTTGACCCCGGCATGCGCGCGCCGGGTAAGCTCTCTGAGTTGAACCTGTTGATCTCCGGTGGGTGCGGGGCTCGCACCGGTCGTGTTGGGTGCAGGCCTGGCTTGAGCGAGTGCACGCAGCATGCCCGCTACGCTGCTGGGATGGGTATCCTCGACCGCCACCGGTACCTCCCCCTCATCGGAATCGGCAGAACGACTATCCGAAGAGGACACCGGAGCGGACAACGCGCCGGGATTCAGCTGCTCGTCTTCGCTCGAATTGAACTCTGATTCATAAGCTTCGTGTTCGTACTCATCGTAATCGTAGTCTTCGTCATCCTCGACTTCATCGTAGCCCGTCCGGGACACCAGGCTACGCCGTGACAGATCCAGATTACCCATGATTTCTACCCGCGTGACCGAGGACGCGGTGCTGCCCTTGGGCCGCCAGTAGCGCGCCACGAAATTGGTGCCGGTCAGCACGTATTTGAGAATATCGTCCAGGCTGCCGCGCTTCTGAAAGTCGCGGCGGTCACGCCCCCAGGCCTGGTCCGGGAACACGACTTCGAATTCGAAGCGCTCTGCCAGCGTGTTCATCACCGACCGGACCGTTTCGCTGGTCGCGATCAGCTCGTAGCGTTGGCCCACATCACCGATCTCCACGATCGCGATGACTGGCGACGCCAGCGCCAGCATCATCAATCCCGTTAAGCACCTGATCAAAAAACCGTTTTCCATTGACTCACCAGCCCACGCACACCCTTCTCACGGTACAGTTTCCAGGCGGTGCGGTAAGAATTCGGCCTGCCCAGATGACGAATAGTACCGCGAAGCAGCTGCCATCTCATGCGATGTGTTACATCGAGTTGCCACTCCCCGGGATCACCTTTCGGAAAGGTAGTATCCACCAGCATTTCCTGCCAGGCAGCGGCGCTGCGGTTGAGGCTGTACAGATCGAGGCAGCGACGATGGGCGGTTGCAGCCACTTCGCGTCGCATCCCTGCATTGCCGATGAGTTCACTCGCGATCTCGATCCACTCCACGCTGCTGTTACCGCACAGAAAGCCATCCACACCATGTTCGATCACGTTGGCGTAGGGTGTCATGTTCGAACAGATCGCCGGTACACCGGCTAGCGCATAGTCAAAGTACTTGATGGCGCTTTTGCAACGATTGAAGGGATTGTCATCCAGCGGAACCAGCGCAATGGTGTTGGCGCGTGACGCCAGCATACCCTTGAACTCCTCATGCGAAACGGTGGGCAGCGCTGCCACGGGGATTCCCACACCCCGCAGGTATTCGCCGGGCGGACCGATGGCGACCAGTTCCACGTGAGTCCCCGGATGGTCCGTCAGGTGACGCAGCACGTCGACCAGGAAATCGACGCGCACCGAATCTGAAGACGCCACGATCAGCCGTACCTCAGCCGGGGTGGACGGCGTCCCATCGTCGTGTTCGATCGGAGCATGGTTCGACCACGCGTAGTTGGGTGTGATGTAGGTTCGTGGATTGTAGGATAGCAACGCCTCACGCAGCGGCGGTGTGGACACGCTCACCGCGTCCACCTCGGCCAGTACCGCTTCAAGATGCGGGCGCATGCGTTCACAATGCTCGTACACAGTCAGATACGGCGGCACGTCGAGCAGATAGTCGTCGATGTCGAATATCACCCTCTTACCGCGCGCACGCAAGGATCGAACCAGATCAAGGGCCGCAGGAGAGGCCTCCCGCTGGAGGATAACCATGTCGCACCAGGCGACGTCACCAGGCTCAGGGTGATGCTGATCACCCACGCGTACCTCACCGCCGTATAGCTGCACCAGCCGCTGCAGGGGATCCTCCAGGCGGATGCTGAAAAGGCTCGAATCCGGCACCGGCGGCAGGCACAGGATGCGATGGCTGGCGCGCAGCATGAACTTGACGTTGCGTCTCTCCGCGGACGCCGCATCGTCGGGTGCTGCCATGGCGACGAATTGAAACGCGTCGCGTTCCCGGTCACGGATGTGTGCGTTGAATGCATCCGCAATCCTCGGATTCACGGTGATTCCGACATCGGGCTTCTCGAGTGTGATCGCCGACAGTCGTTCCACCGCGAATCCAGCACGTGTAAACAGATCCACCAGATTGTCCCGGGTATAGAAACGCAGGTGGGTGCTGTCTATGATGCCGACTTCGTCGTAGTCCCAGCGTCCCTCCAGCAACATGAGCCGCACGGACGCGTGCGCCACGTTGGGAACAGAAGCGATGACATGACCGTCATCGGTGAGATGCGGCACACACGCCCTGAGCACGCTCACCGGATCCATCAGATGCTCGAGAACATCGCCGAAGACGATGAACTTGAACTGAGTTTCTTCACCATCCAACTGATCCAGAAAGTGCTCGACAGTTCCCTCGTAGACGCGATCGAGACGCCGTGCGGCCTCGTGCACCACCGAGCTGTCGGATTCGATGCCCCACACCTCGTATCCCAGATCGCGCACTGCCCTGCCGAAGTATCCTCCGGCGCAACCAATTTCGAGTACACGCCCACCGCGGGGTGCCGTTTCGCGCATGTAGCGTGCGACGCGACTGTGCGAGTTGTTCTCCACCAAAAAATCGATTCGGCCGCGATAGGTGGCCGCGACGCTGTTTGAGGATTCGAGTGAATCCGCCTCGACCAGCCGTAGAGCGCCTTCTGCCCTCGACAGATTTTCTTTCAAAAGGGCGATCTCGGCGTCCCGCTCGCGCACCATCTCCACGGACTGTCGAAATCCCTCTTCCTGCGCCTGGAGAGCCTCCGCATAGGACCTGACCGCCGTATTACTCTTCTCGATCTGGCGCAAGGCGTCGCTGAATCCACGCTCTTGTTCCTCCAGCGCCCGGGCATAGGAAGCAACCGCGGCCTCACCGCTCTCCAGCTGCCGCACGGCATCACTGAATCCGTCTGCCTGCGCGCCGAGCTTCGTCTGCCATGCCCGCACCGCCATATGCTGATCGCGGATCATGCTCTCGAGTGGCCGACTCGCTTCGGCCAGTTCCCGAGTAACGGCATCGAACGCACCATGGGCAACACCCCGCCCGAAAGCGGCGTGGATGCGCTCGGCCTCTGCGGGACAAGCCAGGGTGAGTGAGGGACGCCTTTCGTGCCATTGCGAAGGTTGAACACCCCGGGCCGACTGCTGCATGGCATCCCCGTCAGGCTTCCAGTCGAGCCACTCCACCAGGTTTGCGATCACCGCGTGCGGGTCGGTCATCAGATCGCTGAAGTGCACGATCAGGCGATCCAGGTCGCGAGAGGCACGCTCCGCCGCCAGCATGTAGTGGCACCACAGCATGAACCCCCGTCCCTCGGGCATCTGATCGCGACGGTTCAGAGACGAGGCCACCTCCACCGGATCCCTGCAGCAAATAATCACCCTTGCCGAAAGGTCGAGGCTCTCCAGTGCCTCACGCCACAACGGCAACAGCAGGCTCAGGCGCGGATCCTTCACCGCCCATCCCGGTTGCCGCTCCAGGCGCGCGATCTGCTCGACGATTCGCTCCCTCGCCCCTGCGTCGCGCATGCGCTCGAGGGCTACATCGGTCATGGGCAGCGGCAGGTCCCATGACCAATCACCCGCAGCCAACACATCTTCGTGCATGTCGAGAACGCGGCGATCTTCGAAAAAGCCACGTTCGTTGATACCCGCATCACCTGGAATCAGTTCATCACCGAGATGAAAACCCAGATCCGACAACACACCGGCAATCGCCGACGTACCGCTGCAGTGCATGCCAAGAACAAGAACCGAATTGCTATTGCCACTCAAATAAATGCCCCTACCCAGGGAAGCTCTGTGTCCCGGATCTGCTAAAGTAGCACCCTCTGGAGGGGAAGTGTCTACCGCTACGATTCTCGTCACCTACCACACCGGCCAGGTGCTCGGCAGGTCCATCACCACCCTGTTGGCCCAGGATGGCCTGGATACACTGGTAGTGGTGAACAACGGCAATCCTCCGGAAACCGTGAATGCGCTGAGACACCTCGAAGCAGCTGACGATAGAGTCTTGCTGATCACCGGACAGGGCAACATCGGCTTCGCCCGCGGCTGCAATCTGGGCGCTAACTCAGCTCCCGCTGATTCTGAATATCTGCTGTTCATCAACCCGGACTGCGTGCTCGATCAGAACACGCTGCCTGCACTCCTCGACACGGCCCGGGACCTGCCTGATCCCTTCATCGTGAGTCCGCTACTGGTCAACCCGGATGGCACGGAACAACGCGGCGGCCGACGCGACGTGCTCACACCGTGGCGCGCGACGGTCGAGTGGACGCGCCTGTACCACCTGGCGCCCAACCATCCCTATTTCCGCCGCTTCAATCAGCATTCTCAACATCCGATCACCGATACCAGCCCCGTCAACGTCGTAAGTGGCGCCGCAATGCTGATGAAGCGCGACACTTTTGACGTGCTTGGTGGGTTCGACGAGCAATACTTCCTGCACGTGGAGGATATCGACCTCTGCCTGCGGCTGCTGCGCTCGGGCGGCACTCCCTGGGTGTGTCCGCACGCGCGCCTCACACACCACGCTTCCTCGAGCCGCGCCTCTCCCGTGTTCATCGAGTGGCACAAGACCCGCGGTTTCGCCCGCTACTTCCAGAAGCATTTCGCAGGTGTTTATCCGCCCGGTTTTCTGCCACTGGTGAGGCTGGGCGTGTACCTGCGTTTCATCGCTCATTTGCCTCTGCTGGTCATCCGTCACACGAGATATGTGCGCCGCGCGAGAATTACCGCGGCCACGCGCCAGGATGTCGGCCGTCCTGAATTCTGACGCCCGGGGCGGGTCACGAACACACGTCGTGGCGGTGTGTGTCGCCTACCACCCGGACCCGTCACACTTCGAACGGGTTCTGCGCGCCGCGTGCTCTCAGACCCAGGCGCTCATCGTCGTGGATAACAGCCAACCCGCCTGCGCCGGAATCGAGAACCTGTGTGCGGCTGCGGGCGCCCGGCACATGCCCCAGATGCACAACACGGGGCTCGCCACGGCACTCAACGCGGGCATAGAGGCTGCATTGCAGAGCGGCGCCACGCACGTACTCCTGCTCGACCACGACAGCATCCCCGCACCCGGAATGGTGGCGGCGTTGTTGCGTGGTTTATCGGAGATGGGCCCGGAGGAGGAAATCGGTGCGGTAGGTCCTTGTTATCGGGATACGATCTCCGGAAGAATCGTCACCACCCACCGATTTGAGGGCTGGCGCAGGTACAAATCAAACGTACACTCCAGTGCTGGCGGCTACGCGCGCACGGACATGATGATTACCTCGGGAGCACTTATCCCGCGTGCTTCGCTGGGGCGTGTCGGGCTCATGGATCAAGCGCTTTTCATCGATCACATCGACACCGACTGGGTTTTCCGCGCCCGGACGCTGGGTCTGTCTCTGTATTTGGTAGTTGATGCACGGATGGACCACCGGCTGGGAGAGCGTTGTGTCACGCCGCCCGGCTTCCGGGGCCGCGCGATTGTCCTGCACGATGCGTTTCGCCTCTACTTCATCGTGCGCAACAGCATTCTGTTGTACCGGCGCCCACACGCATTCGCGCGCTGGATCATCTTCGATCTGAAACGCCTGCTCATGTTGACCGCCGCCCACTTCATCTACGGACCTGCTCGTGCCACCATCGTGCGCGAGGTGGTTCGCGGCGCGCTGCACGGACTGAAGGGGAAGACCGGGCCGCGGGAATGAGCCCGGCCTCTGTGCAAGGTCTGTTACTCGAAGCGGATGCGCTCCGCGTTCGTCGCGACGGTCTGTTCCCCGATGCCCCGCACTTCGACGAGATCTTCAAGGCCGAAGAATTGGCCGTAGGCTTTCCGGTATTCCACGATGGCCTCCGCACGGCGTATTCCAACACCGTCGAGCACCTCGGCGATAGTCTCGGCGTTGTCCCGGTTGACATTGACGTTGCGCTCCTCATCCGGCACCGCGTATGCGGCCGGAACGAGGAGCAGGAAGGCGAGCAGATACGCGCAGAGCTGCCGTGTGACGTGTTGCATGATTGGCTCCAGTCGATAATGGAGCAACCAGCCTAGTGATGCCAGCGCTCCACACACAGCAGAGATGTACCCGCCCAGACTTCAGTCAGGCCTGCCAGGTACCGTACGCTCTCGCCCAGCCACCGTCCTTGGTTTCTTCGACGAGAGCGCCGGGCAGCAGTGCGCCCATCGAACCCCATTCGTGGCAGCTCGGGCATTGCCACATGAGGTTTTTTCCGCTGAATCCGCACGATTGACACCGGTAGCGTGGTTGCTTTTCCAACAGAGCTTCCGACATGCGTCTAACCAGACGCACGTACTCGGGCGAAAGCGACTCACCCGCCTTGTCCAGCACCTGCAACAGCATCACGAAACCCGCCAGGTTAGGGTGGTGCAGAAGGTGTTCCACGATGTACGAGCGCGCCGCCTCCGGATCCCCAGACAGCTCCACGTGGTGGCGAAGCGTGTTCACCAGCTCAATGGCCGGCGCCTTTTCGAGGCTCTCGCTCGCAAAACGCACCAGCGCGCTGGCATCCCCCAACGCGATAGAAGCCTGCTCGTAGAGGCCGAGACACTCCCCGGCCAGCGTTGCATCCTGATCGCGCACACGTTCGAGCAAGCGCAATACTTCCTTATAGCGACTCGCCTGCAACTCGAGCCGCGCACCGACCAGGTTCGCACGCGCGCAACGGCCATCCATCTGCAGCGCACGAGCCAGTTCGCTACGCGCCGATCTCAGATCAGATACCGCCATGGCCTCTTCTGCGAGTTCACAGTAGTAGTGAGCGATCCGCCGCCGCATATCGCGATCATGACGAATCAGCCGTTTCCCGGTCTCCATCGCCCGCCCCCATTCGCGCTCGCGCTCGTAGATACGCAACAGCAGTTTGAGCGCCTCGGTACGGTGAGAACCGCTTTTGCCAACCAGCTCCCGCAACAGGGTTTCCGCCCTATCCAGGAGGCCCGCCATCAGATAGTCACGAGCAAGCTCCAGCTCCACTTGAACCCGATTGCCACCGGAGAGCACCGGTCGCGCCAGCAGGTTCTGGTGTATCCGGATCGCCTTGTCCACCTCTCCGCGACGCCGCACCAGCGAGCCGAGTGCCAGGTGCGTATCGATGGTGTCGTCACTCACCACCATGGCTTCGACGAACGTATCGATCGCCAGGTCCGGGCGTTCGTTCAACAGATGATTGAGGCCCCGAAAATAGTCCCTCGACACCACACCTTCGACCTTGGGCCTGCGCCTGCGCTCACGCCTGCCGAGCAGAAACCCGATACCCAGCGCGATCACGAGGAGGAAATAGAGCAACACGTTGTCCACCCGCGGAGTATATGGCTGGCCGCCCCCTCCTGCGAGGAATCTAGCCAGTAAAAAGACCCCCGAATTCAATTCCGGCACCCTGACGGGCCTTCCACCTCAACGCGCCCATACCGCCGGACCTCAAATCCCAACCAGGTCAGACCCGACACGTCGGGCGCGGACGAACCAGAACGAAGTCGATGACCCCGAGCATTCCGAAGCCCCTTGCGGGGTTCGGAAAAGAGCGCGCGCTGCGCGCGCGACAGGCAAACAGTTACTCCTGCACAGGCAGGTTTCGCAGCTGGCTGAGTTCCTTCTGGCTGGCCGAAAGCTCTCGATTGAGCTTTGCCTCGCGCAAGCGCTGCCGCGTGGACACCACGGCGAACCACAACGCACCAAGGCTGAGACCGGTGATGAAGGCAATCAGCAGCCACCAGAACACGCTTATTTCAGGCGTGGTCCACAGGAGAAAGGTCAATGATATATGGGTCTGGTTGACGGCGATGGCTGCGAACACGAACACCACCACAGCACTCACGAAAATCAGGACACGGCCGAGCCAGCTCATGAAACTGCCGCCGTCACGATCGCAACGTATCCCCTTCGACCTGCTCAGTGTGCTTGTGTGCCATGCCCGCGTTCACACGCTCGCGTAGCTCCTTGCCCGGTTTGAAGTGAGGCACGTACTTACCGGCGAGTCCAACTGACTCGCCGGTTTTGGGATTGCGGCCGATCCGGGGCGCACGGTAGTGCAGCGAAAAGCTGCCGAACCCGCGTATCTCGATTCGGTGACCCCGAGCCAGCACTTGTGACATCTGCTCGATCATCGTCTTGACCGCCAGTTCCACGTCTTTCGCCGACAGCTGCGTCTGAGTCGCCGCGATACGCTCGATGAGCTCGGATTTAGTCATACTGCCACTCTACTCCTTGCCCTGTTCCATCTGCGCCTTGATCAGGTCACCCAGGGTTCCGCTGGTCGCACGCTCGTTTTCTCGCGAGCGATGCTCGCGAACCACCGTGCGCTCATCTTCGATGTCCTTGGCCTTGATGGAAAGACCAATGTGACGGTTCTTGCGGTCGACGCTGACGATCTTGACCTCGATTTCCTGGCCCACGCTGAGCACATTGCGCGCATCTTCCACACGGTCGATGCTGATCTCGGAGGCCTTGAGCAAGCCGTCCACATCTTCCGCCAGACGAATGATGGCTTCCTTGGGCTCGATCTCCTCGACGATACCCTTGATGATGGAACCGCGGTCGTTGACCGCCGTGAAATCGGAAAACGGGTCCCGGTCCAGTTGCTTGACGCCCAGCGAGATGCGCTCGCGCTCGGGATCGATGGAGAGTATGACCGACTCGATTTCCTCTCCCTTCCTGTAGCGGCGCACGGCAGTTTCGCCCGGCTCGTTCCAGGAGATGTCCGACAGATGCACGAGGCCGTCGATATCGCCTTCCAGCCCAATGAAGATCCCAAAGTCGGTGATCGATTTGATCTTGCCGGTGATACGATCGCCGCGGGCATTGTTGATGCCGAACTCTTCCCAGGGGTTGGGACGGCACTGCTTGATACCGAGTGAGATGCGACGGCGCTCCTCGTCGATGTCAAGCACCATCACTTCCACCTCGTCGCCCACATTCACGACCTTGGACGGATGGATGTTCTTGTTGGTCCAATCCATCTCCGAAACGTGCACCAGGCCTTCCACACCCTCCTCGACCTCGGCGAAACAGCCGTAGTCCGTCAGGTTGGTAACAGTCGCCTGCACGCGGGAATCTTCCGGGTAGCGGCGCGTGAGTTCCACCCACGGATCGTCGCCCAGTTGCTTCATACCGAGGCTCACGCGGTTTTTCTCACGGTCGAATTTGAGGATCTTGACGTCCACTTCGTCGCCCACGTTCACCATCTCACTCGGGTGACGAATCCGGCGCCAGGCCATGTCGGTGATGTGCAGCAGACCATCGACACCACCGAGATCGACGAATGCGCCGTAGTCGGTGAGGTTCTTGACGATCCCTTTGGCGTCCTGTCCCTCCTGGAGGGAAGCCAGCAACGCCTCACGTTCTTCACTGTTTTCCTGCTCAAGTACGGCACGCCGCGAAACAACAACATTGTTGCGCTTTTGGTCGAGCTTGATGACCTTGAATTCGAGCGGTTGGCCTTCGAGGTGAGTGGTTTCACGCAGTGGTCGGATATCGACCAGCGATCCCGGCAAGAAGGCACGGATGTCGCTGACATCCACCGTAAAACCGCCTTTCACCTTGCCGTTGATGACGCCGCCGACAACCTCGCCCGACTCGAACGAGTCTTCCAGCATCTGCCAGGTCTCGGCGCGGCGTGCTTTTTCACGCGACAAACGGGTTTCACCCCATCCGTCGTCGACCACTTCCATGGCCACTTTCACCTGATCACCGATAGCGAGCGAGAACTCGCCCGATTCATTGGTGAATTGGTTCTTGGGAATGACACCTTCGGACTTCAGGCCCGCGTGTACGACCACCCAGTCATTGTCTATATCGACGACCGTCCCGGTGACGATGGAGCCGGGCTTCATTTCGACAGTCTGCAAACTTTCCTCAAAGAGGTCGGCAAAACTTTCGCTCATGGGTTGTTATCTGTTCGTCGCAATTGCTCCCCGGGGGACGGGGACACGACATCTCCGTGTAGTGTTGTTAGTTACTGTTAACGCTGCACACCGCGATCGCGGTAGCTCCCGGTCGCTTGTGCCTCAGTTACTCGGCTCAATACGCTCGCACACGAGAGCATGGACGCGATTTAGCACTTCATCGATGGTCAACGTAGTGCTGTTTAGTATCTCGGCATCCTCTGCCGGGACCAATGGTGATGCAGCGCGCCCTCTATCCCGCTCATCCCGTTCCTGGATGTTGGCGAGAAGGGCGCGAACGCTAACATCCAACCCTTTGTTTTTCAACTGTTTATAGCGCCTTTCCGCGCGTACCTGCGCACTTGCGTCCAGGAAAATCTTGAGCAGCGCGTCCGGAAACACCTCGGTGCCCATGTCCCTGCCGTCCGCGACCAGGCCCGGAGGGCGTCTCATCGAGTGTTGTATGTCGAGAATCGCGGCTCGCACCGCCGGCAGCGCGGCAACCCTGGACGCTGTAATGCTCACCTCGTCGTGGCGGATGCGCCCACCGAGATCTTCGCCATCCACCACTACCTCCTGCCCCCGGAACTCTATCTCGAGCATTCCCACGAGCCGCGCAAGGGCGGTTTCGTCATCCAGTGCCACCGAGCGTGCGAGTGCGGCTGCCGCCACCACCCGATACAGGGCTCCGCTGTCGAGGTAATGCCAGCCCAGGCGCTCGGCGAGCATCGCTGCCAGCGTTCCCTTGCCCGACCCGCTCGGACCATCTATGGCGACGACCGGAATCTCACTGCGCACTGAATTTCCTCCGGCGTTTCGCCGCATCCGCGATCAGAGCGCTCAGCTGCTCGTCGTCCCTATCGCGTAGAGCCCGTTCCAGCTCATCGAGCGCGCCGTGAAACGTATCCAGTGCCGCGAGCAGCAGGCCACGATTCATGCGAAAGATGCGCTGCCACATGTCCGGGTTCGACGCGGCTATCCTCGTGAAATCCCGAAACCCGGGGCCTGCCAGGGTGCTGAGATCGCCGGGCAGGCTCTCCACATAGGCAAACGCCAGCAGATGCGGCAGGTGACTCGTAACAGCGAGCGCCGCATCGTGCTGAGCAGGAGTCAGGACATGTGTGACCGCACCCACGGAT
>DCWG01000042.1 GCA_002327525.1 Gammaproteobacteria bacterium UBA2168 | reverse complement strand
TTCACGTTCATCACCAAGACGCCGCCGGCGTCGGTGTTATTGCGCAAGGCGGCAAGAATCAGCAAGGGCAGCGGCACACCGAATACGGAGAAGGTGGGCAAGGTCAATCGGGCGCAACTCGAAGAGATCGCGCAGCTTAAGATGCCTGATCTCACTGCCGCTGACATGGATGCGGCGGTGCGCACCATCGCGGGAAGCGCGCGAAGTGCCGGTATCGAAGTGGAGGGTGTGTAGTGGTCAGACTGACAAGACGTATGAAGGCAATTGCCCAACGCGTTGATCGCGATCGTGCATATCCAATAGATGAAGCGGTGGATCTGCTCAACGACCTGTCGAAGACGAAGATGAAGGAGTCTTTCGACGTATCCGTCAACTTGGGAATTGATGCGCGTAAGTCTGACCAGGCGGTGCGGGGCGCGACCACGTTGCCGCACGGCACCGGCAAATCGGTTCGCGTGGCGGTATTCGCACAGGGTGAGAAAGCCGATACGGCCCAGAGCGCGGGTGCGGACATCGTCGGCATGGATGATCTGGCGGACTCCATCAAGGACGGCGACCTCAATTTCGAGGTGGTGATCGCGACACCGGACGCCATGCGTGTCGTTGGCCAGCTCGGGAAGGTGCTCGGACCGCGCGGTCTCATGCCCAACCCGAAAACGGGGACGGTGACACCCGATGTGGAAACGGCAGTCAAAAACGCCAAGGCGGGACAGGTTCAGTTCCGCGCGGACCGTGGTGGCATCGTCCACGGCAGCGTGGGCCAGGTGGGTTTCACCAGTAAGCAGATCAGGGAAAACGTCGCGGCCCTGTTGGACGACCTCAGAAGGGCCAAGCCTGCATCGGCTAAAGGCGTGTATCTGAAGAAGATTACACTTTCCACGACCATGGGTCCGGGAGTGTCAATTGATGAGGCTTCTCTGGAAGTCTGAGTGATGAGGCTCTTGCTCGCGAAGGAGCCTGAGCCGGAGAATTTGAAGGATGCGGGTTCGCCCGCAACCGTCAGAAACCGCACGGGGGTGCTTGCACCGTAATTCGGTGGGACGAAAAGCCCACAGGCCCTGCGCAGACGGTGAGAGAAGTCGGGATGTTGTCTCGACGATGCAGTTTGCTCGAGTGGCAAACGCCCTTGCCGTAAAGGCGCTTCGAGCGCACGTGCTCGCTCAGAGCACGCGTGCTGGGGAAGTGCACGGGTATGAAGCCGCCAATGAGGTGGCGAATTGGGCGCGACGGGGCGGGTCTTGAAACCGGTCCGGTCGCACAAACCGAGGAGATGCTAGTGGCATTAAGGCTCGAGCAAAAACAAGCGATTGTTGCCGAGGTGAGTGAGGCGGCGGAAAGCGCGCTTTCCGCGGTGCTGGCGGACTATCGCGGACTGAATGTGGATGAGATGACGGCCCTGCGTGCGAAAGCGCGTGAGTCGGGTGTCTATCTGAGGGTGGTCCGCAACACGCTGGCGAAGCGTGCGATGGTGGGTACCGAATTCGAGTGTCTCGATGAGGTGCTGGTCGGACCGACCCTACTCGCATTCTCGCAAGAAGATCCGGGTGCAGCGGCGCGTCTGATGAAGGACTACGCGAAGGAAAATGAGGCTTTGGAAGTCAAAGCGCTCTCGATTGGCGGAGACCTGCTGGATGCAAGCGCGCTCGACCGGGTGGCGAAACTGCCAACCCGTGACCAGGCACTCGCGATGCTCACGGCCGTGATGGCTGCACCGATCACTAAGCTCACCAGAACCCTCAACGAGGTTCCGGGCAAGCTGGTCAGAACGGTGGCCGCCGTGCGCGATCAGAAGCAGGCCGAAGGTTAACGATCAACATTCAGGAGAAATTGAACAATGGCATTGTCTAAAGACGACATTCTCAATGCGATTGCCGACATGAGCGTCATGGACGTCGTGGATCTGGTGAGCGCGATGGAAGAGAAATTCGGCGTATCTGCGGCGGCAGCTGCGGCGGCTGCACCGGTTGCGGTGGGTGAGGCCGGCGGAGGCGCGGGCGGCGAAGAACAGAGTGAGTTCGACGTCGTGCTGACCAGCGCTGGTGAGAAAAAAGTCAACGCGATCAAGGCAGTACGTGCGATCACGGGCCTAGGGCTGAAGGAGGCAAAGGAGCTGGTAGACGGCGCCCCTTCGGCAGTCAAGGAAGGTGTGAACAAGGAAGAAGCAGAAGAGTTCAAGAAGCAGTTGGAAGAAGCCGGCGCAGGTGTTGAGCTCAAGTAGATTGGATTGCTCCCTGAAAGAGCGTTTCCAAGAAGTGCCGCGTTTGCGCGCAGGCATCCATGGACTTGTGAGTGTCCAGGGATGCCCGTGTGCGGGTGCGGTGCTGTCCGTTCCTCCCGGTTCAACTGAACTGGGAACCCAACGTCAAAATCATTGCACGGCACGGTGCACGGGAGATTCGAATGGCGTATAGCTTTACCGAGAAAAAGCGCATCCGTAAAGACTTCGGCAAACTGTCGGAATCCATGGAGATGCCGTACCTGCTCGCGATTCAGGTCGACTCTTACGGCAAGTTTCTTCAAGAGGGCGTGGCCTCGGGAGATCGTAAGGAAGTGGGTCTGCATGCGGCATTCAGGTCGGTGTTCCCCATTGTCAGCTACTCGGGCAATGCTGCACTCGAATACGTCGACTACCGGCTCGGTGAGCCCGTATTCGATGTCAAAGAGTGTGTTCTTCGCGGCAGCACGTATGCAGCACCGCTGCGCGTGAAAGTCAGACTCATCATTTACGACAAGGATTCTTCCAACAAAGCCGTCAAGGACGTGAAGGAGCAGGAAGTCTATATGGGCGAGATTCCGCTCATGACCGAAAACGGCACCTTCGTCATCAACGGCACCGAACGGGTTGTGGTGTCGCAACTACACCGCAGTCCAGGTGTATTCTTCGATCACGACCGGGGCAAGACGCATTCTTCGGGCAAGTTGCTGTATTCCGCCCGCGTGATCCCCTACCGCGGTTCCTGGCTCGATTTCGAGTTCGATCCCAAAGACTCGGTGTTCGTGCGTATCGACCGCCGCCGCAAACTGCCGGCCACCATCATTCTGCGTGCGCTCGAATACAGCGGCGAGGAAATACTTGACATGTTCTTCGACAAGAACGTGTTCCATGTAAAGAAGAACGGATTCTCGGTCGACCTCATACCGGAGCGTTTGCGCGGTGAAGTGGCGTCGTTCGACATCCGCGACAGGAACGGCGAGCTGATCGTCGACATGGGTCGCCGAATCACCGCCCGGCATGTGCGCCTGCTGGAAGATTCAGGTCTAAAGCGTCTGGACGTGCCGCGTGAGTACATGCTCGAGCGTGTGGTCGCACGCGACATTGTAGAGGAATCCACGGGTGAAATCGTGGCGCCCTGCAATAGCGTCATTACCGAGGAACTGCTCGAACAGATGCTCGAGGCAGGTGTGAAGGACATCGAGACCATCTATACGAATGATCTCGATTGCGGACCATATATGTCCGATACGCTGCGCAACGACCCGACCAGCAACAAACTGGAAGCGCTCGTCGAAATCTATCGCATGATGCGGCCGGGCGAGCCGCCGACCAAAGAAGCGGCGGAGAACCTGTTCAACAACCTATTTTTCTCGACCGAGCGCTACGACCTCTCCGCCGTGGGAAGAATGAAGTTCAATCGACGCCTGGGACGTGAGGACATCACTGGCAGCGGAATACTCGCCAACGAAGATATCATCGACGCACTGCGTACGCTGATCGATATCCGCAACGGTAGGGGCCAGGTGGACGATATCGATCACCTCGGCAATCGCCGGGTGCGATCCGTGGGAGAGATGTCGGAAAACCAGTTCCGAGTCGGTCTCATTAGGGTCGAACGTGCGGTCAAGGAGCGTTTGAGTCTGGCGGAGTCCGAAGGCCTCATGCCGCAGGACATGATCAATGCGAAGCCCGTGGCCGCGGCCATCAAGGAGTTCTTTGGTTCCAGCCAGCTCTCGCAGTTCATGGATCAGAACAACCCGCTCTCTGAAGTCACCCACAAACGTCGCGTCTCAGCACTCGGTCCGGGTGGACTGACGCGTGAGCGGGCCGGCTTCGAAGTGCGGGACGTGCACCCGACTCATTACGGCCGGGTTTGCCCTATTGAGACGCCAGAAGGACCGAATATTGGTCTCATCAACTCGCTGGCAAGCTATTCACGCACCAACGAGTACGGCTTTCTCGAGACGCCCTATCGCAAGGTGGTGAACGGGAAGGTCACCAAGACCATCGAATACCTTTCGGCCATCGACGAGGCGGAGTACGTAATCGCTCAGGCGAGCAGTGTGCTCGATGAGAAGGGTCGGTTCGTGGAGGACCTGATAGACGTTCGTCATCAGAACGAATTCACCAAGACCACGTCTGAGAATGTGAATTACATGGACGTCTCACCCAAGCAGGTGGTATCCGTGGCGGCGTCGCTCATACCCTTCCTCGAGCACGATGATGCCAACCGCGCGCTCATGGGCTCGAACATGCAGAAACAGGCGGTGCCAACCATCCGTACCGAGAAACCCCTGGTGGGTACCGGAATGGAGCGCATCGTCGCGCGCGATTCCGGTGTGTGTGTCATCGCCGGCCGCGGCGGCACCATCGACAGTGTCGATGCCGGCCGTATTGTCGTGCGTGTATCGGATGCCGAGACGGCGGCGGGCGAAGCCGGTGTGGACATCTACAATCTCACTAAATTCACGCGCTCCAACCAGAACACGTGCATCAACCAGCGTCCGCTGGTGAAACCCGGAGATAGAATCGTCAGGGGTGACATTGTGGCCGACGGTCCCTCGGTGGACATGGGTGAACTGGCCCTCGGTCAGAACATGCGCGTCGCGTTCATGCCGTGGAATGGATACAACTTCGAGGACTCTATCCTCGTCTCCGAGCGCGTGGTTCTGGAAGACCGCTTTACCAGTGTGCACATCCAGGAGCTGACGTGTATTGCCCGTGACACCAAACTCGGACCCGAAGAAGTGACCTGCGACATTCCCAATGTCGGCGAGGGGGCACTCTCGAAGCTGGATGAGTCGGGTATCGTCTACATCGGTGCCGAAGTGGAGGCCGGCGACATTCTGGTGGGCAAGGTCACGCCGAAGGGCGAAACCCAGCTCACACCAGAAGAGAAGCTCCTGCGAGCCATCTTCGGCGAGAAGGCGTCTGACGTGAAGGACACCAGCCAGCGTGTCCCGACCAGCGTCAAGGGCACGGTAATCGGCGTGCAGGTGTTTACGCGCGACGGTGTGGAGAAGGACCAGCGCGCGAAGGATATCGAAAAGAGTCAGCTCGCGCAGATCCGCAAGGACCTGGACGATGAGTATCGCATCATCGAGGCAGCTACTTACGAGCGTCTCAAGAGTGCGCTGATGAACAACAAGGCGGCGAGCGCTCCGGGCAAGAGCCAGGGTTTGGCGATAGGCGAGGAGTACCTGTCGAGCCTGGAGCTGGACGACTGGTTCAAGATCCGTATGTCGGACGACACGTTGAACGCCTTGCTCGAGCGTGCGGAAGCACAGCTAGGTGAGCGCCGGGAGAGGCTCGACGCGATCTACGCCGACAAGCGCATGAAACTGGAGAGCGGTGATGACCTCGCCCCGGGCGTGCTCAAGATCGTGAAGGTGTATCTGGCGATCAAACGCCGTATCCAGCCGGGTGACAAGATGGCCGGACGACACGGCAACAAGGGCGTCATCTCGGTAATCATGCCCGTAGAGGACATGCCTTTCGACGAGAACGGCGAGCCGGTGGACATCGTGCTTAATCCTCTCGGTGTGCCGTCGCGGATGAATGTTGGCCAGGTGCTGGAAACGCACCTCGGCTGGGCCGCCAAGGGTATTGGCGAACAGATCAACCTGATGATCGAAGAGCAGAAGAAGATCGCGGACGTGCGCGGCTATCTGGAGGATGTGTACAACTCGATCGACGGGCGGGACGAGAACCTCAAATCGCTCAGAGATGGTGAGATTATGGAACTGGCGACCAACCTCGGCGCCGGTGTACCCATCGCAACGCCCGTGTTCGATGGCGCCAACGAGAGCGAGATCAAGAATATGCTCGAACTGGCCGGGCTGCCGACCAGCGGTCAGGCGATTCTGTACGATGGCCGAACGGGCGACCAGTTCGACCGACCGGTGACGGTCGGCTACATGTACATGCTCAAGCTCAACCACCTGGTGGATGACAAGATGCACGCACGCTCCACGGGGTCCTACAGCCTGGTAACGCAGCAGCCGTTAGGTGGTAAGGCGCAGTTCGGCGGTCAACGCTTCGGTGAGATGGAAGTATGGGCGCTCGAGGCATATGGCGCGGCCTACACACTGCAGGAAATGCTGACGGTGAAGTCCGACGACGTGAGCGGCCGGACCAAGATGTACAAGAACATCGTGGATAACGATTTCAACATGGAGCCGGGCATGCCGGAGTCCTTCAACGTGCTCGTCAAGGAGATACGTTCGCTTGGAATTGACATCGAGTTGGAAACAGAGTAACGGCAGGGCAACGGGAGAAACCTTTTGAAAGATCTGTTGAATTTGCTGAAAGCCCAGGGAAGCGTCGATGAGTTCGATGCGCTGCGCATTGGTTTGGCATCCCCCGAAATGATCCGCTCGTGGTCGTTCGGCGAGGTGAAGAAGCCAGAGACCATTAATTACCGGACATTCAAGCCGGAACGAGACGGACTCTTCTGTGCGCGTATCTTTGGCCCTGTGAAGGACTACGAGTGCCTGTGCGGCAAGTACAAGCGTCTCAAGCACCGTGGTGTGATTTGTGAGAAGTGCGGTGTGGAGGTCACGCTGACTAAGGTCCGCCGGGAGCGGATGGGCCACATTGAGCTCGCAAGCCCCGTGGCACACATCTGGTTTTTGAAGTCGCTGCCATCGCGCATCGGACTTCTGCTCGACATGACGCTACGCGATATCGAACGTGTGCTGTACTTCGAATCTTATGTGGTGGTCGACACGGGGCTGACCGATCTCGAAACCGGTCAGTTGCTGACCGACGAGGACTATTACGCCAAGCTCGAGGAGTATGGAGATGAGTTCGACGCCAGGATGGGCGCCGAGGCGGTTCAGGCCTTGCTCCTGGCGATGGACATGGAAAGCGACATTGCGCGGCTGCGCGAAGAAATACCAGCCACCAATTCTGAAACCAAGATCAAGAAGTTGTCGAAGCGTCTGAAACTGATGGAAGCCTTCGTCAACTCCGGCAACAAGCCCGAGTGGATGGTGATGACCGTGTTGCCCGTGCTGCCGCCGGACCTGCGTCCGCTGGTACCGCTCGACGGTGGGCGCTTCGCGACCTCGGATCTGAACGATCTGTACCGACGGGTCATCAATCGCAACAACCGGCTGAAGCGCCTGCTGGATCTGTCCGCGCCCGACATCATTGTACGCAATGAAAAGCGCATGTTGCAGGAGTCGGTGGACGCGCTGCTGGACAATGGCCGTCGCGGGCGCGCCATCACGGGTTCCAACAAGCGTCCCCTGAAGTCTCTCGCCGACATGATCAAGGGTAAGCAGGGCCGCTTTCGGCAGAACCTGCTCGGCAAACGCGTGGACTATTCCGGGCGTTCAGTCATCGTGGTGGGTCCGACGCTCAAGCTGCATCAGTGCGGGTTGCCTAAGAAGATGGCGCTGGAGCTCTTCAAACCATTCATCTTCGGCAAGCTCGAGGGTCGTGGACTGGCCACGACCATCAAGGCCGCCAAGAAGATGGTGGAACGCGAGACCGCCGAGGTGTGGGACATCCTGGCTGGAGTGATTCGCGAGCACCCGGTGCTGCTCAACCGCGCACCGACTCTGCATCGCCTGGGCATTCAGGCATTCGAACCGGTACTCATCGAGGGTAAAGCCATCCAGTTGCATCCGCTGGTATGTACTGCATACAACGCGGACTTCGACGGTGACCAGATGGCCGTGCACGTGCCGCTGACACTCGAAGCGCAACTCGAAGCGCGTGCGCTGATGATGTCTACCAACAACATCCTCTCACCTGCCAGTGGCGAGCCCATTATCGTGCCGTCGCAGGACGTCGTGTTGGGTATCTACTACATGACGCGCGACATGGTGAACGCGCGCGGTGAAGGCATGGTGTTTGCTGACTCCGAAGAAGTACATCGCGCCTACCACGCGCAGCAGATAGACCTGCACGCGAAGGTCAAGGTGCGCATCGAGGAGCACCGGGAAGGCGAGGACGGTAGCTGGTATGCAACCAACGAGCTCAAGGACACCACTGTGGGGCGCGCGTTGCTCTACGACATCGTGCCGAAAGCGCTGCCGTTCGATATGGTGAACAAGGCGATGGATAAACGTTCCATCTCCGCGCTCATCGATGCCTGTTACCGGAATGTGGGGCTCAAGGAAACGGTCATTTTCGCGGACCAGCTGATGTACACCGGATTCGGTCATTCGACCTCCTCCGGATCGTCAATTGGTGTGGATGACTTTGTCATTCCAGACTCCAAGGCGCGGATCATTGGCGATGCGCAGGCGGAAGTAGCAGAAATCGAATCGCAATACTCCTCAGGCCTGGTCACCCAGGGTGAAAAGTACAACAAGGTGGTCGACATCTGGTCGCGTGCCAACGATCTGGTGGCGCGCTCCATGATGGACGGTATCTCCAAGGAGACAGTCACCAACAGCGAGGGCGACGACGAAGAGCAGGATTCCTTCAACTCCGTCTATATCTACGCGGACTCGGGGGCCCGGGGTTCCCCCGCGCAGATCCGGCAGCTCGCCGGTATGCGCGGCCTCATGACGCGGCCGGACGGCAGCATCATCGAGAACGCCATCACGGCCAACTTCCGCGAAGGATTGTCGGTGAATGAGTATTTCATCTCGACTCACGGCGCGCGTAAGGGTCTGGCGGATACTGCGCTGAAAACCGCCAACTCGGGTTACCTGACACGACGACTGGTCGACGTGGCACAGGACGTGGTGATCACGGAGGACGATTGCGGTACCGACGATGGTCTGACCGTGTCCGCCATCATCGAAGGTGGTGACGTAGTGGAACCGCTGGGTGATCGTGTACTGGGCCGTGTCGTCGCTGAAGATGTGCTGGCTGCCGATGGCAAGACGGTATTGATTCCGGTGGGCACCATGCTGGACGAGGCGTGGGTGGAACAGCTGGATGTCCTCGGCGTGGACGAGATGAAGGTCCGTTCCGCGATCACCTGCCACACCAAGTATGGCGTGTGCTGCAGCTGTTACGGCCGCGATCTCGCCCGCGGTCACCAGGTGAACATCGGTGAAGCGGTCGGTGTGATCGCCGCACAGTCCATTGGTGAGCCGGGTACCCAGCTCACGATGCGTACGTTCCACATCGGCGGCGCCGCATCGCGCGCGACAGCGATCGACAGCATTCAGGCCAAGCACGGCGGGACAGTGCGCCTGCACAACCTGAAGACGGTGCAGAAGGAGTCTGGTGAGCTGGTTGCGATTTCCCGCTCGGGGGAAATAGCCGTTGCCGACGAACACGGGCGCGAGCGGGAGCGCTACAAGCTGCCGTATGGCGCCATGATCACGGTCGTGGAAAACGACACCGTGGAAGCGGGTCAGGTGATCGCCAACTGGGATCCGCACACACACCCGATCATCACAGAGGTGGCGGGTACGGTTGAATTCCAGGACATGGAAGAAGGGCTTTCGGTCAACCGGCAGACAGATGAGTTGACGGGATTGACCAACATCATCGTTCTGGATCCAAAGAACCGGCCCAGTGTGGGCAAGGACCTGCGTCCTGCCATTCGGTTGATCCAGGGCGAAAAGGAAGTGTTGCTGCCCGGCACCGATGTGCCCGCGCACTACTTCCTGCCCAACGACGCCATTCTGAATCTCGAAGATGGCGGCAAGATCGGAGTGGGCGACATCATCGCTCGCATCCCGCAAGAAGGTTCCAAAAACCGTGACATCACGGGTGGTTTGCCGCGTGTCGCGGATCTGTTCGAAGCACGCAAGCCCAAAGAGCCCGCGGTGCTGGCGGAAGCCTCCGGCACGGTCAGCTTCGGCAAGGAAACCAAGGGTAAGCGCCGGCTCGTGATCACGCCGCCCGACAGCGATCACGTGGAGACACTGATACCCAAGTGGCGCAACATCGGCGTGTTCGAAGGCGAACACGTGGAGAAGGGTGAAGTGGTCTGTGAAGGCCCGCCGACACCGCATGACATTCTGCGACTCAAAGGGGTTGAGGAACTCGCAAAGTTCATCATCAACGAGATCCAGGAGGTCTACCGCCTGCAGGGTGTGACCATCAACGACAAGCACATCGAGGTGATCGTGCGCCAGATGCTGCGCAAGGCGGAAGTGAGTAATCCGGGCGAGTCCGGCCTGATCCGCGGCGAGCAGATGGAGTTCACGCGGGTGCAGGAAGTGAACGCCGGCCTCGATGAAGAGGGTAAGCAGCGTGTGGCTTTCCAACGCGTGCTGCTTGGCATTACCAAGGCCTCTCTTGCTACCGAGTCGTTCATCTCGGCGGCTTCCTTCCAGGAAACCACCCGGGTTCTGACCGAAGCGGCGGTAACCGGCAAGCAGGACCACCTGCGCGGCTTGAAGGAAAATGTAGTGGTTGGTCGTTTGATCCCGGCGGGAACGGGATTGAACTACCACAGCGACCGCAAACGGATGCGCGCGGAGGAAGCGACCGAGCGCTTGGCGAAGGAGCAGGGCGCGACGGCGGATGAGGTCGCGCAGGCACTGTCGGAGGCGCTGTCGAGCAGCGAGTAGACCGCTGCGTCAGATTGTAGCTGAAGCCGCTCCCGCATCGGCATGTGAGAGCGGTCTGTGGCTGTGCGCTAACCGTGACTGTGGACACGACGGGTGCACATCATTAGAATGCCGCGCTCGTTTCGGGGGTACTCCTTTCGAAACGATGCAAAACACTGGAGAAAATATGGCGACCATCAGCCAGCTGATCCGGAAACCGAGAAAGCGCAAGGCTGCGAAGAATATCGTGCCGGCGTTGCAGGGTAGCCCGCAGAAGCGCGGCGTGTGTACTCGCGTGTACACGACCACGCCAAAGAAACCCAACTCGGCCCTTCGAAAGGTGTGCCGGGTGCGTCTCACCAACGGCTACGAGGTGACCTCGTACATCGGAGGCGAGGGTCACAACCTCCAGGAGCACTCGGTGGTGCTCATTCGCGGCGGTCGGGTCAAGGACCTGCCGGGCGTCCGCTACCACACCGTACGCGGTACGCTCGACACCTCGGGTGTGTCAGACAGGCGTCAGGGACGCTCCAAATACGGCGCAAAAAAACCGAAGTAGTCACCAAAAACGAGAGCGCCACTCCGCATAAGGCATCAGGAGTGGCGAGTAAGGCCCCGGGCGAGAATCGTCTTGGGGGTAGACCTGAAGGAGAAAGCATATGCCTCGACGTAGAGTTGTTGCGAAGCGGGAAATTCTTCCCGATCCCAAATACCACAATCAGACTGTCGCAAAGTTCATCAACCACGTGATGGTGAGCGGCAAGAAGTCCGTTGCCGAGCGTATCGTGTACGGCGCGTTGACGCGTATCGAAGAACGCGATTCTGGCGATCCCATCGAGGTGTTCGAGAAGGCGCTGGACGCGGTTGCCCCGTTTGTCGAGGTGAAATCCCGGCGTGTGGGCGGTGCGACCTACCAGGTACCGGTGGAGGTACGGCCCTCCCGCCGTCAGGCACTGGCCATGCGCTGGCTGGTGGACAGCGCCCGCGGGCGAGGTGAGAAGTCCATGGCTGCGCGACTTGCTGGTGAACTCTTGGATGCCGCGGATGGCCGGGGTTCGGCGGTCAAGAAACGCGAGGACACACACCGCATGGCGGAAGCGAACAAGATGTTCTCTCACTATCGGTACTAGCTGCGCTTTTACCTTCAACCAACGAATCAGCTAATGGAGAGCATCATGGCTCGCACAACGCCCATTTCGCGCTATCGCAACATCGGTATCGTCGCGCACGTGGACGCCGGGAAGACCACGACCACTGAGCGCGTGCTGTTCTACACGGGCCTGTCGCACAAGATTGGCGAAGTGCACGATGGTGCGGCCACCATGGACTGGATGGAGCAAGA
>DCWG01000008.1:16829-40145 GCA_002327525.1 Gammaproteobacteria bacterium UBA2168 | reverse complement strand
CGAACGAGGGAAAACGGGGTTTATGGGTTTATTCGTCCTAACCCTAGCTGACCGATACCGTCCTAGCCACTTTGCTTAGCAACTTCTCCAATAGCAGCGTCGGGTGTTTTAGCTAGAACAGTGCCCAATTTATCGAAGCCACGACTCTGAAGATTACCCCGCCTCCAATCATTACCCCTTACGCCAACAACGATATAGAACGCAAGTTGTACAAGAAGCACTATCAATACCCCGCCTTCGCTTCCTTCTTGTTCGAATACTATTTCTATAAGGGTAAGCAGAAAGATTACTCCTAGGAATGCAAAACCAAGCCCCCACATTTTTTTGCAAACGCCCAAATCACAGTACAAAAGAACGCCGGCCAACCAAAACCTTGTTTCACTGCCTGGTAACCTAGCGCAGGGTTTTTATAAACGTCAAATGTTCTCATCATTTCTGCTTTTCGCCGTCAGTCACTGAGTGGTTTTCGCTTTTGCTCCTCGAATTCAGCGTCGTAAGTAATCCACGCTTACGCAAGTCGACAAACTTTAATGGACTCACCTACTCTACATTCCATCTTTCGATGGATAACCCTCGCGTCAAGGAACGGGGTGTCTATATCTTCTATTCGTTTTAGCCTGTCTCTTTATAGGGAAAGCTTACGTTTGCGCTAGCGATCAGTTGCCGGCTTGGACGAAAAGAGGCCGGCTACACTTGTCCGCCCTCCGCCAAGCCTGTGATCGTATTCATCCGCAGACTCCGCGACCAACCCCACCCCGGCACAACCTCGTGGCTAGTACTTTGTTGTTACGACTAACGATGTTCGCGCAGATTCGGCCGGGTCAGCGGATCGTATCCCCGGCTCTCCCTATTGAATGCCCGCACCAACCGGTTGTATTCCTCCACGACGTAGTTCAACTGTTCAACACCATTGTTGTAGATGGCGGCGACTGCGAGGCGTTGCTCTTTATTCATCTGATCCCTGAAACGCGTCTCCTTGTCGGTGAGGCAGGTGAGGGCGCCTTGCATGTGCTGGACGTAGCCCTGCATGTGGTCGGCCAGCTGAGCCATCTCCTCCTGGCTGGTCGAGGTTGGATCGAGGAACATGGGAGGGTCGGTAAATGCGCAGTTAGAAATCTCGGCGGCCAACTCGTCTTTGGAGGCGCTCGATACCGAAGTGGTCATCAGTAGCAATGCACAGCACGCACAGCGCAGAACAATCTTCATGCAAAACTCCGCTCAGCGAGGGCCTCCAGAATACCATCCGGATTCGATTCATATCGAGCATCCCGCGCCGTGTTAACGCTTACTTCACTTGCTTTAGGCCGCGACAGTGGTCGGGTCGCCGCAGCCTGACTACTATCCGTGCCAGCTCGTGCCATTCAGGGGACGGTACCCAACACATGCACCACACACACCGCCCCAACGCCCACCATGTGCGCAAGCCCGATACTGGCTCCGTGGTGCTGCCGTTCACCCGCCTCGCCGCGGAGCTGGGTAGTGATCTCGCAGATCTGTCCAACACCCGTCGGCCCGATGGGGTGCCCCATGGACAAGAGCCCTCCGGAACTGCTCACCGCCACGCGCCCGCCGATGTCGAACTGGCCTTCGGCAAGCTGCGCGGCCGCCGTACCCGCTTCCGCGATTCCCATGGCCTCGATATAGAGTAGCTCCTCGACCGTAAAGGCATCGTGTAGTTCCACCACATCCAGCTGATCCGGCGTCACGCCCGCATCACTGAGCGCGGCCCCTGTGGTGATCTTCGTCAACGCGGCATCGAAATTCTCGTCCTTGTACACCGTCTCCGAGCGCGCGGCCGATGAGAGCACGCTTACCGCGCGAGAACGATCCAGTCCGAGCCTCGCAATGGCCTCGTCCGAAGCCACAATCGCCGCGGCCGCGCCTTCGCCCACCGGGCAGCACTGCAACCGCGTCAGAGGGCCGCTGATCTGCGGTGGTGCGAGCACTTCTTCCAGGGTGCGCTCCTTCTGCCGCTGGGCGTTGGGATTGAGCGCGCCGTTTCTGCTGTTTTTCACTGCCACCTGCGCAAACTGCTCGGGCGTTGCACCATTGTCATGGATGTAGCGGTTGGCGAGCAGCGCAAAATGAGTGAACGGCGCGATCCGGTTACCACCCAGATCGCGCAGGCCCGCCGCGCGCTGCGGCATGTTAGCGCCCAGCGGTTTGTCGACCCCCACTGCAATCGCCACATCCACCAGCCCCGAGGCAACCTCGATACACGCCTGGCGAAAGGCCGTGGAGCCCGACGCCGAGGCATTTTCCACCTGCGCCATGGGAATGCCCGATGCGCCAAGATGGCGATACATCAGCCGTGACATGCCCGTAGCCGTGGTGGCCGTACCCGTGTAGGCCGACTCGATTTGTTGCCACGCAAGTCCTGCATCGGCCAGCGCTTCGCGTACCGCGTGCACACCCAGTGCCGTGTACGGTGTATCGCTGGGGCGCTGATACCGGTGCAGGCCAACACCCACCACCGATACCGGGCGAAGATCCGCGAGCGTCCGGCTCATGATGTATCCCCTACGAGCGTAAACCGGGGCTCCACCACCTTGTTGCCCTCCTCGTCTGTGCGCACTGCGAACCACTCGGCACGCACACGCTGGCCGATGGCTTCGAACTCCGCGTGCTCGGTCATGAGCGCGCGTATGAGAGGCCCCTCGTCCAGCGCCACCTCTGCCACCGTAAAAGGCGCCTCGATGTCCTGGCCCGCATGCCGGTGGACGGTTGCCACCGAGTGCAGCACGCCCGCAGCTTCGATTGCAACCGTGTGGATTGCCTCGTTGCCGCACACCTCACAGCCGATGCCAAAAGGAGGAAAAAACGTGGAATCACATTCATCACAGCGTGTGCCCGTCAGCACCGGTGTGGGTTCGTCCGGATCGTAGAGCCCGGGTTGTGCGGCCACCTTGGTCATGCAGTTCCTCTCTGATAATTGCTTGACGCTTAGCAAGTAAGTGTATTAGGGTGCGTGCATGAATGTCCAGACCAAAGTTGCATCCAGACGTACTCAGCTCCAGCGACGCACCGAGGCCGAGTATGCTCTGCTCGACGCCGCCGCAGAGCTTTTCGCAGAACGCGGTGTGGTGCAGACGTCACTCGCGCAGATCGGCGAGCGCGCGGGCTACAGCCGGGGGCTGGTCAATCACCATTTCGGCACCAAAGACGCCCTCATCATGCGTCTAGCCGAACACGCCCAGGCCGCTTGCTCCGAAACCTTGGAAGGTTTCGAGGCGGACACCGGGTTGCACGGTGTGCTGACCCTCGCCGATGAATACCTCAAAGTCTGTGAATCACCCTCTCGCCAGACCCGGGCCTTTCACGTGATGTGGGGGGAGTCGCTGAATGAATCCGCGCACAACATCTTCGCCGAGGCCGACGATCGTTCTCGAGACACCATCGTCGGTTGGGTAAGAAAAGGCCAACGCGATGGTTCGATCTCGAAGCAGATTGCCGCCAGGCCATTTGCCCTGTTGCTGCTCGGGCTAATGCGTGGCGTCGCGACACAGTTGCTGACCGCACCAGGCGCAGTAGAAAGCAGCAAACTGCGCGCGCAGACACGCAGCCTGATCCGCACGGCATGCGCCTCTCGCCACTAACACAGGAGTGGCGCGATGTTGGACACCGCAGAGACTGGATCACCCGAGTTCTGGGCAACCGAGAACCCAAAGGCCGTCGCAGTAATCAAGGACGACCGTTCGCTCACCTATCGGGAGTGGAACGACCAGGCGAATAGAGTCGCCGATGCCCTGTCAGCGTTAGGCCTGACACCCGGCGACCGCATCGGTATGCGTTTTCGCCTCGACTTGCCATGGTTCATCGTCCAGCGCGCGCTGCAGAAGCTCGGCGTAGTGCTGGTTGCCGTCAACTGGAAACTCACCCCCGAAGAGGCTATGTACATCATCCGGGACAGCAACGCCAAGGGTCTGGCCTGTGATGATGTCGATGCCGCTTTGTGGGCCGAGCAGAGTCCGGGCCTCCTGATCACCGTCGGCCAGGCACCGGGATGTCCGGGACATCGCCTGGAAGACCTGCTCACCAACGGCAAGCCTACAGAACGGTTCGGACCGGCGCGCATCAACATGGTGCTCTACACATCCGGTACCACCGGCAACCCCAAGGGTGTACCCCCGGCTGACCCGGCCACACTCGATCTAGAGCGGTTGCTGCGCTATGGGGCCTCGGTGGGCAGCGTGCCGCCTCACCCCGACACCTCGACGGTGCTGCTGTCGCTACCCGTTCATCACGGCGCAGGACCGGCCATTGCCAGCGGCGCCTACTCGCGCGGCGGCACGGTGGTGCTGCTGGATCCCTACGATCCCGAGGCGGCGCTGCGATTGATAGAACGTCACAGCATCCAGCTGTGGACCGCCGTGCCCACCATGCTGCTGCGCATCCAGGCACTGCCGGAGGACGTTTTCGCCCGTTACGACCTGTCGTCGCTGACAGCCATCAACGCGGGCGCCGCCCCGGTGCCGCAGTCTCTCAAAGCTTGGCTTGTAGACCGTCTCGGGCCGGGCATGCTGTGGGAAGCCTACGGCTGCAGCGAAGCCGGTATGATCACCTACATCGCACCGGAACATCAGCTGACCAAACCCGGCAGCAGCGGGCTGCCGTACGAAGGCGTGGAGATTGCCATCGTCGATGAGGACTGGAACCGCTTGCCGCCGGGTAGCACGGGCGAGATCGCGGTGAACACACCCGTCGTCCTGGCCCATTACCTCGGTCGGGAACCACTGGGCGAAGACACCGTGAAGGACGGCTTCTACCGCACCGGTGACGTCGGGCATCTGGATGAAGACGGCTATCTCTTCATCACCGACCGGTTGCAGGACATGATCGTGGCCGGCGGCGTAAATATCTATCCCACCGAAATCGAGAAAGCGATCGTTGCGCACCCGGACGTTGAGAACTGCGCCGTGATTGGTATCCCGCAGGACGACTTCGGAGAGCAAGTGCTGGCTTTCGTCGTACCCCGACCAGGTAATACCCTCTCCCGCGACGATCTACTGACCCATCTCGACGGCCACCTGGCGTCGTTCAAGAAGCCGCGCCAGTTCGAGTTTGTCGACCAACTACCCCTAAACCCCTCGGGCAAGGTGCTCAAAAACGAGCTCCGCACCCCTTATTGGCAAGGAAGAGATCGCAATGTCTGAGTTAGCCCCAGAAAACCTCCTCGACCTGAGCTCTCGCGTCGCGCTGGTCACCGGCGCCGGCCAGGGTGTTGGTGCGACGACCGCTCACTATCTGGCCACCCAGGGTGCGGCCGTGGTCGTCAACGACTATGTGGCGGAGCGCGCCGAGACCGTTGCGGGTGAGATCAATGAGTCTGGCGGCACCGCCATCGCCTTGCAAGGTGACGTCACCAGCTTCGAGGCTGTCACGGCCATGCTGACCACCGCCCGCGAGCAGCTCGGTACGGTGGACGTGCTGGTAAACAACGCCGGCAACGCAGGCGCCAATCCCCTCAACCTGACCGGTGCGCCTTTCTGGGAGAAAGATCCGGCCGAGTGGGAGCCGTTCCTTCAGGTCAACCTCTACGGGGTGCTGAACTGCTGCCGGGCCGTCATCCCGGCTATGCTCGAAGCGGGAAACGGCGGACGACTGATCACGGTCATCAGCGACGCGGGGCGTGTCGGTGAGCCGGGCCTTGAGGCCTACTCCGCCGCAAAGGCAGGCGCTGCCGGGCTCATGCGGGCACTCGCCCGCAGCCTCGGTCGGTTCAACGTCACTTCCAACTGCGTGGCCATCGCCACGACGCGGACCCCCGCGGTAGAGGCGATGACCAGCAACGAGGACCTGCTCAGGAGGATGCTCACAAACTACATCATCCGCCGCGTGGGAGAGCCCAGCGATGTAGCCGCCATGGTGACCTTTCTCGCCTCCAACGCTGCCAGCTGGACCACCGGTCAAACCTATCCCGTCAACGGAGGCTTCAGTGTCAACCTCTAACCAATCCGACGTGCCCGGGGCCGCGCCTACGGGAACCGACGCCATCAAAACCGAGCGAATCGACGAACATCTGCTGCTCATTCGTATCGACCGGCCGCATCGACGCAACGCTTTCGACGGCGCCACCGCGCTGGCGATGGAAGCGGCCCTCGATGACTTTGAAGCCAACAACAATCTTTTCTGCGCGATTATCACCGGCTCACAGGAAGCGTTTTCTTCCGGCCAGGACCTGATCGCCGCCGCCCATGGCGACATGGGTACCTCCAAACGCCGCGGCGGCTTCGGCATCATGGCCCTGCCCCCCAACAAACCCGTCATCGCCGCGGTGGAAGGCCACGCCCTGGCCGGTGGCCTGGAACTGTGTCTGTCCTGCGACCTGATCGTCGCCTCGCGCACCGCGAACATGGGCATTCCCGAAGCAGCACGTTCCCTGGTTGCGGTGGGTGGCGGGCTATTCCGATTGCCTAAACGAATCCCCTACCACCTGGCCATGGAACTCGCGCTGACAGGCAAATCATGGCCCGCCACCCGCATGGCAGAGCTGGGCCTCGTCAACCGCCTCACCGAGCCCGGCGAGGCACTCACCGGCGCCATCGAGCTCGCCAACGAGATCCTCAAAGCCGGACCACTTGCTACCAAAGCCAGCAAACAGATCGTGCAGCACGCCTACGACTGGCAGGACGAGGACGGCTGGCAGAACCAGATGGAGTTCGCCGGTCCCGTCATGCAATCCGAGGACATGCAGGAGGGCTTGCGAGCCTTCGCCGAAAAGCGCGATCCGGTCTGGAAGAATCAATAAACGTGCAAAACAGGCACCACATGTGGCTGAGTTCGTAGAGCCGCGAGAGTATTCCGATGGAGTCTGAATTCAACGAAGACCAGCGCCTAGTACGCGACAGCATACGGCGCTTTCTCGACACCGAGATCCAACCCTACGATGATGAGTACGGCGATCAGGAGATGACGCCCGCACTCGCAAAGGAGCTGATCGGCTGCGTGGCCATCAGCGAGCCCAACGTCGGCTCAGACCCGACGAGCATCGAATGCCGTGCGGAACTCAAGGAAGACCGGTGGGTGATCAACGGCACCAAGCCCTGGATTAGCAACGGGCGTATCGTCGCTGACCACTGGAACATACCAGCAGTGGCGCAAGTGTTGCGCCGTTGGCTGCCGTGACCGCGTGAATTCTATCGGAGGCTCCGCGCCCGGCGGCGTTTGTGGCCCATGAGCGAGTTCAGGCGGCCGCCGTGGTAGAGAACCCGCCCGGGATTTCGTCACGAACTGTGCGGATCAAGCCGAGACCTATCCCGCTCTGATCGATGCGCTGGAGGCTTTGAACCAGTAGCGTTTCTCACAGCATGTGCCTTGATACAGGTGATACATGCAGTTGTAAGACCCCCGGCAACGGGGGTCTTTTCTTCGGGATCTTCACACTACCCGAGCTGTAGCCAGTTGCGGTCGCTGCGAGTACGGCGAATCATTTCCCAGGCCAGTCCACCGGCCGTCGATCCGCAAAGGCCTTGATCCCCTCTTTGCGATCCTCAGAGGTCATAACCCGGGTTTGCACGTCTGCGGTAATTGCATCGACCGCAGCGTAGTCCAGTGCGCTGGCCCGCACCATCGACTCTTTCATGCCTTGCACCGCCATGGGGCTGAGTTCGCAGATCCGGTTGGCCGCCTTCTTCGCCTCGGCCATGAGCTGATCGTCAGCAACGATTTTGTTGATCATGCCGACCTGGTATGCGCGTTGCGCGGTGACTCTCTCAGCCTGAAGCAACAGTTCCGAGGCGATGGCCCACGGCATGATCCTCGGAAACCAGGCGCATGGAATAGTGGCGATGCCCCACTGCGGTTCCGGCAGCCAGAAGGTCGTGTCCTCTGTGGCGATGCGTATGTCCGAATCCATCGCGATCCACATGCCATAACCAACCACATGGCTGTGCAGCGCGGCGATGATGGGCTTGTAGAGCCCCTGTGTCTGGGTAATGTCCGTGAACTCTCCCGTATACCGGTACTCACCGGACTGGGCACCACCGCTGGGAGACAGATCTGCACCCGCACTGAAACATCTTCCTCTGCCCGACAGAATCGCCACCCGCAAGTGAGGGTCATCCCGAAAATCCGCCCACACACTGCCAAGTTCTTCGTGCATTGCGGTATTCATTGCGTTGAGTTTGTCGGGTCTATTGAGCGTTACGTACGCTATGGCACCCTTCTTTTCGTATTCGACAACCGTCAGTTGCAAGCCGTATCTCCCAGGAGTGGATTTCCCTGATATGTCTCATAGAACCAGGCACCCGGTCAAACTGGTGAGGGAGGTCTGACAGCAGCTACTGCGTTCGGACAGCCACACTCGCCGACCTCGCGTGATGCCTCCTTACCAGGGCGAGGTAGGAGAAGAATGCGGCGAACGTACCCACCGTGATTTCGCCCTGTTGAAGCAACACACTTCCGTAGCCGATGATGATCAGTGTGGCACTGGCAGCCAGTACCGGTATCAGCGCACCCAGAAAGGAAGCCACCTTGAAGAGGTTCAGGTCGCGATCGGCGAACGACTGGTTCACCCCGCGAAAGCGCTCTATCTCACGTTCTTCCTGGGCCATAGCCTGCACCGTGCGGATGCCGTTCAGGTTTTCCTGCACAAATGTCGAGAGGCCCGAGAATCCTTCCTGGACCAGATAGCTGAGCGCATAGATACGCCTGGAGAACAGGTACGCCACCAAGGCGATGGTCACAGTCATCTACAGTACGATGCAGAGCGCTGGCGATGCCAGAGTGGCGCGAGCCGCATCACACGAGATGTCACCGAGCGTGAGCGGGGGCTGGTGCTGCGCGATGCTGTCGATACCGGATTTTGCGAACAGCAGGATCATGCCTTCGAACACTCGCGACAACAGCATGCCGGCAACCGCCAGCCAGAACGACCAGGCATAGCGCTTCAAGTAGACCGTCAGCCTCAGCAGGCTTGCCATAGATAATCCCCTACAACGCCCCGTAGGCATCGCGAACTCGGGTGAGTGAATACCCGGCGTGGTCCGGCATCGTGCTAACAAGCTACCAGACACACATTCGAGGCAGGGGTTCAAGATTACGGCTTTCGAGATGGGAGCGCTAACGGGCTACCTGCCAGATCGGTGCAAACCACCCCTCACCTGGGTGTGAAACCGGGCCACACCGACTTTGACATGGTCTGATAGTCCTCAACCGGGCGAGAAACGTGCCGAAACCGGGAATGTAATCCGCCTCCGGGTGGCTCGAGCTTTGTCGTCTAATCAAGGCCGGGGCGCTGCTCGCGAGATTCAGTTTGATCCAGAAAATCGGGTACTCTGGCTAAAAGACAGAAGGGGAATAGCCATGGTGCTACGCGTTGATCACTTCATGTATGCCGTCCCGTCACTGGACGAGGGCATAGAGTGGGCCGGTGACACCTTTGGAATCGCACCGGCCTATGGAGGCGAACACATCGGCATGGGTACCCGCAATGCGCTTCTGTCCCTCGATGAAGCTTATCTCGAGATCATTGCGCCGGATCCTGCGCAGCCTCATGAAGGCACGCTGGCCGAACGGTTCGCTACGCTCAGCTGCGGCGGCCTGGTAACCTGGGCAGCTGAGGGAGACCTAGCCCGAACCGCGGCTTCCCTGTCGAGTTGTGGCGTGACGACCGTAGGCCCTCATCGTACCCAGCGCAAAACCACGGAAGGCGAACTGCTGGTCTGGGAATTGCTGTTCCCATCCGGTTCGCCGCACGGTTCACGCATGCCGTTCTTCATCGATTGGCTGGAATGCACCAATCCAAGACTGACCAATCCAGCGGGCGGTCAATTCCAGTCGCTGTCAATCACTACACCCAATGCGGCGGATCTTCATCGGACCCTCGCCGCCATAGCACTGGAGGTGCCGGTGCTGGAAGGCGAGCCTGCGCTCGCGGTTTCGATCACGGCACGAGGCGGTGACGTGTTGCTCAACAGCACCGATGAAACCAGCGACCTGACGATGCGCTAGCCGGAGCACGTCCTGATACGCTGAAACTTCACGAATCGCGCCTGAAGCCGCTCCCACAGATACTCTTGTCATACTGATATCTGGTTATTTATCGGTAATCTGACAGGGATCGCCAGGGCAAAATCTATCCGCGAGCGAAAATATGATCCATCAGTTCCGCTGTTTGTGTGAACGGGCTCACAATGCGTGTTCTTCAGAAACCGGCGTGCTCTCGAAATGCGACATGAGCACCTCGTAGGCCTCGTCTCCAAAATGGCGGGCGTGCACGCTTTTTCAGAGGAAGCAAGGTGCTTATCGCAAGGAACAGGAAAGTCGTGTTTGTGACTGTCAAAGTGGTATCCGCCGGTTGTCTCTCATCTACGCGCAATATGGCGGGTGTCACAACCACGCATACCCACACAGGGACGACCTGCAACCAGAGCGGTGATACAACACACCTGGCACTGTTGATGGTGTTGGAAACTTTTGCGAGGGTGAGAACATCGCTCCACTGTGCGCCGGGAGGAATACCGGATGAAGAAGTCTGAATTTTACGTCAATGCCCGCAACGATCTGAAGGGGCCCTTGCACGGCGTCACCGTGGTCGAAAATACCACCACCTGGGCGGGGCCCATGGCCGGATGCGTGCTGGCGGATTTCGGAGCCGACGTCATCAAAGTGGAGCACCCGGACGGCGAAGTGTCGCGGCGCGTGCCGCCTTTCGTTTCGGATTCAGGACACTCACTAGCCAACGAAACCGTCAACCGCAACAAACAGAGTGTTTCGCTCGATCTTCGTCACCCAGAGGGAAAACGGGCATTTCTGCGTCTCGTCGCATCCGCGGACATCATCATCGAAAATTTCCGCCCGGGTACGCTGCACGGCTGGGGTGTCGGGTATCAAGACGTGGCTGCCGTGAAACCGGATATCGTCTATGTGTCCATATCCGGATTCGGTCAGTTCGGGCCGGAGTCCGACCGCGTCGGATACGACCCCTTGGCGCAGAATTTCAGCGGCTGGGCATCCCTGAACGGCGAACCGCAGGGCGGACCCATGAAGGCGCCCACGTATCTTGGAGATGACCTGGCGGGTTTGCATGGCGCACTGGGCGCCATGGCTGCACTGAGACACCGGGATCAGACGGGTGAGGGTCAGCACGTCGACGTGGCGCTGGTCGACAGCCTCCTCTATCAGTGCAACGGCGCACTGAGTGCGGCCGCGCTGAACTTACCGCTGCAACGCATGGGTAATCAGTTCGCCTTCGCGGTACCGGCGAACAATTACGCCTGCAGGAATGGTCATGTCTTTTTCGGCGCGCTGCTGGAAAGCCACTGGAAACTACTCGCCCATCATTTGGGCCGCGACGATCTGGCGGATGTCGACTTACTCCAGCGCATCCAACGCCGCGACGAGTTGGATGAACTCGTGCGCGATTACTGCGCCGGTTTGAGCACGGCCGAAGTCATCGATGCCTTCAACGATCTGGGATTGCCGGGCACCCGCGTCAACACGTTTGCCGAGGCGGCAAAGGAGCCTCACATCCTGGAGCGCGACATGCTACAACCCACCACCCTAACCGATGGGACGACCATCCCGCTCACCGGTCCGGCTGCCAAGTTCTCGCGCACGCCCACCCGCGTGCATACGCCCGCGCAACCACTCGGCGCCCAGAACGAGGCGGTTCTTGCTACCCTCGGCTACACAGCCGATGAAATCGAACAGCTGAAAGAGGTGGGAGCCACCTGAGCCCTGGCCATCTTTCAGCGAGGGCGGCGTTGGGTTGGGTTCAGTCTTCGATCGTCGTGGGCAGTACGGAGTCATCACCGGATCCCGAGATTGGCCGTGCGGCCGGAGGCACTGCGATTCCGTGTAGAAAGGTCTTGTGGATTTCGGGATACAGGCTCGCGAGCATCTGCGAATCGAGCAACTCCTCAATAACCTCGCCTTCGCGGTTCTTGATGGTATATAGCGGACCATCCGGCGCCGAATGCGCGATGATGATGATGCCGCGCATCTCCAGTTGAACGATCGGCAGGTAGCTCTCTTGCGCTGCCAGCGGGGCAGAAAACGCCCCCGCAATCAGCACCGCGACTGCAAGTGTTCGAATCTCCGACATGCTGACTCCCACGCTGCAAGTACTCTGTGGTGAGGTTGCCGAAGTCTACCTGCTATCCGACGATCGTGAATCCGCAAAGAGTAGATGTTCATAGCGCCGATCGGTCAGTGTGTGCAGAAACGCGAGGACGGCGTCGATGCGAGCGGTGTCCATGGGCTGCCCCTTCGAGAGCAGGGCTTGGTCGATGTTTTCACCGACCTCCGGCGCACTCCAGGCAGCACCTGACTCCGGATTGGAGGTGCCACCGACGAAGTAGGTGTTGTAGAAGAGCAAAACGGTGCGCAGGTCGTCAAAAACACCGTTGTGCATGTAAGGCCCCGTGACGGCGACGTTGCGCAGCGTCGGTGTTCTGAACTTGCCGCGCTGCGCGCCATCAGTGACGGCGGGATTGTTCGCCAACCCGAGATCGGGTTGCCCTGCAGAAGTTCCCATGTGCTCAAGCAGCAGCTCGTTCACCGGTGTGCCAACGTTGTGATAGCGGTTGTCGGTGAAGGTCTCGCGTTGCGGTTGGTCGAGCAGATGACAACCGTTACAGTTCAACAACTCGGAGAAGAATACAACCCGACCCTGTTCCTCCCGGCGTGTCATCTGGTACTCACCGCGTAGATAACGATCGTATTTGGAGTCGAAGGGTGCAAATCGTGCTGTACGTTCGAACGCCGCGATACTCTGCGCCACGGCTTGCTGAACTCTGTCGCTGTCAGTGAACACCGAATCACCGAAAAGTCGTTTCATGGATGCCAGGTAACGCGGATTCTCCATGATCCGTGCTCTGAGCGATGCAGTGTCTGGCAGCGCCATTTCCGCCGGGTTGAATATCGGCCGACCTGCTTGCGCTGTCAGGTTCGCCGCTCGGCCGTCGAGGAAAAAGCCGCCTCGATAGTCTCCCGCCCGGTTTATATGGAAGTCGGGGCTGAGCGAGATGTAGCCCAGGGTAGGCGTGTTCCGATCACCCAGAGACATGCCGTCGTCACCGAGCGAAACAGCGCCGCCTACCGAATTCGAGCGCGTGTCAGTGAAGGCTGTCTCTGGTGAGTGGCAAGTAGCGCAGGACTGGGAGCGCCGTTGTGACAGGTTGACGTCGAAAAAAAGCCCCTCACCCAACTGCTCGAGTGTCTCGTAGACCGGGGGTTCCGCCGCGGACAGTGTTGCCACCGCGACCATGCACCAGACGATGAGAGATGTTCGAAAATACCAGGGCACTCGGGAGTTACCGGGTTGATATCCGTAGCCGCGCGAACTGCGGTCGCGAGACGGTTGGTTAATGATGTCGCTATGATCGCATACAAACAGGACATACCAGGGTGAAATCAGCGCAGTGGATACAGCCATCCGCTCTGCTGAGAGCCGGGTATGACCTCCGCAGAGACGGCGTTTTCGTCACCAGGGTGGCGAGAGTATCCAGGCTGCCATGAGTAAGGACGATTCCCCGCATCACTTCCGACAGGCCGAACTCTGCATTTGGCACGGAAAGTCGAAGATCCATCGCCTGTATGATCTCCATGCCACCAGTCAGGGCAAAACCATTGACCGCGGCAATGACGGGTTTGTATAGCTCGAAGTCTCTGAGCAGCGCCGTCTGCATCAACGCGCGGTCTTTCAGCAACGCCTCGTCATACTCATCCTCCGGTTCCCGCGCTCAGCAGAGCAATGGAATCAACAGCCCGAGATCTGCTCCCGCACACAATGCCTGGTCTCCGGCGCCTGTGAGTATGGCGGCCCGCACCTCGCGATCCTCCCGAAAATCGCTCCACATCGCGGCCATTTCGACAATCATCTGCGGACTCAGCGCATTGCGCCGCTCGGGTCGAGTCATGGTGAGATAGGCAATCCCATCGCGCTTTTCTTAAATCAGATGCGACATTTCGACTCCACGATATCCATCGATCCATCACTGGGTGGAAGGCAGCAGCGCGCTCATGCGCTCGTGCGTATCGAGATATTCGTGAACGATCTCCATCACGAGTTCTCTCGTTCCCATGATCTCGTTCATACGCCCGACAATTTGTCCCACTGGAGCAAACATCACCTCGCGCGCCTGTTCCGGGTACCTGCCTATTCGCACCATCGCGTTGGTTATCGCCATCATCTGTAGGGGTGGGCCCAGGGAACTAGGGTTGTTGCCGGAGTCCCATGCGTCGGTCCACGCATTACGCAACATGCGCGCGTACTTGCCGGTAAAGCTCTTAGAACGAACCGTATCTGAACTGGTGGCGGCCAGCAGCATGTCTCGCATTACCGGAGTGCTGGCAGCTTCCGCCACCGTGAGCCAGATGGAGCCACTCCACACACCCTGGGCACCCAGCGCAAGCGCTGCGTACATCTGCCGACCGGACCCTACCCCGCCTGCCGCAATCACCGGAATATCACCTGCAATGTCTACGACCTCCGGCCACAGGACGGCGCTTCCGATCTCGCCTGTGTGTCCACCACCCTCACCCCCCTGTGCGACGATGAAATCGAGGCCTGCTTCCACGTGGTAGCGAGCGTGTTTCGGTGAACCGCACAATGCGCCCACCATGCGGCCCGAATCCTGAATCTGTTTGATGATATCCGGCGGCGGTGTTCCCAGGGCGTTTGCGATCAGCCTCACTCTCTCGTGCTCCAGTGCGACCTCGATGAGCGGCGCGGAGGTGGCTTCCGTCATCATCAGGCGTCCCGAGACCTTCCGGTCTTCCGGCAGGCGCGGCACACCATGCGCATCCAGGAGTTCGTCAGCGAAATTCCGATGACCCTGAGGAATCGCTGCGCTGATCAACGCGCGCAGCTTGTCCGGATCTTTTTCATCCTGACCTTGATAGCGGTTGGGAATGATGACGTCGACACCGTAAGGCCTGTCATGGATGTGCTCATCGATCCAGTCGAGCTCGATCTTTAGCTGTTCCGCGGAAAATCCTACCGCTCCCAACACGCCGATCCCGCCCGCATTGGAAACAGCAGCAACAACATCGCGACAATGCGTAAAAGCAAATATCGGAAATTCTATCCCCAGACGTTTGCATAGTTCAGTTTGCATGCCAGATCTCCTTTGCTGATTCGCATCCTGCCTCAACAACGGCCCTCGGCCGTCACGATGAAGCTCTGGGCAACTGGACGATCGCACTGGCAGGCGTGGTTTTACCCACGCGATCGTTTTCGAGCCATACCTCTACCTCGACGAGATGGCGGCCGTCTTTGTCGATGTATTTCTTCGTCACAGCGCCCCGTGTCGATACCGTATCGTCGTGCATGTTCATACCGCGCATTTGAAACGAGAGTTTGCACACCCAGCCGTACACTCCGGCCCAATCAGTCAGCGTGCGGCCAAGCAGGCCCGCAGTCCATCCGGTGTTGTAGAAGATGCCCGCATGACCACTGTCCCGGGCGAAATCCGGATCGTGGTGGATCTGATTCCAGTCCTGAGAGCCATGAACCTGCAACGCCATGGCCGTCCAATCAAGGTGTATTGAAAATCCGGCCAGCGTTTCGCCCACAACGACATCGTCCCAATAGCGAATCGCGGGCTCTGTACCTGGCGTGGAATCACTCATGAGTTTCTCCCGGAGACCGCTTTTCATCAGCCTCTATCTGCCTGGGCGATCGATGCACGAGAGTGGTGTTGTGCCACGCGGCAACCTTCTCGTCATCCTGGTTGAAAATCGCCGTCTCCGAGACGATCCACACGGCTCTACTGTCCAGCTTGATGGCTTTGACGAACACATCGGTAACCGTCAATTCCGAGTGCAATCTGTCGCCGACCCGAATGGGTTGAAGAAAGTCCCACTCGGTGCTCATGTTGATACCCCGATCACCAGGTGTGGGTATGCCAAGGGTAAACGCGGGGCGTCTGGGTAGTGCAGATTGGTCATCAAGCACGGCCGTCTGCGTTCGCACTTTTTGTGGCCATGGACCCTGGCCCGAGAAATAGAGGGGCAACAGCGAAGGCGGCACGACGACTTCGCCATACGGGCCCTTGTTCCTGGCAAAATCCGGGTCCAGGAACAACGGATTGTCGTCACCTGTCATGTGGCAATGACGCCGGATGGCATCGTACTCCACCGGGTATCTTCCCTCGCTGCGTGAGACGACCTTACCGATCCATTCCGATCGTATCGCCTCAATATCGTAGTCGCCGGGATGAATACTCATCGATGTTTATCAACCGAAAACCGGCCGCCTGCTATCTGTACCGTCATCCCACAGAATTCTTCGGATTGCATGGTTGTCATCAACCCCACATCATCCGTATGGGCGATGCTGCGCTTGCCATCCGGCAAATCTACAATGGCCACACTCCGCTGCGGGCCTTCACGGTCGTACAACACCGTGTACCCGGCAACCGTGGCTGCTCCCACGTAGTTGGGCACAACGACTCGCTCGTCAGTGGCCGCGGCGACGGCATCGGTGACGTCAACAAACTGGTAGCCGTTGGGATTAGGATCCGTCCCCCAGATCCCGAACCCCTGCTTCGTGAGCAGACCGGAAACCGTGGTTACCATGCCGCGACTGTGGGGTTTATTGCGCAGGTGCCGCACCAGTTGACCCACAGCGTGTAAGACGAAGTTGTTGAGCGGACCACCGGCAAAAGGCATGGCTCCCGTAAAGCTCCAGGCAATATGCTCCAGCGCACCAATCTCGGCTGCGAACGACTCAACCGCCACCGGGAAGCAGCTGTACAACTCCAGAAAGTCCAGCTCCGCGGGCTGAATCGCAGCTGCCTCGAAGGCGGCTCTGCCCGCATACTCGGCGCCCACGCATCGGTCCAGTCGGCCACGGGCGGTGATGTTCAGCATGTGGTTTGATTCAGTAAAAACCTGGGGAAACACCCACCGATCACGGGGAACGCCCATCTGCCGGGCTTTGTCAGCAGAGCAGAACAGGAGCGCCGATGCCTGGTCGACGTTCCACTGGCTGTTGTGCAACTTGGTGTAGGGAAAGGCCAACATCGGATTCGTACGACTGGCGTTGCGAATTTGCTCTGCTGCTACGTGTTCCCGATCCCAGGCGTGAGGGTTTTGCGAGGCGATTTTACTGAAGGCGCTGTACCGTTCGGCCAGGAGATCTCGATAGGCCCCGGTGGTGAAACCGTGTCTGTGGCGGAATGCACTGTCGATGATGGCGTAATAGCCGACGGGCATGTAGCCGAGTCCGGAGTTGACCTCGTAGTCCGGCTGCATTTCGTCATGTGGCTTCATGACGACATCGGCAAGATCCTCGCATTGTGTAGCTTCCAGCCGAACCCCTTCGGCCTTCGCCCGCTGCAGTCGATAACCGGCCTCCCCACCGATCACCAGGGCACAGGAAATCTCGCCACTAGCGATGGCATTGCAGGCATCGCTCATGACCGTTTGCTGTGAAACACCCGGCAGTGCGCTGATGGACTCCACGTGGCTGGCACCAATCGCATCGCCAATGAGTCTGCCCGGGTTGCGATATTGCCACCGTCCTACAGGGACAAGAATGCGTTCAATATCGCGCAGAAGCCCCGCATTGCCACCATCGTCACCGGCGGCGTTGGCTGCATCTATCATCAACGCAAGAGGTTCTCTCGCATTGATCACATTTGGTTCACGTTGAGTCGTCAAACCCACGCCAACCAGTACCGGCATTCTTGTGTCCATGCTCTTATCGGCGGACCCTACTCACACAGCTGTAAACATACACCCGGTATCGCGGCGGTGGAAAGAACAACACAAGCACCGATACTGACGCGTCGCGTTGCCAATGTAGAGTTCCATACACTAGGGAGCCTCTGATTAATTCATTCGGCGTGAAACTTCGGAATCGAGGTTGGCGCGCATCTTCAGGACAGGAAACCCCTGCCCCGAAGTGCGCTTGCGTGCGGGCCGGTGAGTCCTTAGTAGGAAGCACCCTCTTCGTTGAGAATGTTCTGGTCGGACTTAGCGTCTTCCATGGCGTTGAGCACAGTCATGTCCTCATTGACGCCGACACCAATACCTTCGAACAATTCCTTGGTCCTGGCGGTGATCAGACCCGCGCGAACCAGAGCCGGAATCATCAGATCCTTCAACGAGTGCACCTGACCCGGGGGCAGATCGGTCAAAAGGCCCAATTCAGCGGCTTCTTTCATGCCGGCGGCGAAGTCTGCGGGGTCGATGCCGCTGACATCCAGCACCTTGAGGAAGCCTTGTGTGGTTTCTGTCTGCGATTCGACCAGAATGCTCACGCCATCGAACGCGTACTGCGCCAGCTCTTCGACGTCATCCTGGTGCATCTTCGCAACCAACGGCGTCAAGTATGCATGCCCAAATGAAACGTGCCGGGATTCATCACGCATGACGTTGAAGGTGATCGACTTCAGCAGGGGCTCGTCGGTCTGACGATACATGTTGTTGAAAGCACCCAGCGCCAGTCCTTCCACGATCATGTTCATACCGATCATGACCTTTCGATAGTCTTCGGTCTGTAAGGTGACATCGATCAGCTTCTTGAGCCATGGATTGATCGGATAGTGAATCGCGATCTTGTTCACATAGCGGTCGTACACTTCGACGTGCCTTGCCTCATCCATGGTCTGGGTGGCCGCATAGTACTTGGCCTTTATATCCGGCACGCCATGCGTAATGGTCGCGGCCGTCAGAGTGGCGCCCTGCTCACCATGCAGGAACTGCGAGAGCATCTGGGCGGTCGAGTGCGCGGTGAAGGTCTCCTGCTGGGTCGGAGACAGCCGACCAAAAAAGGGCATTTTGGCGTACGCCGAACCATCCCGGCCCATGATCGGATTGGATGGATCGATCTTCGTGTCCCATTCGAGATCGTCCGCGTTCCACTGATTGTTCTTGGCACGGATATAGAGGTCGTGCACCTTTGGAATATTACCGTCATAGTCGAAATTCCAGCTCATGTCGGTGACGCTCTTGTACGCGTCGACCAGGTTTTCCTGTACTTCTTCCTGATCGGGCGTAGTTGCTTGTTCAGCCATGGTTACTCACCCCACTAGTGTAGTTAGAGTCGACCCTAGGTGTTCAGCGCCAGTGCAACCTGATTCAGATCAAATCTGGTGTAATTTCGCTACGAAAACAGTAATTCCACAGTCGACGCCGCACATGCCGCGAGACGGCAACAATGCCTCGAGTCTCGGGTGCCTAGGCGGTCTGCCTGGCCTCCAGGCGCGTCCTGGCTTAGAACCCCGACTACACCCGGTTGAATGCTTCGAACGGCACCAGAAAACGAACATCCACGATCGGCGACCAACTGACCAGGTCGTTCGGGCTGAATGCCTGTTCGCGGTACCACTCGCTCCGCGGTGCGCTCATCAGAAATCGGCGCTCATCGACATCTCTCACCGCCAGAGCGCTGGCCGGTACCAAGCGTTCGAGCAATTGCTTGAATCAAAACTTGAGCCCGGGGTGCGCGCCGAGATTGGCCAGCCAGTCGCGCGGCCGCGCGGGTTGCATATTCGCCGGATGCCGATGGCGTACCGCAGATGATGATGCGACCTTCGACGTTGGTGAACCAGATTTCGGTCGTTCGGCGCAGACCTGTGCGGGCGCCCGTCATCACGATGTCGATGGTGCGGCCGTATTGTCAGGCCCAGAGCCCCGATGATGCCTTCATGAAGCGGAGCATCATGATCATGCTGAGCACGGGTGCATCGCCGTCCGGTTCGAACAGGGCGGCCTCATAGTACAGGTACTCCGTCTTCGGCGTTTCGCCCACGGCAAGCACCCTGGCCTGCGCTTCGTAATCATGCTCCACGAACACCGGCCCTGCGCGCAGCTGCAATTCGATGGCACCGAACAGACCCACGCCGAAATCCGAGTTGCGCGGTAAAATACTGCGCTCGGCCGGGCGCAGCACCTGCACCTGGAGTGCCGGTGTAGCCACCCGTTCGCCGTAAATACTGGCGTCCGTGTAGGCCGGGAGCGGTTCTGTGATCACCACAAGCCGCCCCTCCAGCGCCTCTGGCGTGATGCGGGTGGGCACCCGCTCTCCAACGTCGCCCGTACTGATGTTAGCGAGTATGCGTATGTCCTGGGGTTCAGGCATGGCGGCGATTCGCTGGCGCAGTGCTGAACTCGAATCCGCACCGCCTGTATTGGCGGTGCCATCGGCTACCCGGTTGCCATTGGCATCGTCCATCCAGATCTCTATGCGATCATCATCGGGACTCACCTGGCGAGCAACGGCCTGCACCGGTTCGTTGTCTGTGGTGGCGTACTTGAAATACAGGGACATGCCACCAGTCTCGAGCCAACTCTCGCCGAGAGCTGCCACCAGCAGCGGCGGAAACTGCTCCATGTGCAACGATCCCGCCACGGTGCCACCGCGAAATCCGAGCTTCTGAGCCGTGGCATCGTCGTGGATACTGCCCGATCCCAGATGCCGCGCGGTGTTTCGCGGAGTGCGCATGGGACCGACGAGTACGCGGTCTCTCTGCTCAAAACTAAATGCTTCCTGCGAACCTTGCATAGAGTGCCTCCTGTTGTCGTGCAATTCAGTCCGGCAGACTGAGTACACGCTTGGCGATAACGTTGCGCTGCACCTCCGACGAACCGCCGGCGATGGTACCGGCCTTGCGGGCCAGCCAGAAACGGGTTTCCGCGAGTTCGTCGTCTGCAAACGACTCACCTTCCCAGCCCGCACCCCGGGTTCCCATCATGGATACGATGAGCTCGGTACGTCGGATGGTGAGTTCGCTGCGATACAGCTTGAACAACGATGTGGCGAACGTCTGGGTAGAGCCATCCGCGTTTTCCTCCCTCGCCCGCTTCTGCGTGAGGGCGAACGCGTGGGCGCCCATCTCGTGATCGATCACGCTCGCGCGCATGGACGGATCATCGATCTTGTTGCCGGTCGTCGTGAGGTATTGCCGCGCAACCTCCGGAACGGAGCGGGTCTGCGGCACCATGCCAGAAATGGATGAACGTTCGTGCTGCAGAAGACGTTTGGCGATACTCCAGCCGCGGTTCAGCTGGCCTACCAAATCTTCCTTGAGCGCCCGCACGTCATCGAAAAAACACTCACAAAATGGGGAGGCGCCACTGATGAGGCGAATCGGTTTCACGGTCACACCCGGCTGATCCATGGAAAACAGCAGAAAGCTGATCCCCTCGTGTTTGGGTGCGTCGAAGTCCGTACGCACCAGGCAGAAGATCCAGTCTGCAAACTGTGCACCCGAGGTCCAGATCTTAGATCCGTTGATCAGAAAGTAGTCGCCCTCGTCGTCCGCCCGGGTTTTCAGACTCGCCAGATCGGACCCGGCGCCGGGCTCTGAATAGCCCTGGCACCAGCGGATCTCGCCACTGGCGATCTTCGGAAGGTGGCGGGCTTTCTGCTCGTCCGTCCCATGTTCCAGCAAGGTGGGGCCGATCATGGTGGTACCCATCCCCGCAAGCGGTATAGGCGCCCCCACCTCCGACATTACCCGACGCAGCACCTGGTGCTCGGCATCGCTCAACCCCGCGCCGCCATATGTGCGCGGCCAGTGTGGTACGGTCCAGCCGCGCTCGACCATAGCATCGAAATAGCGCTGTCCGTCGTCATCCTCGATGGGCACCTTGTGCCCGCCGCCCGAGACCGCTTCCAAACTGCCCCGCAGGCTCTGAGGGCAATTGGCTTCCAACCAGTGAGCGGCCTCTTGCTGGAATTCTCTGAGACTCATCGACGCCCTTTCAAGCCGAATCACAACAGTAAACTGCAGGCCGGCAGAGATTGCGAGCCCGATGGACACAAGCAAGCAAAAAAGCGGAACATTCGGACGGTGGAGACTATGCGGGGGAAGAGCATGTCGGAGAATCTCGGTTTCAATCACATCGATCTCGGCACCAAAAACATGGACGAGGCGCGTACTTTCTATGAGGACGTGCTGGGATTTCCGCTGGTGCGTGCGGACCTGGTCGAACTTGGCGACAAAGGCATCATGAGCACTACTTTTTCGACATCGGTAATGGTCAGCTCCTGGGCTTCATGAGCGGTGAGGAGGTGGAAGGCTGGCCAAAGAATTTCGACTACGGAATCAACAAGGGGCTGGGGCTGATACCTGGCGTGTACCGCTTCGCGTTCAACTCAGGCTCCACACAGGCTCTCGAAGCCACCAAGACTCGGCTTGAGGCACATGGCGTGAAGGTGCGTGGTTCGGTCGATCACGAGGGCTGGTCGCAGTCCATCTATCTCGAGGATCCCAAAGGCCTGCAGTTGGAATGCTGCCACCTGATCCGTTCTTTTGTCCCCGACGATGCGGATCCCAAAGTCCGTTTCCGCATGGAGAACGGCTTGAAATTGCCGCCCAGGGAATAGCCGTGTCCGCAACGGCAAGCGCGAAACGACTCGACCCGGGCTCACGTTTCGGCACAACATAGGGCATGCCAGCAAATATCCAAAAAAGACAACCGGAGTATTGAAATGACCACAGTTCAAGTTCTTGAGGCCGTCGAGGCCAACGCCACCGATGTATGGAACATCCTGAGCGATTTCGGAGGCATCGAGGTCGGTGGGCCGATAGAGGCCTTCGAGATCGAGGGGGAAGGTGTAGGTGCTGTGCGCACCATCACCATGGGCGGCGCCCAGATCGTCGAGCGCCTCGAGGTGCTGGACAACGAAGCTCACGTTTTCACCTACGCGATCATCAACGAAGACAACCCGCTGCCGGTGGCCAACTATTCGGCTACCGTGACGGTCACACCCGACGGCGACTCTTCCTGCTCGGTGGACTGGACCGGTACGTTCGAGGCCGTGGGTGACGAGGACGCCGCCAGCGAACTTGTCCGCGGCATATATACCGGTGGTATTCAACGTGCCCGAGCCGCGCTGACCTGACGCTGATAGGCTCGACAAAACTTCTGGGAGCAACACCACGGCCGACTATATTCCCCCCGCGCTCGACTGGGCCCGTAAACAGGTGGAGCTGTACGAAGGCAGCGGTGGCACTGAAGGCGTCACGCTGCTGGATACCGGCATGCCATGCATCATCGTCACGCATTTGGGCAACATGACCGGCGCGATACGCAAGATCCCCCTGATGCGCGTGAAGGTGGATGACGGCTACGTGCTGGTGGGATCAATGGGCGGGCAGCCGAAAAACCCGGTTTGGGTGTACAACCTCAGGGCCAATCCGGAGGTTGAGATACGCGACGCGACGGACGTGTTCGAGATGCGCGTACGCGAAGTCACCGATGACACGGAGCGCGAGGCCCTCTGGCAGGCCAGTGCCGAGGCCTATCCGCCGTACAACGACTATCAAGCGAAAACTACCCGCAAGATTCCCGTTTTTCTGGCGCAACCCAGGTAGAACGCCCATACGAAGTTTCGCTCGCCGCCTGCTTCCTGCA
>DCWG01000008.1:4472-16511 GCA_002327525.1 Gammaproteobacteria bacterium UBA2168 | reverse complement strand
GCTTCCTGCACAACACGCTCCCGTTGCTGAAGTGGTGTCTGCAGCACTCAACCCTCTGGCGAATACCGCACCCTTCAACTCGACCCATCACCCGGCCATTTCGATCCCTTGCGGAACGTCCGAGGGTTTGCCGGTGGGGATGATGATGGTCGGTCGTCACTTCGATGAGCCCACTCTCTACCGCCTGGCCGGCGCTTTCGAACAGCACGTGGACTGGCAATCGGCCTGACTCTCGCAGGATGAGCGAACAACCGGTCACCAACCACCCCGGGGCGTTCTGGGCTTATCTCCGCCATCGCGAGATCGACTTCATCCCCGCCGATGCTCTGCGCTGGTGGCTGCTCTCAATCGTAATCATATCTGACTTGAGTTGGCCGAATTCGACGTCGTCACCTTCCCGCATGGCCTTGACGTCCGCCATGACCATCTCGGTCGCGGCGACGATCACCTCGGGTTTCAGAGGACATGGCCCCCACCTCCCACGATGACTAACACTACTGCGGTAACTCGATCAGTTCCTAGCGCGCCGTGCAAGACGCGGATTTCCCCATCCCCAGATCCATGTCAGCATCAGCGCCAGCGCAGTTGTGCGCCCAGCCCGGCGATGATCAGAAAAAGAGCGAGCAACAGACGGGGATCACCCGCGTACATCCACGGATCCAGCGGATACGCGATGGTCTTTTCCATGGCCGCGATCTTGTAGGCGTGGATGCTGTCGTCCAGCTGAGAAGCCCATTCCACCTGCTTCATGACATCGCGTCGGCTGCGATAGCGTACCAGCCCGCCGCCGGTCCAGCCGGTCGCCCCCTCGATACCCCACAGATCTATGGGCGCTGCCGCCGCGGTGCCGACCAGCACGGGGTGGGCGGCTGAGCGCAGCGCCTTCCCCAGAAACGGTGCGGTGTAGCGATTCAGAACGTCCTCAGAACTGTCCCCCGGCTGCACACCGGGCACCTGCCGCGGCACGTCCGCGATATCGATTGCATTGAGCATCACGAAATCGTCCCCCGTGTCGCTCTCCATGAACGCCCGCCACACCTCGACCTGTTCCGAATCACCCCTTGCCCCGAGAATCGCGCTGTAGTGCGCTATCTCCTCTTCCGTCAGGGGACCTCCGAACGACGTGTACCAGCTGAAGAACACGAAGTAGACGAGAGCGAGTCCGATCCAGATTCTGGTTGTAATGGTCATTGCGCACACCCCTGTGTGTTGTTCAGGCCCTATTTTGCACTTTAATGGTATTCATTAGAAGCGTGGACCTCACAGGCTTTCGACAGCTCACTGTGGTTTCCCAATAATGTGATCCACACTCAGGAGAATCGCAGGGCGAACACGTATGGACGAACAGCAGATCCACGACTTCCGCCTCTCGGAGAGGGAGCTGGAATACAGACAGCGTAAAATGGAACTGCAACTTGCCGCCTCCGGAATCGCCCCGGTCGGTCTGGATGCCAATGCCCCCTCTCATGGCGCAGATGCATTCGTCGCTTCGCTGTCGGGAGTCGAGGTGGACCGCGTGGCAGAGATGGTCGCTACCGTGCACGAACACGGCTACGCGGTCGCCGATTTGCTCGACCATCACCAGGTGGCGGAGCTTCGTGAGGCAATGGCGCCGTTTTTCGCCAGCAGTCAGCGGATGTTCGGCTCGGCCGATCCGGTGCTTGGTCACAATCAGACCATCCACGTACACAACCTGCTGGGCAAGACGGACGCGACGGACGCAATCACCGCCGCCCCCATGCTGCGGGCGATCGTCGCAGGTATTCTCGGACACGATTTCATATTCAACGCAGGTGCCGTGGCGATGGCGCCGGATCCGGGTTGCAGCCCGCAGGGATTGCATCGCGATGACGGCTATTTCGCCGTGCTACCACGACCGCGCCCACCGTTGGTGGTGACCGTCGCCATCGTCCTCGACGACTTCACCAGGGACAACGGCGGCACCCGGCTCGTACCCGGCAGTTGCCGGTGGCCGGCAGAAAGACAGCCCCAGCCGGAGGAGATCGAGTACGGCGAGCTGCCGGCGGGTTCGATGCTCATCTGGGACGGCGCGACATACCACGGTGGAGGCGGCAATCGGACAACCGACCGCACACGCAGGACGCTGACGTTGAATTACACGCGCGGCTGGCTGCGCACGCAATTCAACCAGTACTTGTGCGTTCCTCGTGAGCGCGTCCTGGCCATGCCCGCCGAGTTGCAAGCCGACCTCGGCTACCATCGAAGCGCCCTCGGACTGGGCGGTTGTGATCTGGAGGATCCACTACGCTATCTCCAGCGCCTGCAAAGCGACGGTGGTGACGGTGCGCAGGATCGGCTGGGACGCGAATACGCACCCTGACCACCCAGCGCGAGTACGTACCCCGTTTAAGAGCGACAGGTTCGATCCACCCACACCATGGCATCACCCGCTCGCCTATCGGGTTAGACTGACATGCTGTATACCGCTTCCGGTGATTACGAGGCGGTTCGACAAGGGAAACCCATGCCTGGCGCTCTGAGCGGACTACGCGTTCTCGATCTCACCACCGGTCCCGCCGGTGGTCTCGCCACCATGCACCTGGCCGACTTTGGCGCCGAGGTACTGCTCATCGAACATCCCGACGGCGGCACCCTCGATAACCTGCCCGCCGCGCCCATGTGGCGTCGCGGCAAGCGTACTCTGACACTGGACCTGTCGGCGGAAAACGCCCTCGGGCACTTTCATGCGCTGTGCGCCGGCGCCGATGTGCTGGTTTGCACCTGGCGCAGCAGCGCACTGGCACGCAAGGGATTGGAGTTCGAGACGCTGCACCAGCGTCATGCTCATCTAATTTTCTGCCACATCAGCGGTTTCGGCAGTCACGGTCCATTGGCGGGCCTCCCGGGTTACGAACACCTGGTGGCCGCCTACACCGGCCGCATGAATCTGTTTGCCGGGATCGTCGAGCGCAGCGGGCCGGTGTTTTCGGCGCTGCAGGTTGCGGTGCACGCCTGCGCGCAGACCGCCGCGGCAGGGATTCTGGCGGCACTCCTGCAGCGCGCAGAGGGCGGCACCGGTCGACTGGTGGAGACCAGCCTCCTACAGGGACTCCTGCCCTACGAACAGGGCGCGATGCTCGGCGCACAATTCGAGTATTTCGCCACTTTCAACGCAATACTCTCCGGCGGTGCCAGCGAACCGCCCATGCCGAGTCTCTACTACCACCCGGCTCAGGCCGGTGATGGACGCTGGATGCAATTCGGCAACCTCCTGCCTCACCTGTTCGACAACTTTCTGCTCGTCACCGAGTTGACGGACGTTCTCGCCGATCCGGATTTCGATACAGCCCAGCTGATGTTGCCGCCGGAGAAACAGGAAGCGTTTCGCGAACGCATGCTGACCCGCATTCAGGAACGTTCGGCTGATGAGTGGATGGCCGCATGCATCGCGAACGGCGGCGTCGTCGCCACCGCCTACCAGACCACACAACAGGCGCTGGAAGATCCCGACATCGTGGCGAACGGACACGTCATCGAACGCGGCAGCGGCCGGCAGCTGGGACCGCTGGCGAGGCTCACCGCAACCCCGGCCGCCCCGGGCGACTCCGCAACCCCGGACGATACACTCGCAGATCTCTGGAGTCGCACACCACGCCCGGCGCCCAGCCGGGACGCTGATACCGAGGCACCTCTGTCCGGCACACTAGTGATCGAGATCGCCACCATCATCGCGGCACCCCTGGCTGCCTCGTTTCTCGCCGATATGGGCGCAGAGGTCATCAAGGTGGAGCAGATCGGCGGCGATCCCTACCGGGGACTCGCCGCCGGCATTGGGTCAGCACGGGTCAATGCCGGAAAGCGCAGCATCAGCATAGATTTGAAGTCGGATACCGGCCGCGAGGCCGTACGGAAGCTGATCGCAAGCGCCGATGTGTTGATTCATAATTTTCGGCCCGGCGTACCGGAACGCCTCGGTATCGGCTACGAGCAGATCATCGAGACCAACCCAGACATCATCTACCTGCAGTGCAACGGATATGGGCCAGACGGACCGGGGGCATTGCGCCCGAGTACGCACCCGATACCCGGGGCCGCCATGGGCGGGGTGGTTTATCAGATGGGCGAGCGCGTTCCCGAGACGCTGCAGGACATGGAGGATCTGCGCCTTTGGACACGGCGGCTGATGCGCGCCAACGAGGTCAACCCGGATCCGAATACCGCAATGGTGATCACCACCGCGGCAACGCTGGCGCTGGTCGCGCGCCAGCGCACCGGCACGGGTCAGCGCGTTCTGGTAGACATGTTCGGCGCCAACGCCCAGGCCAATCACGACGATTTTTTGACCTATCCCGGCAAATCCCCTCGCGCCCTGCCAGACGAGCTGCTACTGGGGTTGTCTCCCACCTACCGGCTTTACTCCTGCGCGGACGAGCGCTGGATCTTTCTCGCACTGGTCACTCCGCGAGAACAACGGCTGTTCGTGGAAACCCTACGTGCTGCCGACATCGATGCCCCTAACGTCGAGGTGCTCGAGGTGGGTGACGACGACACCGCCCACACCCTCACGACACTGTTTGCCAGCAAAGATGCGGCATTCTGGCAGGATGTGCTCACCGCAGTCGGACTTGGTTGTGTGCGCGCCGATGGTCCCCTGCCGAGTACTTTCTGGCTGGAAGACGAGCAAGCGGCGGAACTCGGCCTGACGACGCGCGCCCGGCACCCGGCCTGGGGTACCTACCGGCGCCACGGTCCGCTGGTGCACTTCGATCGTGCACTCTCGGATCTGAATCCCCCGCCTCTTGCCGGGCAGCACAACGAAGATGTGTTGACCGCTCTCGGCTACGACGGAGAAGGCGTCAAGCGTCTGGCGGCAGAGGGCACGATCTGGCGCGAAGACGGTTAGGGCACGGTGGCTGCGGGGTTGTGAATTCCAGCCGCAGGTAGCAAGGTCAGCTGTCAATCGCCATGAGAAAACCCATGCTTCGATCGTGTCTGGCCGTCGCAGCTCGGCTGCTGCTCAGGCTTCCTGTGGTTCGGCGATAACGATTCTCGCGTCTACCGCGATGGCGCCATCTTCGTAAACCATCATCGGATTGAGATCGAGCTCGCGAACGTCCGGGTTGGTCGCCACGAATTCGGACACTTTCAATATGGCGTCCTTCACGGCTCCCTTGTCCACTGGTGGTTGGCCACGGACACCGTCGAGGATCGCCTTGCCGCGAATCTCGTCGATCATCTGGCTGGCATCGCGCTCTTCGAGCGGTACCACCCTGAAGGTGACGTCCTTGAGCACCTCGACCATGATCCCGCCGAGACCGAACATCATCACCGGACCAAACTGCGGATCGGTGGTCATGCCGACGATCACCTCGGTTCCGGCCGGCGCCATGTGTTGCACGGCGACACCCGTGATACGGGCATCCGGTACCGCGTTCTTCGCGTTGGCGATGATCTCCTCGAACGCGCCGGTGACCGACGCCTTGTCCTTGAGCCCCACCTTCACTCCACCAACGTCGCTCTTGTGCGCGATGTCGGGTGACACGATTTTGAGAACCACCGGATAGCCCACTTGTGCGGCCTGAGTTCTGGCCTCTTCCTCGGTGGTTGCCAACACGGTACGCGCGACCGGCACCCCCGCCTCGAAGAGCAGCGCCTTCGCCTCTACCTCAGAGAGCAGCGTGCGACCTTCTGCTCTCGCTTGTTTCACCACGGCTTGAACGTTCATAAATTCTCGTTGACCCCACCCATATCAGAAAATCTCCGGCAGGCCTTCACGATACGCCTTCCAGTCGAGCACCTGTGCGACCGTGCGCGCGGCCCGGGCCACACTGGGATACATGCCGATTCCTGCCTCGTATGCGGCGTGGCTCACGGCATCCACATCCAGGCCCATCATGCGCGCCATACGCCCGCTGCGCAGAATGCCCACCACCGGTGTGCCCGTGTCCGCTTCGATGGCCGACATCTGACTCGCCGCCCTGGTTGCGATCTCCGCCGGCGCGGGCGGCGACTCGCCGTCCTTGGGGTCGGAAACTTTCACACCCGGGGGCGGTCGCATTCCGGATATCGGCGACATGAACAGCGTATCGATCCCCTCCGCTGTCGCAACGAGCCGGAGCATGTCCTCCATATATTCCTCCGGCGGAAAGGCATCGATCGGGTTATTCACGCTGCTGCCCGCCACGGGGATGTATTTGCGCATCTCCTCGACCGCGCTCTGCGGCAGCTTCGGCACCGTGAGGCCCTCCCGGTCGATGGCGTCCGCCGAGAGCACCGCGAAACCGCCACCTCCACCGCCGAACAGCGCCACGCCCCTACCGGTGACACGGCGCGTGCTGGTGGACGCCGCAACGATCAGATCGTGCAGTTCGTCCATCGTCTCAGCGCGCGCCGCGCCCGCCTGGCGGCAGGCGGCATCGAACACTTCGATGGATCCCGCCAGCGATCCAGTGTGCGAATGAGCGGCATGCGATCCGGACTGGGTTCTGCCGCCCTTCAGGATGACGACCGGTTTCACCCGCGCGCAGCGCTTCAGGGCGTCGAAGAAGGCCCGCCCGTCCCGCACACCTTCGATGTAGGCGGCCACCACGTGCGAATCCGGGTCGCTGGCGGCGTAGTCGAGAAAATCGTGCGCGCGCAGATCGGCGCCGTTCCCATAGGAAATGGCTTTGGAAAAGCGTACCCCGCGGCCCACCAGTCCGGAGATGATCTCGCCCGCATTGGCACCAGATTGTGACAGCAGAAATACGTTACCGGGCTTCGTGGGGAACCCGCTCATGAACGCCAGACGGCTGCTTGGTACGTACAATCCCATGCAGTTCGGCCCAATGGCCCTGATTCCGGCGTTGCGCAGTTTTTCGATCATCGCGCGTTCCACCGTGGCCATTTCCTCATCCCCGGTCTCGGAAAATCCAGCGGTGAAGAAATGAATCGAACGAACCTTCTTGGCGACGCATTGATCCACCAGCTCAGGGACAGCCGCCGCCGGGACCTGCGAAATCACATGATCGACTGGGTCAGGTGTGTCCAGCAGCGAGGGGTAACAGCGGTATCCCTTGATCTCATCGACCTTCGGATTGACAGGATACAGGCCGCCGATCGCCTGGAAATCTGATTCCAGCAACGAATCGTAAAAGCTACCCATCATACCGGCCGAAGGTTTGGAGCGGACGCCCACGACGGCCACGGCACGAGGGTTGAATATCGGATCTAGCGGGTGATCGGTCACTTCAGGGCTAACTCACAGGTAAACGGTTATACGAGCAAAACGCCGCGTAGCTTACCCGATGTCGCCCGCTGGTCGTCAACCACGCTGGTTTCATACAGGAGTTTCTCAGCTATCCACTCTCAGCTGTTGCGAGGAAATACGGGCGCGCAATTCTTCCTGGTACTCCTTCGTGATAGGGAATCGCCAGATGAGCCACGCGGACCATGTCAGAAAGAAGATGGGTACCAGCGTGTAGGTGTACTGCAGGGCTTTGAGACCCTGTAGATCGTTTTCCACGGACGGGTCGAATCCCAGAAATTGTAGAAACGGCAATGTCAGGCCGGCTGCCACGGCAAGCGCAATCTTATCCGCTGTCCCCCACAGCGCCATGAACAGCGCCCCGCGTTGCTGACCGCTCTCAACGGTGTCTTTGTCGATGACGTCAGCGGCCATGGATGGCACCAATACGTTACCGATGTTCGCCACCAGTCCGCAGAAGATCTGAATCAGGATGTAGTACTTCCACTGACCTGGCTCCATCAGCAGTACGGTGCTGTACACGGCGATCATGTACATGGACAGCGTCGCCATCAGCTTGTGTTTGTTGATTTTGGAGGCGAGACGCACGATGAGCGGCGTGCCGATCATGCCGAACACGAAGTAGACGATCAGCAACGCCGACCACTGTTGTGTCGTGGCTTTCAGGTAATGCGCGAGAAAAAAGACATAGAGCGTGCTGATGCAGTACCAGCCCACGTGATTGGTCACGCCCGCCGCCAACAGTCGCATGAAGGGTTTGTTGTTCCAGACCAGTGTCAGAGCCTGCCTGAAGGACATGCTGTTCTTCTGCACAAACGTCGCCTGTGGAACGCTGAAGACGAGCAACGGACCGAACACGCACAATCCGGCCAGCGTGCACCAGGCGACTATTTTCAGCATCGGCTGCAGACTGCCCGGGTGTTCCGGTGTCAGACAGGTGTAGCCCTGGCCTACGAGAAACGCCATGAGCAGCGGCAGTGACATCACCAACAGCAGTCCGGTACTGCTGGCGAAGGAACGTGCACCGGTAATGCGAGAGCGTTCGTGGTAGTCCGGCGATAGTTCCGCAGCCCAGGCCGAGAGTGGGATGGAAATCAGCGTCCAGCCCAGATACAGAAACGCCACGGAGAAAAACAGATACAGATGGCCGACCTGCTCAGGCGGGTTGAACACGGCAAGGGTCGCAAATCCCATCACCGGGAGACCGATCATGATCCAGATACCCCGCCGCCCGAAACGCGCCGGTGTGGCATCTGACAGGGTACCGATCAGCGGGTCGGTCGCCACGTCGGTCACCCGGGTCAGCAGTACGATGATGCCGATGGCGGCAAGGCTGATGCCGAGCTCACCGGCGTAGTAGGGCACCAGGTATATACCGAGCGGCAGACCTCCCATTGCGAGCGGCAGGCTGATCAGGGCGAACGCGGTCAGCACTCTTTTTTTCAGATGCATCGACCATTGATAGCCGACTTTCGCAGCCCGCACTTTGAGGTTGGTCAAAAGCGCCGCGATTTACCTCCAGGCTTGGTTGCATCATAAAACCCGATCGAATCAGGATGCGCTCGCCATCGCCGAGTATGCCAACAAACACTTCACCCGGGGTTCACTACGGCCGGATGATGCGCTGAGTCGCGCACACGAGCGGTGCATGGCGGCGGAGATGCACGCGGGTTTCGAACACCTGCCGAGACAGATGCCCATGAACCGCCGTGCCACAGGACGCTCGGTAACCGTGAACAACTCCTTGAAAGGCGACATCTAGCGCATCTTCGCGCTCTGGCGCGAGTCCCTGACGCGCCACCGCGAGCGGGGTCCCTGGCTGCTCGGATCTTTCAGCATTACCGATGCGATGTTCGCGCCAGTGATACTTCGCTTTCGAACCTATGGGGTGGACATACCTGCCGATATCGCACCCTATGTCCGCACCGCTCTCACTGATGCCGATCTGAAGCGGTGGATCACACAAGCGCAACGCAAGCCATGGACCATCGCCGCCGAGGAGCGCGGGTCAGTCTGACGAAGAACGCCGACACCATCCTGCCGCCACCTGGGCGGTAGCCGCCTCGATGAAGAAGCCGCCAATGAGAATCCAGGCCGCCACCCGGTAGTCCAGCGCACCCAGCGCAAAGGTGGTGGCCGCCGCGGTGTAGATACCGGCAACCCGCAGCATGCCCCCTACCGCCATTCCGGTGGTGCGCCGTTCGACCATCAGCTGACCATGAAAATAGTTACGGTAAATGATGACGACCGGCATGAGGCACATCACCAGGAAGACCTCCACCGCCGCCGTGCGGACATCCTCCGGTATCGCCATCAGATCCCGCCAAACGAGGATTGACAAGGGAGTGAGAGCAAACAGCAGCATGGCTACCGTGAGGCCCGCGCAGATCACACCCATGAAGATCCGTTTCTTTTCCAGTTCGCGCCAGCCGAAGGTGACGAAGAAATGCCGAAACTGGTTTGCCGACTGCTGGAACAGCATGGTGAAGTCGAACGCAACCCGCATGGCGGCTATACCGACCAACGCGTTGGGCATGCGCGCCACGAAGGCAAACAGCACGGGGCGGCTTACTGCGAACATCACACCGGTGGTGGAAACCCCGACGAAGAAACGGGTGAGTTCACGGTACGTCACCGCCTCGTGCTCGGGCTGTGCGGGCGGCTTGTAGTCACGCTGGTGAACCAGCACGAGCAGAGCAAGATGCACCAGCGCAGCAACGATTTCCGAACCAATCACCACCACCACGGGGCGCAGCCCTAGCACGAACCCACTCAACAGCCCCATGATCACAATGGCGAGATAGAAGAAATTCAGCGTAGTGACACGGATGGTTAGCCGAGCTTGTACGAGCAGCCCCGTGAAGTAGAAACGCTGCGCGTTGATCGCGATCAGGGGTGCGAGGTATGCGAGGTATTCACGCACCTGCGCGCTCAATACCGCATCAATACCATAGACGATCTCGACAATGGTGCCGCCCGCATCGAACCAGGCGACAGCCAGCACTGGAAGCATGAGCAACGCGCTGGCGAAAGTGACAAACCGATAGCTACGACTGGTGGCGGAAAGACTGCGTGCATACACATTCGAGAGTTGCGCGACGAATTGCAGGCTGGCGTGAAAGAGGCCATAGGCACCGTACGCCAGCGCCAGCACCGCCAGTTGGCGAGTCGCCTCCGGATAACGGGCGAGTGTGGCATTCTGAAACTGCACCGACAGACCCATGGCAAGTGCCGTCAGCGCAAGCGGCCAATAGAAGCGCCAATACTGTTTCATGCGCGCATTCTCACACCACCAGTGGCAAGCCGTTTGTTCTTACTATTCCGGTCCCTTTCCATGTACCGATGAATACAACTGCACGCAGACACACGCAATCACTCACCGTGTAGAACCGCGCCAGCGACCGCCAGAGCCGCTATCCGTCAGGCCCCTCGCCCCTCAGGAATATCTCCTCAACGGCCAGTTCGAAGGCGTCCGCAATTCTGAAAGCGAGCGGCAGCGAAGGATCGAATTTGCCGCTCTCGAGCGCGTTGATCGAATTTCGGGACACGCCTGCGCCCAGCCCTTCGCGGCACACAGCACGCGTATGCGATTCTTCATGCCCGCATCGCCATCCACCAGCCAACCCAGACGATGACGGCGCTGGCGACGACCGTGAAACAGGTAAACAGTATGCCGATGCCGAACCCGGCAGCCCCAGCGCCCAGCGCCTCGCTGCTGTGCACTGTCAGCGCGTTGATGTAATCGGATACAGCCGGTACGAATCGGGCAACAAAGAGGCTGACGAATGCCAGGCCGAGCCCGACTGGAGCCCCGACTGTCATGGCCGCGGCATTGGCGGCGCGCAGCACTTCGTCCTCGCTCGCGCGCAACCGGAGGTACGTCATCACCACCATACCCACCACCAGGACATAGCCGCTCAGACGCGCAAACGCATTGTCGAAGCCCATCAGCACGGTTCCGGCAAGCAACATCGCCACAGAAAATACCCAGCCATAGTTCGTCGTCATGACATGTGTTCTTTTCGTAAAGACATGCGTTTTTTGTCTTGTATTCACAAAATGATGTCTAGTTTACTTGTCACGACCGGCTTTGTGTCGGATCGTTCAGAAGGGCCTCAGCCACACTATCGGACAATGCGTGCTGTGCCCCAGCGGCTCGCCTTCTTCGAGACCCACCGTGTGGCGAAAGGGTACCCACCATCTGCAGCCTCGCGAGTTCCGTTACCATCAGAAAGCTTCATCCAGACCACCCGGGAGGCGCATGCTTACCCTGTATCACAACGCCGTTTCCACCTGCTCACAGAAAGTGGGGCTGGTGCTGGCTCATAAGAAGCTCAAGTTCACATCGCGTGAGATCGATCTCATCGGCGGTGCCCAGCACGACCCGGAGTACGTGAAGCTGAGCCCGAATCACGTGGTGCCCACACTGGTGCATGACGACCACGTACTGATCGAGTCGACACTGATCAACGAGTATCTGGACGAAGCGTTTCCGGACACTGCCATGCGCCCGATCCGGCCGTGCGGCACAGGATACGAATGTGGGGCAAGCTGCTCGACAGCGCACGAGCGTCCCGCACCGGTAAGGTGTGCGTATCGAGATCGAATCCGCGCCCACTCACCATATTGCTACCGGGCTCACGCTCGATCATGACGTGGGCATTGCGGACACGGTGACGCTTCCGCCGACGCCGTCATGAATCTGAACTCATTCTGTGTGATCTCGGCCGGCTCGATGCTGCCGTGCGCTTTCATATCAAACCCCGATCCAGCAACAGTTGGCATCCTGACAATAGTACTTGCCACGTACATCCGCTGATGAAATCAGACAT
>DCWG01000008.1:0-4129 GCA_002327525.1 Gammaproteobacteria bacterium UBA2168 | reverse complement strand
GCTGATGAAATCAGACATCCGCTGGCACATTGCTTTCACGCGCAGGAGTTTCTAAATTCATTTGCCTGGTTTCTGTGGAGCACACCACAATGCATCGCAACCTGCCGATTCTCATCGCTATCGCCGTCATGACGGCCGGCTGCTCAAGCGACTCCTTTACACCCATCCTCGGCTGCGAGCCCGACAATCAACTCACACCCGACTGCCGCTTTCAGAATCCCGAAGATCTCGCTCTCACACCTTCCCGTCGCGCCGTCATCGTGAGCCAGTTCGCTACTATGGACGGCTCGGCTCCCGGCAGTCTGGCGCGTCTGCGCCTGGCCGATGCCAACATTGCTACCTTCCCCCTGGGACCGGGAGACACCAGCTCCGCGGAACCCTCCTGGGGAGATGTATCCTGTTCACCGCCCGATCCCGCCACCTTCGCGCCCCACGGCATCGACCTCGATATCAGATCCGACGGACGCCACGTGCTATACGTCGTCAACCACGGTGGTAGAGAGTCGGTGGAGCTGTTCGAGGTGAAAGACGGGGGTGCCGACGTGCACCTCGCCTGGCGCGGCTGCGTGGAAGGTCCCGAGCGAGCCTATTTCAATGACGTGGTAGCGCGCAGCGATGGCGGATTCTGGGCCACGCACATGATGCCGAAAGACTCACAAATCTGGCCGATGATCAAGGGTGGCATATTCGGTGGAGACACCGGCTGGGTGTACGCATGGCATCCCGCCACCGGGTACGCGAAGGTAGCCGGCAGCGACGGACCCTTCCCTAACGGCATCGAGAAATCGGCCGACGAGCGCTTTCTCTTCATCAATATGTACATGGCCGGCGAGGTTCGAAAGCTGGACCTCGTATCGGGCAAGGTGGTCGCGAGTGCAGAAGTGGCGAGTCCTGACAACCTTACCTGGTCTGACGACGATGATCTGCTGGTGGCCTCTCACACGGCAGGATTGAGCCAGCAAATGGAGTGCCAGAGCCTCGAAGCGGGATCCTGCGGGTTCAAATTCGAGATCGTTCGCCTCGACCCTGAACGGATGACCGCAAGCGTAGTGGTGAGCAACCAGGGCGCCCCCATGGGTGCTGCAACCGTTGCGCTGCAGGTCGGCAACGAGTTGCTGCTCGGCACCTTCGCTGGCGACCGCATCGCGCGCTTCTCGCTGAAATAGCGGCTCGCGATCAGCCACCAGGCGGCAAACACGGCTTCCGGAACCGGTATCCCGTCCCGGTGCACGTTTCCGCGTGCAGGGGCGGGCCGTTTTAGATGACGCCAGCCCTGTGGGGTACATCTCGGACGTTGCCGCGGGAATGTCCTCCCGCAAGGCCTGCTACCAGGGATCGATCGCCGGACACTTTTTCCCCGAGCGCGTTTCGACTCGCACTGCTTTCAGCAAACTCGCCAGTCACCAGCGCGAATCCGCGGGATCCAAAGTGTCGTCCACGGTAAACAGCGACCCATAATTCAGCGCCTTACCGTTCTCATAAGCCCGCGCCACCATCTCCTCGTATTTCGCCCTGTTTTCCTCGGGATTCTCGATGGCGGCAAGGTCGTTGCGATACCCGAGCTTCACCAAGCCCTCCAGTCCCATGCCGCCGAACTCACCTGTTGGCCAGGCGATGGTGAACATCGGCGTCTTGTAAGACCCGCCCGCCATGGCGATGGCGCCGAGTCCGCCTCGTCCGATGCGTAGCACGCCACACCAGCGGCACCCATCTCCCTGGCGGCACGGCAGATGCGAATTGCAATCTCGCCGCGATTGGCGATGAACAAACGCCGAATGGCCATTCACTATCCCCTCATTCCGGAATTTCCATCATCTTCAGTTTGGGGCTTGTTGGATCGAGACTTTCGATTGCCCGCACGAGGGTGGCCCGCGTACCTACCACGTCGTCCTCCGGCGTGCGCCGCAGGTGAGCGACTTCGGTCTCGGTGTAGGGCGAAAATGCATCCGGCAGCTGTTCGCGGCTGATTCTCTGCAGCAGCCAGTTGAGCAGTTCCGCGAGTTCTGCATTGCTGATGGCCGCATTAGCGGATCCTGGCACCTGCACCAGAAACTCGCGCCCCCCCGGAACGGAAAGGAAATGACCAATGAAATCTCTCATACCAGGAACGGCGCCATCCGGACTCTCGGCACCGTCGTGACGGTGACAGCCCTGACAGTTGAGCATGTAGTTGGTTTGCGCACGCTCCGGATCGTCGACACCCACCAAGTCGGCCGCGGCAAAGGGCAAACAGGTAAACAGCCCACACAGTACGAGCCCTCGCGTGACGACCGCCGGCGGACGCGCTCGCCTGCTAGTTCGGGCGCAGACCAAGGCTCGACACAGCACCATTGGTGGTGCGAATCTCATCTAGCGAGCTTTCGGTGAACACCGCCTCACCGTCACCGAACTGCACGATGACGAAGTTCAGCAGCGCGGCCATCTGACCGGAGGTGAGCTGATGCGCCATACCTGGCATGGCGCTGAAGTAACTCACACCGTTCACCTCCAACTGGCCATTCACGCCGTTCACCACGACGTTGACCAGGTAGCGGCGGCCCTGCTCGGTGCCGCTCCAGCGAGTCATCCGCTCATCGAGAGGTGGAAACGCACCCGGAACCCCTTCGCCCGCTTCCAGGTGGCAAATACCGCAAGCCTTCACGTACTCCCCGTGCTCCGCCATCGGCAGGCCACCGGCCTGTGCCGGGATCGCCGGGACTGTGGACAGCAGACAGGCGGTCAGCGCGAGCCGACGCGTCGTCCTACTCCGTCGCAATGCCAATGAGCACCGCCGTGGAGCAGTTGTACACGTTCGTCGTGGTACCCAGACACCAGTCGATATCGTTGTTTGCCTGCGGCCGGTAGATGGGCTTGTCGCCTTCGTTGCGATTGCACAGACACCGCCCGCAGTCGCTCTTACCGCAGCAGTCATTGTAGGAAATGATGTAGTTGCGCCCATCCGCGGGGTTGCGGCAGGTGCCGATCCACGTGAGTGGAGACATCTCGGTTCCCGGAGGACAGGTATTGTGCGTGCCCCCACAGCAGCTGCACAGGTAGCCGTCGATGGCACAATATCGCCAGTAGTCACACTGGGTCGGATCGCCCGGGTCCTGTGGATTGCCCGTGCTCTGGGCCGGTACGCGCGCATCTTGTGCGGGTGCGCTGGCTCGCGCGACCGGTAATACCGGAATGGCGGCCGTGCCGACCAGGATGCTGCCGAAGCGCCCTATGAAACTGCGTCGCGAACTGCGATGCGCCACCTCGCGGGCGAGTCTCTGGGTCACTTTGTCCAACCAGTTCATGGATATACCTCCCGCGTGCTCAGGGCATTGCGTGTACTTGATAGGGCGATGCGCCGAGATCGTAGATGGAGCGCTGGTAATCACCGCTCCTGGCATCGTAAATGTCGAGCGCGCCCTCGGCGTTCACGACCAATAGCCTCGGTTTCTCCTCCAGCGTGACATCAATGCTAAGCGCGATGGTCTTCAACCGAATGCGCTGCAACCGTTCTTGCTCTGCCACGTCATACAGCCACACCTCGCTCGCCGGATCCTTGTGGCTACCGTCATAGCCATTCGGCGTCATGCCGACCCACAACAGCCCATCCGGATGCCCCGCAGTCCAGTGCCATCCGGCAGGGCGCCAATTGGCGGCACGCTCGTCCGTGGCTGTCAACGACCAGCGCTCACCCGGACGGCCCTCGTCGTCGATGGGCTGCACATCGCCTCTGAAGCTGATGAACTGCCACGTATCACCGACCTTGCTCGACTTTTCCGACAGCGGGTCGGCATCGATGTCGATGAAAGGTGCTGATTTAGCCCGTGAGAGAACGCCGCCGTCGTCGTTCAGCGAGACGTTCAGGAGCGCTCCGTCGCCGCACAGCATGAAGAAATTGTGAATCTTGGTGGGGTAGACAAGGCTGCAGCCGGGTGTCTGGATTTCACCGACGAACGCCCTTGCCTCGAGATCGACGACACTCACCGACGTACCCGGGGTGAGGTTGAACACCAGCAAGAATCTGCCGCTGTCCGTGATGGCAGTGGCGCCCTTGTTGACGACCACCGCCGCGCGCTTCTTCGGCAACTCTATCTCCGCCAGGCGATCGAGATTATCCATGTCGTAGACGCTCACCAGATCCACACGCTCGCCC
>DCWG01000162.1:17960-20816 GCA_002327525.1 Gammaproteobacteria bacterium UBA2168 | reverse complement strand
GGAGCTTTTGTTGGATATCCGCCGGTTGAGCCTGTGACGGGATTCAGATACCCCGCCACTGGTCCTCCGGCATGTCGCCACCGACATTCAGGGCGCGCGCGAAAACGAAGAAAAAATCGCTGAGGCGATTGAGATATCTCGCGCCATCGGTCTGCTCTGCGGCCCAGAGGGCTCGTTCGGCGCGCCGACAGACACTGCGTGCGACATGAGCAGCGGCCGCCGCCGCCGTCCCGCCCGGGAGCACGAACTCCGTGAGTGGCGGTAGTGCTTCGTTCATCGCCGCGGTTGTTTCCTCCAGGTGCGACACACCGGGCGCATCCACTGAACCTTGTGTTGCCAAATGTGCACCCAGATCGAAGAGTTGCTGTTGAATCTGCCGGCAGCGTTTTGCGAGATGATCATTTGTGAGCAGCGTCACCAGCACGCCGACGTGGCTGTTCAGTTCATCCACTTCGCCGATCGCGGCGATTATCGTACTGTCTTTACCCACGCTGGTACCGTCCGCCAGGTGTGTTTTGCCACTGTCGCCCTGACGCGTCGTGACGCGGGTGATTCTGTGTCGTTTGTTACTCATCGTTTGTTACTCACGCGTCTGGCTTGCGGGTTTGTGCCGAGGCATCGAACGGTTGTGCTGTCACCATGCCAGTGTCGAACGAGCGCGTCAGCCCGTCATAGGCGAATTGTAGGAAGGCTTCAGGATCCGGGAAGCCGCTGTCTTTATCGGCAGCGCAGATACTCACGCCGATCACTACCGGAATGTAGCCCTCGCTGGTCTTGAAAGAGTGCATGTAGAGGTTGTCGAAGATGCGGCGAAAACTGAGAGAGGTGCAGTTGTTGATATCATCCTGCAGCATGATTACGGTGAACGTGGTGTCAGTCGGGTGCGTGAGGATGTCCATTGGCCGTACCAGTTGCCGTATCCGCGCTCCGATGCCGGACGTCAACTCGTCGATGGCGGATTGGCCATACTGTTTTTCGATCGCCTCCAGGTTGTTGACTCCCACCGCCAACAGGCAGGCGACCTGCGAGCGTGCCTTGGCCTGGCGCAGGAGTTCCTCCAGGCGTTCGATAGTGAACTTGAGATTGCCCAGACCGGTGACCGAATCGATGAGATCCGTGGTTTGGAAGTCTCTGATGCGCTTGAGCAAGGCCCGGTTGTCGTCGGCGAGGTCGTTGTGGCGGGAGACGATGCGCGCCGCAACCAGGACGCGCGGCAGAAGTTGGGTGCGTAGGGTGGCCTTGTTCAAAAAGTCGTCCACGTCGGCTTCGAGAGCCGCCTGGATGGACGGCAGTTCTTCCCGGTTGGTGAGCAGGATTACGTAGGTGCGGTGTTCGCTACCCTCCTCCATCGCGCGCACGCGCTGGGTGAGTTCGATGCCGTCCATCGAGGGTATCAGCCAGTCGCTGATCACGATGCGGGCCGGGCGTTTTTCCAGTGATCGAAGTGCCTGGAGTGGATTGTTGGTGAACCGTACGTCATTGAAACCGCCACTGCGGAGCGCTTTGGCGATGATCGCGCTTGAGAACTTGGCGTCATCGACCACCAGGATTGGCATGTCGGCGTTTGGCATGTAGTTTAGATGTCTCTTACAAGTCCGGCGCGGCAGGCTCGTCTTTATGTTGGACGGTCTGCCGCTTGTCAAGAACTCAAGTCAGGTGGAATATGCCTTCATTTGATGTGGTTTCGGAAGTAGATCTTCAGGAAATACGCAACGCGGTGGATCAGGCCAACCGGGAACTCGGCAACCGCTTCGACTTTCGGGGCGTGGAAGCGGAGTTCGAGTTGCTCGAATCCGCCATTCGTATTGCCGCGGAAGAAGAGTTCCAGGTCAACCAGCTTGAGGACATTCTGCGCGACAAACTGGTGAAGCGTGGCATCGACGGGCGCTGTCTGGACCCTGGTGACATCGAGGGCGCCGGCAAGCAGAAGCGGCGCACGTATGGCCTGGCCCAGGGAATCGACCGGGACAACGCCAGGAAGATCACCAAACTGGTGAAGGAATCACGACTCAAGCTGCAGGCGCAGATCAACGGCGAGAAAGTGAGGATTACCGGTAAGAAGCGAGATGATCTGCAAAAGGTGATGGCGGCGCTTAAGGAAGCAGACATCCAGATTCCGCTGCAATTCGACAACTTCCGCGACTAGTGGGCCGTCAATCGCCCTGAACACCGAGACACATCCCAGGCCCACGTGGCGCGAGTCGCTGCGCATATACGCCCACCCCAGGGTGCTGGCGATCGCCTTCCTGGGCTTTTCCGCGGGTCTCCCCTTCCTGCTTGTATTCTCCACTCTCTCCGCCTGGTTAACGGAATACGGCGTCAGCCGCTCCACCATAGGATTCTTCAGCTGGATCGGAATCACGTACTCGGTGAAGGTGTTCTGGGCGCCGGTAGTCGACCGTATGCGGCTGCCTGGCCTCACTAGGTTGCTCGGACAACGGCGCAGCTGGATGCTCGTGGCGCAAATCGGCATTGCCGCCGGCCTGTTCGCAATGGCGGCGACGGATCCATCGGCAGATCTCGTTCGGTTGGCCCTGCTCGGGCTATTGGTCGCCTTCAGTTCAGCGACGCAGGACATCACGATTGACGCCTACCGCATCGAAGCAGTGGAAGAGGAACGCCAGGCTGCGATGGCGGCCGCATACATATTCGGCTACCGCCTGGCTCTGCTGTTCGCGGGTGCGGGGGCGCTGTACATAGCCGAGTTCGCTTCCTGGCACGCCGCGTATCTGGGCATGGCGCTGGCCGCGGGTGTCGGAATCTGTACCACCCTGGTGATTGCCGAACCCGAGAGAATCATCGCCAGTGCCACACGGGAACTCGAGGCACGGGTCGTCGAATTCTCGAATCGGCGGG
>DCWG01000162.1:14990-17626 GCA_002327525.1 Gammaproteobacteria bacterium UBA2168 | reverse complement strand
CTGGCCGCAGGCGCTGCGCCGGTTGGGAGAATGGTTTGTGGGTGCCGTGATCTGTCCGTTCCTGGATTTCTTCCAGCGCAACGGAGTCGTCCTGGCTCTCATCCTGCTCGCGCTGGTTGGCACATACCGGATCAGTGACATCACCATGGGCGTGATGGCCAATCCCTTCTACCTGGACCTCGGCTTCACCAAGACCGAAATCGCCAATGTCGTGAAGATCTTCGGTTTCGGGATGACCATTGCCGGGTCTGCCATCGGTGGCCTGGTGGTGGTGCGACTCGGACTCGCGCGCACACTGCTGTTGGGCGCGGTGCTGGTAGCGGCAACCAATCTGCTGTTCGCCCTCATGGCCGGAGTCGGACCCGAGCGCGCGCTTCTGGCGCTCGTGATCAGCGCTGACAATTTCAGTGGAGGGCTCGCCAACGTGGTGTTCATCGCGTTCCTGTCGGGGCTGACCAACACCGCCTACACGGCGACGCAATACGCGCTGTTTTCTTCACTCATGACGCTGCCCGGCAAGTTTGTCGGCGGATACGCGGGTGTGGTGGTGGATGCTGCCGGCTATGCGCCGTTCTTCATCTATGCCGGATTGTTGGGCGTGCCGGCCATCGCATTGGTGCTATGGCTGATGAAGCGCCACGCGGATCTGTTCGAGCGCGCTGCGCAGACTATCCCGCATCCCAGAGAAACGTCTTGACCACACGCTCGCCGACAAACTCCACGCCCTCCGCCTCCAGTCTCGATCGCTGACGCACGTATCCGGCGCTTCCGGGTGGGAAGGAGATCTCGCGCCTGGCGTTGATCACTCTGTGCCAGGGCAACTTAGAACCGGTTGGAAGGTACCTGAGGGTACGACCGACCAGCCGTGCCTTGCCGGGCATACCGGCAAGCGTCGCGATCTGGCCGTAACTCGCCACGCGCCCCCCGGGAATCATCGATACGACTTGCCAGATGAGTTCCTGCGGGTTGGGCCCGGCTTGACTTGCCCTCGTTCCGGGAGGAGATTGATCACCCTTTTTCGAGCGTGCGCCTTCCGTGTGGTTGCTGGTCTTCTTTCTCACTCCCATAGTCGAAATGTACCTGCTCATCGAGGTGGGTGGAAAGATCGGCGCCTGGCCTACGATTGGCCTGGTCATGCTGACAGCTGTCATTGGTGTCGCACTTCTGAAACATCAGGGTCTGGAAACCCTCACACGAGGTATGACGCGTGTGCAGAGCGGGGAGGTACCCGTCTCGGAGATGGCCGAGGGGATACTGCTCGCGGTGGCTGGCGCACTCCTCCTCACACCGGGATTCATCACCGACGCCGTTGGTTTCACGCTGCTATTTCCGCCATCGCGGGTCGCGATTGCAAGGCAGCTGATTCGACGGATGACGATCGTCGCGGGTGCCGCGCCACCGGGTATGGGGCCCTCAGATCCCACGGGGAAAGGCCCCAGAACGATCGAGGGCGAATTCGAGCGCAAAGGGGATTGAGAACTCCTGCCTTAGCACTCGGGACCAGTACTTCGTTCGAGGTCGATGACCCCGAGCGTTCCGAACCCGCTTGCGGGTTCGCAAAGGAGGGCGCTTCGCGCGCGACTGGCAAAGAGATGCGCGCGACAGGCAAAAAGACTTGAATCTCCCGAGCGCGAACCTATTATAGGCGGCCCTGTTTTAGCACTCTCGATTATTGAGTGCTAACCGTTCACTTTTGGGAGACATTTGGTGATGAATATTCGACCTCTACACGACCGCGTTGTCGTGCGCCGGTTGGAAGAAGAGACCACGACCGCTGGCGGAATCGTGTTGCCTGACTCGGCGACGGAGAAACCGTCGCAGGGCGAGGTTATGGCGGTTGGTACCGGTAAAATTCTTGACAGTGGCGACGTGCGTCCCCTCGACGTCAAGGTAGGTGACAAGATCATCTTCGGCCAATACGGCGGAAGCACGGTGAAGATCGACGGCGAAGAGCTGCTTATCTTAAGTGAAAGCGAAATCTTCGGTGTTCTCGAAGGTTAACGGCCCCTCGAAGGGCAAAACGAAAGTAAGAGGAATAAGCGATGAGCGCTAAAGACGTACAATTTGGTGATGATGCGCGCGGCCGCATGCTGGAGGGAGTGAATCTGCTCGCAGATGCGGTGAGAGTCACGCTGGGTCCGAAGGGCCGAAACGTGATTCTGGACAAGTCCTTCGGCGCACCCACCGTGACTAAGGACGGTGTATCTGTCGCCAAGGAAATCGAACTGAAAGACAAGTTCGAGAACATGGGCGCGCAGATGGTGAAGGAAGTAGCGAGCCAGACATCCGATGAAGCCGGTGACGGCACCACGACCGCTACGGTGCTGGCCCAGTCCATTCTGGCGGAAGGCCTGAAGTCGGTCGCTGCCGGTATGAACCCGATGGACCTCAAGCGGGGCATCGACAAGGCGGTTGCCGCGGCTGTTGAGGCTGTAGAGGCCATGGCCATTCCCTGTGAGGACTCAAAAGCCATCGCGCAGGTGGGCACCGTGTCCGCCAACAGCGACACTGCAGTCGGTGAGATCATCGCGAATGCGATGGAGAAGGTCGGTAAGGAAGGCGTTATCACTGTCGAGGAAGGCTCTGGACTGGAAAACGAACTCGACGTGGTTGAAGGCATGCAGTTCGACCGCGGC
>DCWG01000162.1:0-14675 GCA_002327525.1 Gammaproteobacteria bacterium UBA2168 | reverse complement strand
GCAGTTCGACCGCGGCTACCTGTCTCCCTATTTCATCAACAATCAGGAGTCTATGGCGGCCGATCTGGAAGAGCCCTATGTTCTGCTGTGCGACAAGAAGCTCTCGAATATCCGCGACATGCTGCCGGTACTCGAGAGCGTGGCCAAGTCCGGCAAGCCGCTGATGGTGATTGCCGAGGACATCGAAGGCGAAGCGCTGGCGACCCTGGTGGTCAACAACATGCGCGGCATCGTCAAGGTATCCGCCGCCAAGGCCCCCGGCTTCGGCGACCGCCGCAAGGCCATGCTGCAGGACATTGCGATCCTCACGGGCGGTACCGTAATCTCCGAGGAAGTGGGTCTGACGCTGGAGGGTGCCACGCTGGAAGATCTGGGTACCTCCAAGCGTATCTCCTCCACCAAGGAGAACACGACCATCGTGGACGGTGCCGGTGCCAAGGGCGACATCGAAGGCCGCATCAAGCAGATTCGTCAGGAGATCGACGAAACCAGTTCCGACTACGATCGTGAAAAGCTGCAGGAACGCCTGGCTAAGCTGGCCGGTGGTGTTGCCGTGATCAAGGTCGGTGCTCCCACCGAGATCGAAATGAAAGAGAAGAAGGCACGTGTCGAAGATGCGCTGCATTCGACTCGGGCGGCGGTTGAGGAGGGTATCGTACCCGGCGGGGGCGTCGCGCTGATTCGTGCGCTGGCATCCCTCGAGAACCTCGGCGGCGACAACGAAGACCAGAATGTCGGCATCGCTATCGCCCAGCGCGCAATGACTACTCCGCTGCGTCAGATCGCGGCCAACGCCGGTGACGAAGGCGCGGTCGTGCTCGACAAGGTTCAAGGCCTCGAAGGCAACAACGGCTACAACGGCGCCACGGGTGAGTACGGTGACATGATCGAGATGGGAATTCCCGATCCGGCCAAAGTCACGCGTACGGCGCTCCAGGCTGCCGCTTCGGTAGCGGGTCTGATGATCACCACCGAGGCGATGGTCAGCGAACTGCCCGAAGACAATCCTCTGCCTGCGATGCCTGGCGGCGGCATGCCGGACATGGGCGGCATGATGTAAGAGGCTCTCTGAGCCGATACGCTGGAGAGGGGCTGTATGCCCCTCTCTTTTTGTCTGCCCCATCAGGTTCCGGGATACCAGTTGCCGGTATGGAGGTTAGCGAGCCGCCCCTCGACTATGGCATACAGTCCTTAGAGGGAGAGTTGATACTCACACGACCGGCCCTGTTGATCATCAGGTCACGGCCGCTTTGTTTGCCGCGTTCGTCGCAGATGGCGATGACCACGGTGTCGCCGCCCTCATTCTGCATACCGTTGGCTTGAAAGCTGATCCAGGTATTTCCGGAGGCACTGGTCGTGATGTTCACACCGGCAGCTGCTGGCTCGGTATCACGCAGCAGCGTATTGCCCAGCGCGCGAGTAGTGTTCCCGCCCGCATCGGCGTCGGTATAGGTTCCCCAGCCACCGGACCAGTCACGGGCGACGACACTATTTCTCGCCATGGTGATGACCCTGGCTCGGCTGGAAGCTTCGAGGCGTGCGATGTTCAGGTTCGCGATGAGCCGAGCGGATTCCGATTCGACACGGCTGTCCTGGATCACACTCGTGAAAGCAGGCACACCAATCGCCAAAATGACGCTCAGCATGATGATGGCGACGATCAGCTCAAGCAGCGTCACGCCCCATGCGGCAAATCAAACCGGACACTTTATTTGATACCAAACCGGGCAGATCATGTGCTAGTTAAACCAGTTATTGACAAGTGTTATGACTTTCAAGTTTCAGGTCAGAAAATGGATTGCACATGACCCCTGATCTCTTCACAGGGCGTGATTTATGAGGGGCATTTAGCTATATTCCGCAGCGCAATTACCGTGAGTGGAGGGGATATGGAGCTCATACTCATAGATTACGTGGCCAGATGGGGCCACTTTCTCTTTGGTGTGGCCTGGATAGGGCTGCTGTACTTTTTCAATTTCGTTCAGGGCGAGTATTTCAAGGAAGCCGAGGACGGGGCCCGCGTGGATGCGTTCTCCAAAATGGTTCCCCGTGCGCTGTGGTGGTTTCGCTGGGGGGCGATGTTTACCTTCCTGACCGGTCTCATCATGCTCGCTATCCGCGGTGTGGGGGTGAGCATCGACATCACTCTGGGGGCGGTGTTGGGAACGCTGATGTTCCTCAACGTGTGGTTGATCATCTGGCCCAATCAGAAGATCGTGATCGCTTCCAACCAGCAAGTGCAGGCGGAGGGAGAGGCAGACCCAGCGGCGGCGGGTGCCGCGCCCAAGGCGCTGCTGGCATCGCGTACAAATACATTGTTCTCGTTTCCCATGCTCTTCCTGATGGGGTCTGGCACGCACCTGGCAGGGTACGATCACAGCCTGGGTGACAATTACACCGCGCTGATCGTCGGACTCGTCATTGCCGCCATTGTCGAGGGTAACGCCATTTTCGGTAAACTCGGCCCGATCGCGACGGTCAAGGGTGTGATCACCTCCGGTGTCGTTTTGAGCGTGGTTTTCTGGGGTGTGGTGTCGATGCTCTAGTCGATCAGGCGCAACGTAAGAAAGGGCCTGCCTGAAATGCGGGCCTTTTTTCTGTGCGGACACTTCTTGCGCGGTCGCTTTTTGGCATAATTCGCGCCGCCCAATGATGGGCACCTCTCACAGGTACGGTTACATGGCTGATCGCGGAAACTCTCCTTCCATATCTACCTCTTCTGAGCCCGGGCCCAGCTACCGCACGGGTGGTGGCCGGCGGCGCGCCTCCTCGTCGGGAGGCGGTGGTCGCATGATAGGGGTCAATCTCATGCTGGCCGTGATGGTCGCGGGGCTCCTGGTCGCTGGCTGGTTCATCGCCAATCAGCACCAGATCATCGTTGCGGAGCAAGCGGAACGCGCCGCCGCCCACAAGCGCATCGCCGCACTCGAGGACCGTCTGCGCATGACGGATGAAGCGATGATTAATGCCGGCTCGAATACGCAGGAGCAGATGGGATTCTGGGAGTCCGAGATCCGCAAACTCTGGGCGATATCCAACGAACGCAACAAAAAGTGGATCAACGAGAACCAGCGGGGGCTGGCGAGCCAGAGGAAGAAACTGGCCGCTCTCGAATCCAACGGCAAGGTGCTCAAGAGCGCGCTGGATCGCCACGAACAGGCGCTGTCGCAACAGTCTGCCGTGATAGATCAGCTGGCCAGCATCGAGCTTCAACTGCAGCAGCTGTTGGAGAATCAACAAGACCTGGTGGACAAGGTCAATGCCAGTACACAGATCACGACGCGTATGGAGGCGCGCGTGAAAGAGAACGAAGAAGCCATCGCCGCCATCGATGCCTACCGGCGCTCGGTCAATTCGCGCATATCAGACATCGAGAAACGCCTCGTGCCCTCTACGGGACCCTGACCCCGGGTCTATACGGGCGCCCACTTAACACTGTGACGTAACGCGGATTTTGACCTGGTTCCCAACGTCGTCAATTGTCGTGCGGTGTCGCATTGAGAGTGTGACCGGGTTCAAATTCGGATAAGGGCCTCTATCGCATACTTGCTGCCTCTGTTCACTTTTGGGGTGAGTTTCGATGAGTGGCAGCCGTGCTTCGGCCACACTCTGTCTGGTTGGTGATGCCGGTGGCGCGCTCGCGGATATCGCGGGAAGTCTCGGCTGGTCGGTCGTTTTCCAGGAAGAAGTGACCGATGTAGAGAGCGTTGCCGTCGTCGTGACCGGGCTACCCGGCGTGCAAGATTGCCGCAGACAGTTTCCACACGCACTGGTTGTGAGTGAAGAGGCCGGCGAGGGTGCGGATCTCAGCGTCGATGTGAACGCGGACGCTGTGTTGCTGCGACAGGTGCTCGACCACGGAGAGGCTCACTGGCGGCGCAACCTAAAGGTACTGGAACTGGTACAGGAGGTTGGCACGCGACGCCAGCGCATGCACCAGCTCTCCGAAATCGGAGTGGCATTGTCGTCTCGGATGCAGGAAGGCGATCTGTTGGTGACGATACTTTCGGAGGCCCGCCGCATCGCCAACTGCGATGCTGGTTCTCTCTACCTGGTCGATGGTGACGATCGAGACCGGGGCCTGATGTTCAAGCTGGCGCAAAACGACACGATATTCATTCCGTTCCAGGAAATGCGATTACCGCTCACGCCAGAGAGCCTTGCCGGTTACGTCGCGATTTCGGGCAATGACCTCAATATCGAAGACGTATACGAATTACCCGTGAATCGCCCGTATCGGTTCAATCGTTCGGTCGACGTGGAGATAAATTATCGTACGCGCTCGATGCTGGTGTTGCCGATGCGCGATCACCGGCACAAGGTGGTGGGTGTACTGCAGTTCATCAATCGCCTCGACCCCCTGACGGGTGAAGTGGTGCCGTTCGTAGAGGAAGTGGCGGAGTTGTTGCGTGCGGTCGCTAGTCAAGCTGCGGTAGCGATTCAGAAAAACACGCTGATCAACGACATCAATCAGTTGTTCGAGAGCTTTGTTCAGGCTTCGGTGAAGACCATCGAACAGCGGGATCCGACCACCAGTGGTCACTCCTTTCGCGTGGCGGAAACCACGGTGGCGCTACTTGAGAGCCTGCCGCGCTCAAGCGTCGCCCGATTTCGGGACCTGTCGTTTACCGACGAGGATCTTCGCGAGGTGCGTTACGCTGCGCTACTGCACGACTTCGGCAAAATCGGCGTGCGGGAGAATGTACTGACGAAAGTGAACAAGCTGACGGACGATCGCCTTGAGATCATTCGCTATCGTGTGGAGCTGCAAAAAGAGCGAATTCGCAGGCGCGCGGTGGAACGCGAGCTGGATCTGCTGCACAAGGGCAAACTGCCCTTCGAGCAGGTGCGGCGTGACGTGCGTGCGAGCCTCGCCCAGGAGCTCGCGCACCTGGACGATTACTACCAGTGGGTGGTGAAAGCGAACGAGCCCAGTGTCCTGGATGAAGGTGACTTCGATCATCTCAACCGGGTGCGCGACTATGCCTACCGGGAACTGGATGGCAGCCTCACGAGCCTGATCTATGAGGATGAAATGCTGGCTCTGTCCGTGCGCCGGGGTAGCCTTACGCCTCAGGAGCGGGAGGAAATCGAATCTCACGTCGTGCACACGAGGGAGTTCCTGTCGGTACTGCCCTGGCCCCCTGAACTGGCGCGTGTCCCCGACATTGCAGGTGCTCACCATGAGAAGCTGAACGGCACTGGTTATCCTCAGGGATTGACAGAAGATCAGATTCCCCTTCCGAGCCGTGTCATGACGGTTTGCGATATCTACGATGCCCTGACGGCGATGGATCGTCCCTACAAAGCGGCTATGCCGGACGAGCGTGCGTTTTCGATTCTCGAGGACGAGGCCTCGCAGGGACTACTCGACCGCGACCTCGTCGACATCTTCATCCAAAGCCGCGCGGCACGCCGGGGGCTGCTGCAAGACGCGGGTTGAACTCCCAAACTCGGCGCTCTATTGCTCCCAGCTCGCTATCACCGAGATGCTGACGAGGTATTGCCTGAACGCGAACTCCACGCCCTCTTCCGTGATGGCTTGCAGACGCAGGGCGCCCAGCTGATCGCCTATCTCCAGTCGCTGGCCGTTGACCACCACCCAGCTGAGATCGCCGTAGACATGACTGGAGAACTCGAGTTCTCCGAATTCGGCGCGCTCGGCCGAACTCAGCTCATCCAGAGTGACGGCGCTCAGTACAGCAGGGAGGCGCGATGGCGATTCGGCCCCAACTCGAGACGCCGTAATCGGCGTCGACGGGGTGACAGCGGGCTGCGCGGCCGAGTCGATGCCGGATTCCTGGCCGGCTGACGCACGACCTTTGGTGGCGGCTGGAAAAACGCCATGTTCTCCGGCAGCGTCCCGCTGCTCCTGCCGTGGGCGACCGTAGTCCGGCGTGGCCGATGCCGTGATCTCCGGGGTAGGGTCAGGCGCGTCCTCGGCGAAAGAGGGCGGCTCTACGGAGGGGGTATCGTCGTCGCGCAGGGCCCATATTCCGAGTACCACAGCATTGACGAGCAGCGCTGCGCCGATGACCCAGAGCGCGCCGGTCTGTTTTCTTTGCTGCACCTCTGTTTTTTGCGCTTGTGCCAGCGCCAGAGACACCGCGGCGTCAGGGTCGTCTTCGGCGTGTCGTTTTTTCAGAGCATCGAGAATGTAGGACATGGTGTCTGCCTTCAGCGCGCATTTCTACGCTCGTTCCAATAGCGTCTCAACGCAGGGAGGGGCCGGGCGATTGCAATCGGTCCGCGAGTTGAATCCAGGTCGCCGGTCCCACGATACCATCGGTGAGCAATCCTTCGGCCGTCTGGAAGCGTACCACTGCATCATGCAGGGATGGGTCGAACTGATCTTCCGGGCCCTGGGCGGGAGCCAGTTCCATGAGATCACCCAAGCGCTCTCTCAGCCAGGCCACGGTGCTGTCACGGTCGCCCGTTTGCAGACTGCCGCGGTAGTTGGGTGGTGTATGCCAGAGCACGACGTAACGCCCAAGCCAGTTGCTACGCAGGTCGCGCGGGGTAACCTCCAGCGCGCCACCGCCGAGCACCAGCGTGTACGAGGAACCCGATGCCGCAGTGATGGCGCCGTAGAAGGCATCGTCACTTTCGTCCCATAATTCCAGCACGACTGGCAGGTTGAGCCGATCGATGTCTAACCAGCTGCCATTCTGACCCAGGCACTGCAGCCCGACACGAGGTGCGACGTCGCACGGTATCTCCGTGTCGCGCAAGGTCTGATCATACCCCCAGAGAGCGAACACCGCATCGTAGGCCTCCCGTTGTGTCTGGAAGCGGTTGGCGTAAGGTCTCACAATGTCCACCGCGTTGCCGACCGGTTCGAGGGACTGCGTGGTCTCGGATTGTGCGGTATCTGCGATCTGCACGGGTACGGGCTGGGTGGTGGTCTGATCTCGCGAGCGTGATTTCTCGGGTGGCGGCTGCACAACCTTGGCAGTGGCCTGCTGTTCGGTAACCCGGACCACAGCCGGTGCAGGCGTTTGTCGTGCGGGAGCGGGTGCGCGGGTCTGTTCTGCAGTCTTGTGTGGTGTTTGCGGTGATGGATCGTCCGGCAGGTAATACCAGGCCCAGGCCATGAACATGGCGACGCCCAATACGGCAGCCGCCGTCCAGACCAGTTGATTGGGACGACGCTTGCCAAGCACCTCTGCAGCCGCCCGATTGACAATAGCCGGGCTGACACGATCCTCGTTCTGAACATAGGCGCCGAGCAGAGCGCGGTCGGCGATGATGTTGATCAGGCGCGGGATACCGCCGGACAGCCTGTAGAGGCGTTGCTGGGCACCTGGCAGAAACAGATCTTTACGCCCGCCGGCGTATTCGAGGCGGTGTTCGACATAGGCGTGACAGTCGTCTTTCGTTAGAGCGCCGAGGTGATAGCGCGCCGTGATGCGCTGCGCCAGCTGACGCAGCTCGTTGCGCTGCAGCATCTGATCGAGTTCCGGCTGCCCGAGCAGGATGATGCGCAGCAATTTCTTTTCGTTGGTTTCGAGGTTCGTCAGCAGTCGTATCTGCTCCAGCACCGCGGGAGAGAGGTTCTGCGCCTCGTCGATGATCACCACGGTACTGCGGCCACCGCGATGGGTCTTCAGCAGATGCCTGGTCAGCACGTCGATGAATTGTTTTACGCTCTGCACGCGATTGCGGTCGTAGGCGATACCGAGCTCATCGCAAATGGTCTCCAACAGCTCACGCACGGTGAGACGGGGATTCAGGATAAAGGCGACATCGAGATCTGGCGGCGTCTGGCGGATGACGTTGCGCAGCAGGGTGGTTTTGCCGGTACCCACTTCGCCGGTGATGAGCACGAATCCCCCGTGGGAGAAGCCGTACATCAGGTGTGCCAGCGCTTCGCCATGACCGTCACTGAGATAGAGAAAATTTGGGTCCGGCGCGATGGAAAATGGCTCGTGTTCGAGGTTGAAGTGTTCGAGATACATGAAGTGTTACGGTGTTTGATCCAACCGGCCGTCCTTCTCCTGCCAGATGGCGGCTACCCAGGGTACGAGTGCATCGCGCTGGGTTTCCTCATCCAGGATGTCCTCGGGCAGGCGCCTGGATTCTATGTGAATCTCGACTCGCGGACACTCGCCCTTCAGAAATTCCCAGAAAGTGGGGACACCCTGGGGATAGACGATGGTGACATCCACCAAGCAGTGCAGTTCTTCGGCCAGTCCCTGTAGTACATGGCCGAGCCCTCCCAGTCGGGGATTGAGCAGGTGCGTATAGGCGGGCCGCTGCTGGCGGTCGTGCTTTTCGCGCGTGAAACGGGTTCCCTCGAGAAAGTTCAGAGCCGCGGTGGGGGGGGTGCGGAAGCCGTCGCAGGCAGCCAGTGTATTGTCGCGGTCGACGTTTGCCAGTGCCGGGTTTTGCATGCGCTGTTCCCGGGAAATGCGCCGGACGTATGGAAAACCGAGTATATACATGGCCACGCCGATAAAGGGCACCCAGATCAGCTGTTGTTTGGTAAAAAACTTCACGGGTGGGATGGCGTCACGCAGCGTGGTCTGCAGAAGCAGGATATCGGTCCACGTCTGATGATTGCTGACCACGATGTACCAACTGTCGCGATTGAGACCAAGTGGGTCGTTCCACTCGACATTGACGTCGCACAGTTTTATGAAACGAAACCACCAGCGATTGGTCGCCACCCAGGGATCGATAACCCAGTGATCCATCCAGACCTCTACCCGGACCCGGGCGGATCCGGACAAGGGGATGCGGATGAGTGCCAGCACAAACAGGATGAGGCAATGCCACACCGTGTTGGTGATGATCAACAGTAAGGTTACAGTCCCTTTCAGCGTTCCCATGAGCGGAGTTTAAGAAAACCGGAGCCAGATGTCCGACCGACGTGCATTCGCGGGCTTACTTGCGTGGTGGGTGGTGATACTCACCGCGGTGTTGTTCGCCATACCCGGCTGCCAGACACTGTCCTATTTTACGCAGGCGGCTCGAGGGCAGTGGCAGATCGTCTCCGAGCGACAGGCCATTGACGGGCTGGTCGGTGGCACCGGGGCAGCGGAACTCGGCGAGCGCCTGTCCACGGTGCAGGAGGTGCTGGTTTTCGCGACGCACACGCTCATGCTTCCCGGGGACAGCAGCTACCGGACCTATGTCGAACTCGATCGTAAATACGTGGTGTGGAATGTGTTCGCCGCGCCACGGCTTTCCCTCGTGGGTGAGCAGTGGTGCTATCCCATCGTCGGCTGTGCGCCCTACCGGGGCTTCTTCTCCGAAGCCGATGCGCTGAAGCTGGCGGAAAAACTGCGCGCCAGTGGCCTTGATACCTACGTTGGCGGTGTGGCGGCGTACTCGACGCTAGGATGGTTCGAGGATTCGGTACTCAGCTCGTTCGTGTATTGGCCGCCACCGGATCTCGTACGTTTGCTCATCCACGAACTCGCACATCAGCGTGTTTGGGTGCGCGACGACGTTCGTTTCAACGAGTCGTATGCCAGCTTCGTCGCCGAGCGAGGAAGCGCGCGGTGGTTTGCAGACAAGGGCCAAGGGGGGCTCCTGGCTGAAGCAAGGTCGAGGCGTGCAGGAGTCAGACGATGGCGGACGCTGTTGCTCGCGGTACGTGACGAACTTCAGATCGTGTATGCCGCCCGTGTGCCAGAGACGGTGCGAGCGAGCGCACGCGACAAAGTCTATGCAGCACTGCAGGCGTGCTACCTGACGGGTATCGAGCGTTATGGTAACGGCAGCCTCGACGACGAGATGGCGCGGGTGAACAACGCCTATCTGATTTCAGTGTCCACCTACGACGATTTCCAGGGGGCGTTCGGGGTTCTGTTTACTGAGAGCGGCGAGCAATGGGAAGGCTTTCATGCCGAAGTGCAGCGTCTCGGCGAAATGAGCGGGCCCGAGCGCGATGCCGCACTGCGACGTTTAGGCGAGCAACATGTAGCAGGTGCTCGAGATCAGGATCACACCGATCAGGTTCAGTGCGAAGCCCTCTCTGGCCATGGTCTGGGGCGGAAATCGCTCGGTTGAAAACACGATGACATTGGGCGCGGTCGCCACGGGTAGCATGAAAGCGCACGAGGCGCTGATGGCGGCGGGAATCATGAACAGTTTGGGATCCATGCCCGCCCCAAGGGCTGCGGCTGCCAGTATCGGCATCAGCAAGGTCGTTGTAGCGGTGTTGCTCGTCGTTTCCGTCAGGAAAGTCACGGAGAGACAGATGACGCCCATGAGGGCGAGTACGTGAAGTGTGGATACCCCGGATAGCGCGCTACCGATCGTCTCGCTCAGACCGGAGCTCGTAAACGCCTGGGCAATGGCGATTCCGCCTCCGAAGAGGATCAGCATGCCCCATGGAATACGGTTGGCGCTCTCCCAGTCGAGCAGCTTCTCGCCCTTGCCATCTGGCGTGAGAAACATGGCAATCACGGCTACGAAGGCGACGATCGCGTCGTTTGAATAGGGGAAATCGAACAATGCCGTCCAACCACCAAAGGGTTCCTTGCGGGTGATCCACGCAAGTGCGGTGGCCGAGAATACGATCATCACCCGCTTCTCGCTGGTCTGCCAGGACCCGACATGAGGAAGCTGCACGTGCCCCTGGAAGGACAGATTGCGTGTGAGCCACCAGCCCATGGCCGGCAGCATGACCAGCACGATGGGCACGCCAATCGTCATCCATCGCGCGAAACCAAACTCCTCTCCCATCGTGTCGCTGTAAACGGCCATGAAGACGACGTTGGGCGGTGTCCCGATGGGCGTACCTATACCCCCAACGCTGGCCGCGTATGCGATACCCAACAGCAGAGGCGTGGAGAGTTCTTCATCCTCTGCGCGTTCTATGACGGCGAGCGCTACCGGCATTAGCATGAGCGTGGTAGCAGTGTTGGATATCCACATGCTGAGCACGGCTGCCGCCGCCATGAAGCCTAATACGAGACGGCGGCTGCTGGTGCCGCCGAAGAGATTTACCATTGCTATCGCAATGCGGTGGTGTGCACCGCTTTTCTCGAGTGCGGTCGCCAGTATGAAGCCACCGAGCAGCAGCAGTACCAGCGGGTGTCCATAGGAGGCACCGACCTGTGTTGCGCTCAACACGCCGAACAGGGGCAACAGGGCCAGGGGCAACAGCGAAGTCACTGGAATTGGAATGGGTGCGAACACCCACCAAAGGACACAATTGACCGTGACGCCCAGGGTCACGGCTGCCTCCGGAGAGAAACCGCTGGCGTATATGAGGTATCCCGCCAACAATGCGAGAATGGGGCCGGCGGGAAGGGCGAGTTGTTTCAGTGACACCTTGGCGGATTCCCTATCAGGGTCTGTTCACACGAATCGCGTGCGACCATGCCAATTGGCGGCGCGGAACGCAACATGTCGCCGCGAGAGGCACCGAGACATCCGGAATAGTGACACGCAAATGGCACAGAGCTTCTACTGGTACGACCTCGAGACTTCGGGCACTCAACCGCGGTGGGACCGCATCGTGCAGTTCGCCGGGTTTCGCACAGACCTGGAGTTGAATGACATCGGCGAGCAGTACTGCACCTATGTGCGATTACCGGACGAAGTGCTACCCGATCCGGATGCCGCCGTGGTGACGCGCATTACGCCCCAGATGACGCGTGAGGAAGGCATATCCGAATGGCAGGCATTGACCCGCGTCAACGAGCTGTTCGCCATCCCGGGTACCTGTGTTGCGGGATACAACAGCCTGCGCTTCGACGATGAGTTCATCCGCTTCGGACTGTACCGCTCACTCATGGATCCCTATGCACGTGAATGGCAGAACGGAAATTCGCGCTGGGACCTCATCGATCTGGTGCGTGCTACGGGTGCGCTGCGCCGGGATGGCATCAAGTGGCCGGTTGACGAAGAAGGTCTGCCGGTATATCGCCTCGAGGCGCTGAGCGAGGCCAATGGGCTGGAACACGGCCAGGCCCACGATGCGCTGTCCGATGTGCGGGCGACGGTTGCGCTGGCGCGCCTGATTCGCGACAAACAGCCGCGGCTGTTTGACTTCTACTTCCACAATCGCTTCAAGAAGCATCCACGGTCGTTGCTCGAACCCTATGGCGCACGGCTTTGTGTGCACGTCTCCGGAATGTATCCGCGCAGCCGCTACGGTGTCGCTCCGGTGATGTCGATGTGCCGCCATCCGACCAACAGCAACGCCATTGTCGTGGTGGATCTGGCGAAAGATGTCGAGTGTCTGCTGCGGTGGTCGGCGGAAGAGATTTGTGAAGCGCTGTTCTCGACCGATGCATCCGAGCGCCCGCCGCTGAAGGAACTGCGTATCAACCGTTGTCCGTTCGTCGCTGGTATCGAAGTGCTGACAGGGGAGAATCTCGAACGCCTGGATATCGATCTGCGGGTAGTCAAACAGCGCCACCGGGCGATGAGAACGCCCGGGCTCGCCGAGAAGATACAGCAGGTGTACCGCATGGATGCGCATCCGGGAGCGGCGGACGTGGACGCAGCGCTCTACGACGGCTTCCTGCAGGACGCGGATCGTTCGCGTTGCCAGACGTTGCAGGATCATCTTCGCGCCGGAGCGTGGCTGGACCTCGATTATCAGGATCAGCGTCTGGTGGAACTGGCACCGAGACTCAAGGCGCAGAGCTTTCCGGAATTGATGAGTGATGCAGAGCGCGCGGCGCAGCATGAGCGCGTTGCGCAGAAGCTGAATGCCGAAGACGCCCAGTGGCGGACACTCGAAGTATTCGAGGCTCGGCTGGCGGGGCTTCAGACCGACGCGGTGACGAGTGCCCTTGCCGAATACGGCCGACAGCTGCGAACCAGGTACCCGGTTTGAGGAACCGGCTGTGAAAGACGTGGGAACGTCGGTGACGCTCACTGGTGTGAGCAAACGTTTCGGTCAGACGACGGTTCTCGATCACGTGAACCTGGAGCTCATGGAGGGCACTACGACGGCGATCGTCGGCGAGAGCGGCAGCGGTAAAACTACCTTGCTGCAGCTGATCAATGGCTTGCTCGAGCTGGATGAAGGTGACATTCGCGTTTTCGGCGCACCCATCCCGATGAACGGGCGGGAGCATTTTCGCCGTCGGATAGGCTATGCCGTGCAGGGTGCGGGGCTGTTCCCGCACCTCACGAGCTTCGAGAACGTCACTCTGGTGGCCAGACTGGAAGGCTGGGAAGTCGATCGGGTCCAGGCTCGCTTCAGCACCCTGCTTCGCCAGATGGGATTACCTGGCGATGTATCGGGGCGCTATCCGCAGCAGCTCTCCGGGGGCCAACAGCAACGCCTGGGACTGTGCCGGGCGCTGATGCTGGAACCGCGCCTGCTACTACTCGATGAGCCCTTTTCCGCGGTCGATCCGATCACGCGCGTGGGCATCTACGAGCAGTTCGAAGCCGTACGCGCAAGCGAGGGAGTGACATCGGTCCTTGTCACGCACGACATGCGCGAGGCGGTGCGTCTGGCGGCACAGCTGGTGATTCTTCGCGACGGGCGCGTACTGCAATGCGCCCCCACGAAGCAGGTCGTCGACGATCCGGCCGATGACTATGTGCACACACTGGTGAGCAAGCAGTTGTGATCATGTGTCGCAGCGTGGTGAAGAAGATCGTGTGGATCCTGGTCGCGTTGTCCCTGGCACCGGCATGGTCTGTGGCTGAGCGCGTCGTGACGGTCGGGAGTAAGAACTTCAACGAATCCTACGTCCTCGGTGAGCTCGTCGCGCAGGTGCTGGAAGGGGAGGGCTACACTGTCGAGCGGAAATTCGGCCTCGGCGGCACTCTGATCTGCTTCGACGCTCTGACCCAGGGAGAGGTCGATGTGTACGTCGAGTACTCGGGTACTCTCGAGCAGGCCATCCTCAAACTCGAGCGGAAAGTAGATCTCGAAGAGCTGAACCGGCGTCTCGATCAAAGGGGTGTGCGGTTGCTGGACCCCCTTGGTTTCAACAATACCTACGCAATGGTGTTGAAACGTGAATTGGCTGAAAGCCGCGGGATGATCAGCATTGCTTCTCTCGCGCAGAATGCCGATCTGCGCGTGGTGGTGAGTCACGAGTTTCTGGAACGCGAGGACGGTTGGCCGGGGCTCGCGCGTACCTATGGGCTCGATCGGTCTGTGACCGGGATCGAACACGGGCTCGCCTACCAGGCCCTGGATGAAGGTGCGCTGGATGTGACGGACGCCTACTCGACAGACGGGGAGCTGGAACGCTACCAACTCACCGTGTTGAAGGACGACCGCGACTTTTTCCCCCGGTATCTGGCCGCTGCGCTCGTGCGTGCGGATGCAGATCCGCACCTGGTGGATGCACTGGGGGTTCTGGCGGGAACGCTGGACGACAGTGCCATGCAGGCGCTCAATGCACAGGTCATTTATGCGGGGCGCACGTTTGCCGAGGTGGCTGCGGAGCACCTCGCGCGTGTCGGTATCGCCGACCCCGGGGTGCGACACGACGATTCGTTCTGGCGCGATCTCGGTGCGAATACGCTGCAGCATCTGAAACTGACGGGCATCGCACTTCTGGCTGCCATTGCGGTGGGGGTGGGCGCGAGTCTGGCGGTGTTCAGGAGTCCGGTGGTCTCGCGGGCACTCGTGTATCTGTGCGGGCTGCTCCAGACGATTCCGTCCATCGCGCTGCTCGCCTTGATGATCCCTTTGTTCGGAATCGGCGCGCTGCCCGCGGTGATCGCCCTATTTCTGTACT
>DCWG01000053.1 GCA_002327525.1 Gammaproteobacteria bacterium UBA2168 | reverse complement strand
TTTTCGCGGCGGAGGCCGATGCGCAGCGATTGGAAACTGCCTGTCGGCAGGCCGCCGTGGATGAGTTCGCACAGAGGCTGCCCATGGGCCTGGACACGCCTATCGGAGACATGGGATCCGCTCTATCCGCCGGACAGACGCAGAGGATCCTGCTGGCACGTGCGCTGTACAGCAATCCCCGTTTCCTGTTTCTCGACGAGGGGACGGTGAATCTCGATGCCGATACTGCATCTAGAGTACATGCGGTGCTGGTCGATCTGCCGATGACCCGGGTCGTTGCCACCCACGACCCGGGCCTCGCGGCTATGGCCGACAGGGTGTTGCAGGTGGAGGGGGGCAGGGTGGTCGAAGTGGGGCAGCCACTCTCCCTGGAAGGAGATCGATAGCTGCCCTGCGCAGGCTGGAGCAAAGTGGTGACGTTTCGGCTCTGGAGGCGACCGGTATGCATCGGGGTCTGATGCGCCTCGACTGGAATTGTTTCCGGCTGCGCCGTTTTGAATCGCTCGTGGGGGCTGAGCCATAATCTGACGGAGTACGATGCGCACTACGTCGCGCTCGCCGAGGCAACGGGCGCGAAGATGGCGACCATCGACAGGCGCCTGGCTCAAGTTAGTGGCTTGACCGGTGAGTTTCTGACACCCGATTGAGTCACATCAGAATTTGATCAGCTCACTCTCAAGCGTGGTGAGGTCCACGATACCGATGGCGTTGTAACCAGTCATGTGGCCGGCGCACTCTCCGGGGTTGAAGATCGTGTGGTGAGCGTTGCGCTCCAGGCGGTGCAAGTGCGTGTGTCCGTGCAGCGCTAGCTGGTGATGAGAGGCCAGCGAGCCATTGAACTCCAGCGGATCGTGCACCACGATGATTCGCCGTTCGTGCCACGAGAGTTCGAACGGCGGATCGCGAAATGTGAATCCATGTCTCGTGATCGCATCCTCCAAGGCGCCGCGCTCCTGGTCGTTGTTTCCAAAAACGCCAAAGAGCTGCGCATCGAGGTGTGCGAAGACGTCCAGTGTTTTCGCCTGGGTAATATCGCCGGTGTGGATGATGCGTTCCACACGTGCCGCGTTGAACAGCTCGACGATGCGCGTGACGTTTTTGAGATTATTGTGCGTGTCGCTGACGACGCCGATACGCATTGGGCTTCGGAGAATTGAAGGGTGTTACGTGAGTCTCCGCGGACCTTGGTCCGCGGAGATCCAGTGGGCCGCCTGATAAACGGCCCACCGGCAAGGCGTTATGCCTTTTCGAGGATGTGGATGCCGCAGGCGCTGCCGAGACCGATCACGTGCGTGAGGCCGATGCGCGCACCTTGCACCTGACGTTCTCCTGCTTCGCCCCGCAGATGCGTGGACACCTCATAGATGTTGGCGATGCCGGTGGCACCCAGGGGGTGTCCCTTGGACAGCAGACCTCCGGAGACGTTAACCGGTACACGGCCGCCGAGGGCGACTTCGCCGTCGTCGATCATGCGTCCCGCCTCACCGTCGCCGCAAAGCCCGAGGTTCTCGTAGTGAAGAATCTCGGCGGTTGCGAAGCAGTCGTGCAGCTCCACGAGATCGATGTCATCGGGTCCCAGTCCGGCCATCTCGTACGCAGCGGCGACCGCCTTGCGGGTGCAGCTGTTTACATCCGGCATGACGAGATCGCGTTCCTGCCATGGATCGGAGGTGAGAACCGACGCGCGTACCTTGATCGCGCGGTTCATCAGACCCAGTTCCTTGGCCTTCGCCTCTGAGGCGATGACCGCGGCGGCGGAGCCGTCGACGTTGACCGAACACATCAGCTTCGTGTTCGGGTAGGAGATCATCTCTGCGTTCATGACCGTATCGAGAGGCGTCTCGATCTGATACATGGCCTTCGGGTTCATGGTGGAGTGGTGGTGGTTCTTCACCGATACCTTGGCGAACTGCTCGAAGGTGGTGCCGTACTTGCTGGAGTGCTCCATGCCTGCTTCGGCGAATACGGCCGGCATGGTGCCGGAACCGAGCAGACCCTCTTTAGGAATTCCCGTCGCGCCGCCGGCACCGCCGAGAAGGCCCTTGCCCATCTGCTCGACACCCACGGCCAGCACGATATCGTACAGACCCGCTTTCACGGAGGCCCAGGCCTCGCGGAACGCTGTGGCTCCCGTGGCGCAGGCATTGGAGACGTTCACCACGGGAATACCGGTCTGACCGATTTCCTGCAGAATCCGCTGCCCAACCATGCCGCTTGCCTGGCCTAGGTTGCCGCAGTACAGAGCCTCCATGTCCTGAATGGTCAGTCCACAGTCGTCGAGCGCGAGCAGCGCCGACTGGGAGCCGATTTGGGGTACGGTCTGGTCGGGAAACCGGCCGAACTTGATCATGTCCACGCCAACTACATATGCATCACTCATTTGAGCTCTCCCTAGACTTTGGGTTGAAAGAAGTAGGCTATATAAGAGTTCCCGTCGCGGTCCTTGCGCCCAAGCGCATCGTCAAAGACCACTTCGACGGGCATGCCGAATTCGATTTTCTCAGGGTCCGGATCGATGTTGATCAGGTTGCCCTTGATGGCGGTACCGTCGTCAAGGTCGACGATGGCGCTGATGTAGGGAACATCGATGCCCGGGAACGACCGATGTACGATGGAATAGGAGTAGAGATTACCGGTGGTCGGCAGTGTCACTGCCGACATCTGATCCCGTGCGCTGCACTTGCTGCACACGGTGCGTTCGCCGAGAAAAGTGGCGCCGCAGCTGCCGCATTTGTGGCCCTCTAGATATGGATCGCCGTCCTCTGGAAGTTTCAGATAGCTGACGGCAGGTAATGGCTGCGCGCTCATTTTGTCCCCCTTTAACGAGTGCTTCGTAATTGATGAAGCATAGCACAGCCATCGGACAGGGCTACTTCAGGGCCTCGCGTAGTAGCTCGTTGACCTGCCTGGGGTTGGCCTTGCCCTGGGTCGCTTTCATGACCTGCCCGACGAGGAAGCCAAGGATTTTTTCCTTACCGTCACGAAACTGCGCGGCCTGCTCGGGATGATTCGTCAACACCTCGGCGACCACCTGCTCGAGGGCGCTGGAATCGTTCATCTGCCGCAATCCCTGCGCTGCGATTATCTCGTCCACATCGCCTTCGCCGGCGGACCAGAGGGTGGCGAAAACGGTACTCGCCGCACTGTTTGAGAGGGTGTCGTCGGCCACTCTGCTGATCAGCAAGCCGAGCTGAGATGCCGGAACCGGCGAATCCTCGATTGATAGAGTGTCACGATTCAGAGACGCCGCCAGCTCACCGAGTATCCAGTTGGCGGAGAGCTTGGCTTCTCCACAGACTGCGTACACGGCGTCGAAGTAGTCGGCAACGTCGGGATCCGCAGCCAGCCTACCGGCGTCGTAGGCCGACAGCGCCAGTTCGTCGCGGTAGCGTCCGGCGCGTACCTCGGGAAGCTCGGGCATGCTGGCACGTATAGAATCAATCAGCTCATCGGTCACTTCCACCGGTAACAGATCCGGATCCGGGAAGTAGCGGTAATCCTCGGAATACTCCTTGGTGCGCATGGGGCGAGTCACGCCCTCGTCGGCATCGAACTGGCGTGTTTCGCGCTCGATGGCGCCGCCGGCCTCGAGAATGTCGATCTGCCGGCCGATCTCGTGGCGCACGGCGAGTTCCACGAAACGGAACGAGTTGATGTTCTTGATCTCGGTGCGCTCGCCGAGTTTCTCGTCACCGGTTTTGCGCACCGAGACGTTGGCGTCACAACGCATGCTGCCCTGGGAGAGATCGCCGTCACATATACGCAACGCCTTAACCAGCGCGTGCAGGGTGCGAAAATAGGCGCCCGCTTCCTCGGCAGTTCTGAGGTCGGGATCGGACACCACTTCGAGCAAAGGTGTGCCGGTGCGATTGAGGTCTACTCCGGTCATGCCGGGAATCGCGTCGTGCACGGATTTGCCCGCGTCCTCTTCCAGGTGCGCGCGCGTGATGCCGATGTCGCGGGCCGAACCATCTTCCATCGTGATGCGGAGGTGGCCCGGGCCGACGATGGGGTGCTCGAACTGACTGATCTGATAGCCCTTTGGCAGATCCGGGTAGAAGTAGTTCTTGCGGTCGAACACCGAGCGGCGGTTCACCTCGGCGCCAATGGCGAGCCCGAAGGTTACCGCCATGCGTACGGCCGCCTCGTTCAGCACGGGCAGCACACCGGGCAGACCGAGGTCCACCGCGTTTGCCTGCGTGTTTGGGGCGGCTCCGAAGGCGGTGCTGGTGCCGGAGAAGATCTTGCTGTGCGTCGCGAGCTGCACGTGCACCTCGAGACCGATCGCGGGCTCCCAGTCGTTCATCACGATTCCTCTTTTTGCACTGGAGAATCCGCAGATGGGTGCTCGCCGATATCCGGGGTCAGAGAGTGCCAGTCGGTTTCGCGTTGGTAGAGCGCACCGGCCTGCAAGAGCGCACGCTCAGCGAAATGTGGTCCGATGAGCTGCATGCCCACGGGCAGCCGTTCGTGCATGCCGCACGGCAGGGACATTGCAGGCAGGCCCGCAAGACTCGCGGGTGTGGTATAGACATCCTGTTGATACATAGCCACCGGATCACCGGTCAGCTCACCGCGCCGGAAGGCCACGCCGGGTGTCGTTGGCGTGAGCAGCAGATCGACCGACTCGAACGCGCGCAGAAAATCGTTCTGGATCAGGCGCCGTATCTTCTGGGCTTTGAGGTAGTAGGCGTCGTAGTAGCCTACTGATAGAGCGTAGGTGCCGGTGAGGATACGACGCTTCACCTCCGCGCCGAACGCCTCGCTGCGGGAACGCTCGTAGAGTTCCTCTATGGAATCCGTATTCTCGCAGCGGTATCCGAAACGTACGCCGTCATAGCGCGAAAGGTTGGTGGAAGCCTCTGCTCCGGCAATGATGTAGTACGCGGGAATGGCGGCGGCGGTATTCGGCAGACTCACGTCCACGAATCGGGCTCCGGCTGCCTCTAGCGTCGCCTTCGCTGCGTCGACCAGGGCGACGGATCCCGTGTGATGTTCGAAATACTCCAACGGAAGGCCGATGGTGAGGGACCGATCGGGCATGCCGACACCAGTGTGACTCACACCTTCGAGCCAGGCATCGTCGTGCGACGAGCTGGTGGAGTCGCGCTCATCGTATCCTGCCATGGCGCCCAGCACGAGGGCGAGGTCCTCCACGTCTCGTGCTAAAACCCCACCCTGATCGAGGCTGGAGGCAAACGCGATCATGCCGTAACGCGACACACGCCCGTAGGTGGGCTTGATGCCGGAGATGCCACAGAAGCTGGCCGGCTGGCGGATGGATCCGCCGGTGTCCGTACCGGTTGCGACCGGAGTGAGACCCGCCGCCACGCTCGCCGCGGAACCACCGGAGGATCCTCCCGGTACGCGGTCAGTGTCCCATGGATTGGCAACGGCGCCGAAGTGGCTGTTCTCATTGGATGAACCCATGGCGAACTCATCGAGGTTCGCCTTGGCGAACGTCACCATGCCGGCTGCGTCGAGGCGCTCCACGACGGTGGCGCTGTAGGGCGCCGTAAAGTTTGCGAGCATGCGCGATGCGCAGGTCGTCGGGAGGCCTTCGGTGCAGTAGATGTCTTTGTGCACCAGTGGAACCCCGGCCAGCGTGCCGGTATCGCCCCGCGCGCGTGCCCTGTCGATTGCGTCGGCTTGAGCTAGTGCGCGCTCATCGGCAATGGTGATCAGGCAGTTGAGTCGTTCGTTCGCGGTGCGAGCATCGGACAGGCATTGCTCGGTGAGTTCACGCACTGAGTAGTCGCCACGGTCGAGCGCGGCGGCGATATCGCGAATGCCCGGGAAAATCACTCGATCACTCTCGGGACCAGATACAGACCGGCCTCCGTGGCGGGTGCGCCGCGCTGGAATCTGTTGCGATTGACCTCCTCGGTGACTTCGTCGGGGCGCAGGCGCTGAACCGCGTCCAGCGGGTGCGCCAGTGGTTCAACCGAGTTCGTATCGACAGACGCCATGTGATCGACCATGTCGATGATATGCGCCAGGTCTTGCTCTACGTGCGCCCGTTCACTGTCCGAGAGCGCCAGCTGTGAGAGTTTCGCCAGGTGAGTGATGTTCAATTTGTCCATACGCTCATTTTACCTGCGTTTGTGCGCCCATGGCTAAGCGGAGGTTTCAAAGGGTGCTGCGAAAGAAGGCGTGTCGGGCGGTCGCGATGGCCGGTAGTGGGTGCTTTGTCGCTGTATCTGTTGCCGCACGCTGGGTCGGTTGCTAGAGTAGCGCCGCACGCAGAATGCGCGCCGGTCGGAGCTCTCTGCCGGGCGCAAAAAGCATCTACCGGGATTCTAGATGTTCAAGAACATTCGCGGTCTGTTTTCACGAGATCTATCGATCGATCTCGGCACGGCCAATACCCTCATATATGTTCGCGATCAGGGCATCGTCTTGAATGAGCCTTCGGTGGTTGCGATACGCGTGCAAGGCACCCAGAAGAGTGTGGCGGCGGTTGGACTGGATGCGAAGCGCATGCTCGGACGTACACCGGGCAACATCACGGCCATCAGACCATTGAAGGACGGCGTGATCGCGGATTTTCTGGTGACCGAGAAGATGCTCAAGTACTTCATCAGCAAGGTGCACGAGAATTCTTTCATTCGTCCCAGCCCGCGCGTGTTGGTATGTGTGCCGTGCAAATCGACGGAAGTAGAGCGGCGGGCCATCCGTGAGAGTGCACTGTCCGCCGGAGCGCGGGATGTGCGGCTGCTCGAAGAACCAATGGCGGCTGCCATCGGCGCGGGCCTGCCTGTTCAGGAAGCGGTCGGTACCATGGTTGTCGATATCGGCGGTGGTACGACGGAGATTGCCATCATCTCACTCAACGGCGTGGTGCTGTCCGATACCGTACGCGTCGGTGGAGATCGCTTCGACGAGGCCATTGTCGCCTATGTGCGCCGCACTCAGGGAAGCCTCATCGGTGAGGCAACGGCAGAGCGGATCAAACAGGAGATAGGCGCTGCGTATCCGCAGAAAGAAGTGCGTGAGATAGACGTGCGCGGACGTAATCTCGCGGAAGGTATTCCGCGCGGCTTCACGCTGAACAGCAACGAGATTCTGGAGGCGCTGCAGGAACCCCTGTCGATGATCGTGCAGGCGGTGAAGGGTGCCTTGGAACAATGTCCGCCGGAACTGGCGTCGGACATAGCCGAAACCGGACTGGTGTTGACCGGAGGAGGGGCGCTGTTGCGTGACCTGGACGTGTTGCTGGCCGAAGAAACGGGGCTTCCGGTGATCATAGCGGAAGACCCGCTGACCTGTGTGGCGCGAGGTGGCGGCAAGGCGCTGGAGCTGATGGACGCCGCGGGCAACGCAGATCTCCTTTCGACCGAGTAGCGATTGCGGATCGAAGCGGTGCGACAACGGGTGGGCGGGCGAGACAACATGTGACCGAGAGCGGCCACGCCTGGTGGCCGTCGTCAGGAGCTGGGCATTAAGGCGATTTTCGTACGCGAATCGGGAACCGGGTACCTACTCACCGGCCTCGCCATAGTGTCTGTGCTGCTCATGGCACTGGAGATGACGACGCGTTTCCTGGAACCGGTGCGCGGCGCGATAGCGACCATTGTCAGCCCGGTTGTTTTCATCGCGGAGACACCCTACCTGCTCAGCGGAGAAGTTGGCGAGTTGGTCGCGACGCACGACAGCCTTCTCGAACGCAATCGCGATCTGGAACGGCGCGTACTAGAGCTGTCTCATATCACCCAGCAATACATAGCGCTGCAAGCCGAAAATGATCGCATGCGGGAACTGCTCGGCAGCCGGGCCCGGTTGCCGGCAGACGTTCTGATTGCAGAACTGGTAGGTGTAGTGCCGGGTGCGAATAGCCATCAGGTAGTCATCGACAAGGGATCGGACGCAGGCGTAGAACTCGGGCAGGCGGTGATCGACGCAGAAGGGCTGGTGGGCCAGATTGTGGAAACGTCCAGATACACCAGCGGCGTGCTGTTGATCACCGATCCAACGCATGCTGTGCCGGTGGAAGTAAATCGTAACGGCACCCGCAGTATCGCCGGTGGCACCGGGTCGGCAGATCTGCTGGAACTGGAGGGCGTGCCAGTTACGGCGGATGTCCGGGAGGGTGATCTGCTCATCAGCTCGGGACTCGGGGGGCGTTTCCCGCGCGGCTATCCGGTGGGTCGGGTGGACTCCGCGGTGGTCGATCCGGCGCGCGCTTTTGCAGTGGTGACGGTGCGGCCGGCCGCAACGCTCGACCGTATGCGCCATCTGCTGGTGATTTTCGCGCCGCAAACCGATCTCACGGCGGAAGCGAACATCGTGGATGAGCCTGCCGCGGAGACTGAACCATGAACCCGGCTCGGGGAGGGTGGTTCGTCCTGGTGACGCTCCTGGCGGCGCTGGTGCTGAGTGCCGCGCGTGCGCCGCTCGACTGGCCCGAGTGGCTCGACTGGCTGCGCCCGGGCTGGATGATCATGGTGATGCTGTTCTGGGTGAAGGAGCTGCCGCACAGGATCGGGCTGATCAGCGCATGGATTCTCGGATTTCTGGTGGACATCATCCTGGCCGAACCGCTGGGCCTGAACGGTCTGATTCTGGCAACGGTTACCTACATCGCATGGAGTTTCCACGAGCGGCTGCGTATGTATTCAGTGGTGCAACAGGCAGCGGTGGTAATGGTGCTCATGTGGGCTGGTGATCTATTGCGTCTGGCCGTGCACAACATTGCAGCGGTTGCTGCCTTTTCCTGGGTTCTGTTCGTGCCGGGATTGGTGAGTGCGGCGCTATGGCCGCTGCTTGCCGAAGTGCTCACGCGAGCGAGAGTCCGTATCCGCGTGGAGTGAAGCCGGTGCGTCTCATTCTGGCCTCCGCCTCGCCTCGCCGGTCGGAGCTGTTGCGGCAGATGGGTCTGCGTTTCGAGGTCATGAGCGCGAATGTGGATGAGACCCGGTTCGCCGGAGAGTCACCGCGGGCCTATGTCTCGAGGTTGGCCGAGGCAAAGGCGCGCGCCTCGTCTGTGCCAGGGGCCCTCGTCATCGGCGCGGACACGGCGGTGGTGTGTGATGATGAAATTCTCGGCAAACCGTGTTGTCAAAAGGAAGCAGTCGATGCGTTGCTGCTGTTGTCGGGACGCACTCATGAGGTGATCACTGGTGTGTGCGTGACCGACGGGCAGACGTTGCGTCGCAGGGTGGTGACCACGGAGGTGCGTTTTCGGGAAGTCGATCGACAGACGCTGGTGCGCTACTGGAACACGGGTGAGGGTTCGGACAAGGCCGGCAGTTATGGTATTCAGGGTATTGGGGGTATATTTGCCGACAGGATCGCGGGGAGTTATAGCGCCGTCGTCGGGTTGCCGCTGAGTGAAACGGAGGAGTTGCTCAGGGCTTTTCAGTTCGACACGTGGCGTGATCGTTGACCCGCAAGCAATACCGATGACCGTTGCCGGGCGCATCGTGCGTCGGCCGTGGACCATTGGCACCCTGTGTAGGTTAACCCTACGTTCAGCGGGGACTAAGGAAAATGAGCCACGGTGGCCATTACGGCGTTACTAAAGAGTCAGAGGTTCTTTTTGATGTCCGAAGAGTTACTCATCAACGTCAGTCAATTCGAGACGCGCGTGGCCGTGGTCGGCCAGAACGTACTTCACGAGATCCACATTGAGCGCGCGGCCGGCTACAGTTTCACCGGCAACATCCACATTGGTAAAGTAGAACGCATCATACCCGGCATGCAGGCTGCATTCGTAAACGTCGGCCTCGCACGCCCCGGATTCCTGCACGTGCGTGATATCGTCGATCAGCGTGCCGTGCGCTCCGAAGACGGCAGCCCGGAGAAGTTGCCGGATATCCGCAGCCTCCTGCGCGATGGTCAGGAACTGCTGGTGCAGGTCATCAAGGATCCCATCGGCAACAAAGGCGCGAGACTGACCACAAGGCTCTCCATTGCCTCGCGCTACATGGTGCTGATGCCATTCAACGACCACATAGGCATCTCGCAGAAGGTGGGCAACGACGTCGAGCGAGAGCGGTTGGTACGCGTCGTCGAAGCGACACGCCGCGATGAGAATGTGCATATGGGGTTCATTGCGCGAACCGCGGTTGAGGGTATCGATGAGGACACGATTCGACGCGACATCAACGTGCTGATTCGCATGTGGGATCGAATTCTCGAAAACCGCGCCCGCTACGGCTGTCCAGCGCTCGTTTACGAAGAACTTCCCCTGCATATTCGCATGGTGCGCGATCTTGCTCACCCGGGGCTCGAGAAGATACACATCGACGATGAATCCACACACGAGCGTGTGCGTGAGTTCGTCGATCAGTTCGTGCCGGAGTTCAGCGAGCGGGTGTCGCACTACGATGACGAACGGCCGTTGTTCGAGCGCTACTCCATAGAAGAAGAGGTGGCCAGGGCACTGGAACCCAGGGTGGCCATGAAATGTGGCGGTTATCTGATTGTGGAGCAGACCGAGGCGATGACCACGATAGACGTCAATACGGGTAGTTTTCTCGGATCGCACAATCTTGAGGAGACGGTGTTTCGCACCAACCTGGAAGCGGCGGGCATGATCCCACGCCAGCTCAGGCTCAGAAACCTCGGCGGCATCATCGTCATAGACTTCATCGACATGGCGGATGTGGAGCATCAGCGACAGGTGTTGAGAACGCTCGAGAAAGCCTGTGATCTGGATCCGGCACGCATACATCTGGAAGGATTTTCATCGCTGGGGCTCGTGCAGATGAGCCGCAAACGTACGCGCGAAAGTCTGGCGCAACAGTTTTGCGAGCCGTGCCAGGTGTGCGATGGGGTGGGAACCGTGAAGACCAGCGAGAGTACCTGCATCGAAGTGTTCCGCGCGATACTTCAGGATGCGCGGCGCCGCGGTTGTGACGAAAACGGCGAATACCTCATTCGCGTTCCCGAAGACGTTGTGGATCGGCTGCTCGATGAAGATGCAGAACAGCTGGCCGCGCTTTCGCACAGCATCAATCGCGATGTCAGGATTCAGGTTGAGCCGAGCTACGGTCCCGGCCAGTTCGATGTGGTCGTGATCCAGGACGCGCGGCGCTGAGAGGCGCTCGCCCAGGAGAAGTCGCGTAATGCATCGCCTGATCCTGCGTCCGGCATTCGCCTTCACCACCTTCGTACTGGTCGTGCTGGCGGTGCTCCAGATTACAGGGCGCATCGGCATGGCGCTGGCCTATCGGCTGGAGCCCGCGGTCAATGAGATCCTGGCAACGCAACATGTTAGTGTGCGTGGGCTGAGCGGTTCCTGGCGGGGCCTGAACCCAGTCATACACGCAGCGGAGATCACCTTTCCGGCTGGCTTCGTGCGTCGAGCGCATGTCGAGCTGGACTGGCTAGAGAGTCTGGGCCGTGGTCATCTGGTTCTGCAGCACGCTGAGGTAGACGACGCACTGGTTGCGCTGGAGCGTACGGAAAGGGGCTGGTGGTTGGCCGGTATGCAAAGGGGCGCATCGAGGGTCGATGTCTGGCCGATTATCAATCATAGCGATGAACTGCGGCTGCGTGGTCGCGTCATGGTGGTTGAGCGGCCTGATAGTGTTGTGGACATCGAGGTCAAGGCGGTCAATCGCGGTGGCTATCACGGCGCGGATCTGAACCTTAGTAGCCGTGCGTGTGACGAGTGCGTGCTGGCTGTCGTGTGGCGGCGTTCCGACCCACTGTGGGGGGTGGACGAGGGTTGGGAAAGACTTTGGGCGAAAGGCGAGGTCGCGCTACCGGGCGGTTTATTCGATTGGCCGGGACGGGACGATGCGATCCTGGTGCCGAGGGTGTCGGTGCGGGCTGACTGGTCGGCGCGGGGAGGCATTGGCGGCGGCAGCGGCGAGATCGGGGTGCTGGACGTTGCCCTGCCGGACGGCGTGAGAACCTCGGCGGTGCTCGCCGCGGGCGTGCGTTCCGAAGGCGATATACACCATGGCGAGATCGACAGGTTGCAATGGAGGGTCGACGATGAGGCTGTCGAGTTTGCATCGATCTTCTTCGAGGGCTCGCGGGCGGGCGTCCAGTTATGGATGCGTGAACTGACGATGGCCAAGGTGGGTGAGATTCGGCATGCGCTCACGAATGCACTGAGAGGTATGGAGAAAGGGCACGAGTGGCTGGTCAGCCTCAATCCGGGCGGCAAGCTCCTGAATCTGAGGGGGTTCGTCGGTACCGGGGAACTGGCGTACGCTGCGACCGTGGCCGATATCGCGCTGGATGGGCATCGGGGCATTCCGTTTACTCGCAATGCCAGCACCGAGGTGGTCGGGTACGAACACGGGCTGCGGCTGAGCGTCAATGCCACTGACCTCCAGTTGGGATTTCCCGCCACCTTCAGAGACGACTGGGATATCGAGCAGGCGCAGGGCATGCTGGATATCTGGTTTGGTAATGGCTACATCGGTATCCGGGCCCCGGCGTTCGCGGTGGTTCGCGGAACGACGCATGCCGCGGGTAGTTTGGCGCTGGTTCGACCACCGCAGCGTGATGAGACGAGACTCTCGCTCCTGATCGCCGTCGATCAAGCGAGCGTAGCCCAGGCCAAGACCTACGTGCCATACAAGCTGCCGGAGGCGGTGACGCGCTGGTTGGCGGACGGACCACGCAAGGGGCGGCTGTCGGACATCACTTTTGCCTTTCACGGTCGTGTGAAGGCGGGAAGTCCCGCCTTCACACGGCGTTTCGCGCTCGATGCGGCCGCCGAGCAAGCGACCGTCAGTTACCACCCGGACTGGCCCCTGGCAAGCGAAGTGTCGGGGCACCTCTCGCTCAGCGGACGGCGGGGAACAATGACCGTACGAGACGGTCACAGCCTCGGTGCGGTGCTTAGAGGTGGCGAGGTGCGGTTACACGACAATGGCGCGTGGCTCGAAGTGGAACTCGATACCCAATTTGATGCGGGTGCCGGGCTCGATTTCATCCGGCAATCGCCGTTAGCACAGACCATGCCCTTCGTTACGCAGGAGTGGAGTGCCTCGGGGCCTGCTGTGCTGCGTGGTGTGCTCGTGATTCCGCTCAACAAAGATCGTGCATCTGTGAGCCTCGATGCCGATCTCATGGTGTCGTTGGAAGGGATCGGGCTGCATATGCCCGAATGGCGCATGCCACTCGAGGGATTGACCGGGGAGATCGGCTTTCGCTACCCGAGGCTGCTCACCAGCCATGAGGTGAACGGGACGTTGCTGGGTTATCCCATCCAGACCTTCATCGTCTCGGATGAACACTCGGTTCGATTTTCTGCCACGGGCCGGGCCAGTCCGGATGTGGCCTGGCACCTCGCCGACATGCGTGGCTGGCCGTTCGTGACCGGCACGTTCGACTACCAGGCCGAGCTGAGCATTACGCCCGATGGCCCGGGTGTGGAGGTCAGGATCAATACCGACCTGGCTGGAGTAGGGGTGGAGCTACCGGCACTGCTCGGAAAAACGGCACGCGCTGCGCGCCAGAGCAGTATGAACCTGCAGTTCCTGGACGAATACACGGCCCTGCGATTCGAGTATGGCGATGTGAACGGATGGCTGCATCTGGACGGAGCGCCGGTCCGGGGTTCGGTGGGGCTCGGAGTGGCGCATCCCATGGTTGCTAGCGACGCGAGCGTAGTCGTCGTATCGGGAGAACTGGAACGTGTTGATCTGGAAGAGTTCGTGGCGATCACGGAACAGGTGGGCGATCGACCGGTGAACTGGCGGCTGCGCAACGTACGGCTCGGTGAACTGGTCATAGGAGATACACCCGTTCCTGACATGAGGGTGGATGGCGAGCGGCGCAGTGAGGCTGCTTACCTTGCTTTCGACAGCGATATGGCTGCAGGGGAGCTCACCAACCCGGATTCGGGCCCGCTGTTATTGGACCTGAAACACGTTCGCCTGCCTGGATACGCGCCGGAAGAACAGGCTGGAGGGGTTTCTCCGCTGAGCGCGGGAGGGGAGGTGTCGGCCGGCGAGGATCCGTTGCATCCTCACACCATGGCAACCCTGCCGCGCGCTGATGTCACCATCGCCGAAGCAATCGTCGGTGAGGATCACCTCGGCAGTTGGTCGTTCGCTGTCGAGCCAAAAGAGAGCGGTGTGGCGTTCACCGATATAGCAGCAAAGCTCAAGGGCGTCGATCTGACCTCACCCGGCGGCCTGTGGTGGGACGCCTCGCACAATCGATCCAGCGGTGAGGTTCGGCTATCGATGGGTGACCTGGCGGATGTGCTGCCGCAATGGGGGTATGCACCGAGTCTCGAGTCCGAGCAGGCCAGCATCGAAGCGGCTCTGAGCTGGCCGGGCTCTCCATTGAACATCGCCATCGAGGGACTGGCCGGTAGCCTCGAATTCGGTGCCGACAACGGTCGTTTTCTTGAGGCTGACGGCAGCGGGGCCCTGCGGATCTTCAGTCTCCTGAATTTCACCGCCATCACCAAGCGTCTGTCCTTCGACTTCTCCGATGTGGTGGGTAAAGGGGTGAGCTTTGATACCATCCGCGCCTCCGTGGATTTCGATGCGGGTGTGATGCGCTTTCGCGAACCCATGGTGGTAGACGGCACTGGATCGAAGTTCCAGATTGGTGGTGCCGTCAATCTCGTGGATGAGTCGCTTGATGGCGAGATGATTCTCACACTGCCGGTCGGCAAGGGATTGCCCTGGTACGCGGTGTACATGGGACTGGCAAATCCGCTGTTGGGAGTGGGCGTGCTGGTAGGGGAGCGGGTGCTGCGCAAACCGCTGGAACAGGTTTCGAGTTTCAAATACCGCATCACCGGCGAACTCGCCGATCCTCAGGTGGAGTTCGTCAGCATGTTCGGCGCGGAGATGGAGAATGCGGAGATGGATGCAGGAAGATGAGCTTGGGAGATGCAGTGATGGAGATGGCAGGTATGGATGAGTAGTGTCCTCGACTGTGCGCGTGATCGTCTGTGGGCGCCGGCCGGCATTGATCAGAGTGACGTGGAAAAGGTGATAGACCGGCTTGCCGGACCCGCGATCGATATGGGAGAAGTGTTCTTCCAGAACCAGAAATCGGAAAGCTGGGCGCTGGAGGACGGCATCGTCAAGGAAGGTAGCTTCAGCGTGGATCGAGGTGTGGGCGTGCGTGCGGTCAGCGGTGAAAAGACCGGATTTGCGTATGCGGAGGACATTCTGCTGCCGGCACTCGGCAAGGCGGCGGACGCAGCGCGGACCATTGCAGGGCGCGGTGATGCGGGCAGCGTGAGTGCGTGGCGTCGCTGCGATGCCATCTCGCGTTACCCGGCGCTCGATCCGTTGCCGACGCTTTCCGGTGAAGACAAGGTCGCGCTGCTGATGCGTGCCGACCATGCGGCACGAACGGCCGACGAGCGGGTGGACGAAGTGAACGTAAGGCTTGCTGCGAGCCATGAGTCGGTGCTCGTTATAGCGACGGACGGTACGCTGGCAGGCGACATCCGCCCACTGGTGAGGATGGATGTATCGGTGATCGTCGAGCACGACGGCCGTCGAGAACGTGGTTTTGCAGGGGGCGGAGGGCGGCGCAGCCTGGTGGGATTCGACGATGACTGGGTAGAGGAGCTTGCTCGGGAAGCGGTGCGCACCGCGCTGGTCAACCTCGAGGCGGATGCTGCGCCGGCAGGACCCATGACCGTGGTGCTGGGTCCTGGTTGGCCCGGCGTGTTGCTGCATGAAGCCGTCGGACACGGGCTGGAGGGTGATTTCAATCACAAAGGCAGTTCCGCGTTCGCGGGTAAGGTGGGGCAACCTGTCGCATCGGAGCTGTGCACAGTGGTCGACGATGGCACGATGGACGGACGCAGGGGATCACTCACGGTGGACGATGAGGGAACGCCGAGCAGCGAGACGGTGCTTATCGAAAAGGGTGTCCTGCAAGGTTACATGCAGGACAAACTGAACGCGCGACTGATGGGCACGATATCCACGGGTAATGGTCGGCGGCAGTCGTATGCGTCTCTGCCCATGCCGCGTATGACCAATACATATCTGCGTCCCGGCGAAAGCGATCCCGAAGAGATTATCGCGAGTGTCAAGAAGGGTGTGTTTGCTGCGAATTTCGGCGGCGGGCAGGTGGATATCACCTCTGGGCGCTTCGTGTTCTCTGCAACCGAGGCGTATTTGATCGAAGGTGGCAAGATGACGCGCCCGATCCGTGGCGCGACTCTGATCGGCAACGGGCCCGAAGTAATGGGGCGCGTGTCCATGGTCGGCAACGACCTGGAAATCGACCACGGTGTGGGTGTATGTGGTAAGGACGGACAGTCGGTGCCGGTGGGCGTGGGTCAGCCGACGCTCAAGATTGACGAGGTGATCGTAGGCGGAACCAGCACCGGGTGATCCGTTAGTGGCCGGAATCGTCACGCAGCCAGCGGAACAGAGTACGGGCGAGTTTCTTTCGGGCCGCCTCGTCGGCAGCGGTGCGGGCGCGGTGCACCATCCGGCGAAGTCGGGAACGATCAGCAAGCGGGTGCTCGGCAATGTAGTCGTCGACGCTGGCAGTGCCTGACAGCAGTGCGTCGCGCCAACGTTCGGTCTGATGAAACTGGTGCCGCGCGGCAGCACTGGTACGCTCGAGATTGGCCAGCGCCTGTTCGATGGTGTCGATGTCTTCTTCGCGCATCAGATGCCCGACATACTGACGATGGCGTTTGCGGGCGGGATTGGAGGTAATGCGAGCGCCTTCGGTGAGTGCGGCGGCGAGATCGTCGGACATCGGAATGGTGGAGAGCGCCTCGGCGCTGAGGCCCGCCAGGCGCTGACCTAGTTGGACGAGCTGCTGTGAGCGGCGCTTGAGTTCGGACTTGCTGGGTCTCTCGACGGGATTGGTCATGGATTTGAAGGGTAGCAAAAGCTCTGCGGGTCGGATAACGGAAACGGCGGTGAATGACGGTGAATGATGTAGTCGCAACGGGCGGTCTGAGTGGTGAAGAAGACACACTCAACTCGCTGGTGAGTGAGATTCTCGGTGAGGCGCAGAAGCAGGGTGCCACGGCGGCCGAGGTGTCCGTGACCCAGGACGAGGGATTGGCGGTCACGGTGCGCAACGAGGAAATAGAGACGGTTGAGTTCAACCAGGACCGCGGTTTTGGTATCGCCGTTTACGTTGGCAAGTGCAAGGGCTCTGCGAGCACCTCCGACAGCTCCATTGCGGCTATCAGCGATACGGTGAGGGCTGCGCTCGACATCGCGCGCCATACCCAGGAAGACCCGGCCAGCGGACTGGCGGATGCGGAGCGCATGGCGACACTGCTGCCGGATCTGGATCTCTATCATCCCATGGAGATGACGACCGATCAGGCCGTTGAAATCGCGCTCGAGTGCGAGAAGGCAGGGCTCGGACATGATGAGCGCATTCGCAACTCCGACGGCGTGCAGGTCTCCAGCCAGCAGTCCTGCCGCGTGTACGGCAATTCGCATGGCTTTATCGGCAGCTATCTGGCCACGCGTTTCGGTACCAGTTGTGTGTTCATCGGCGAAGACGACAACGGCATGCAGCGAGACTACTGGTACACGGTTGCCCGCGATTTCGATGTACTCGATGCACCCGAGGCGGTCGGTATCGAAGCGGCGCGCCGCACGGTGGCGAGACTCTCACCGCGCAAGGTCGCTACGGGCTCTTATCCGGTGCTGTTTTCACCACAGATGGCGAGTGGCCTTATCAGCCATCTGCTGGGTGCGATCAGTGGCGGAGCGTTGTACCGCAAGGCTTCGTTTCTGCTCGATTCGATGGGGCAAACGGTGATGGCTAAAGACCTGACTGTGGTGGAGGAACCGCACCTGAGTGGGCGTCTCGGAAGTGCGGCGTTCGATGGTGAGGGTGTGGGCACCTGGAGCAAGGCGTTCGTTGAGCAGGGTGTGGTGGAGAACTACGTGTTGTCGAGTTACTCGGCGCGCAAGCTGGAACTTGAGACCACCGGTAACGCCGGTGGTGTGCACAACGTCTCATTGAGGGGAGACGCGCGCCCGTTTGCCAGTCTGCTCGAGGGGATGGGCGACGGTTTGTACGTCACCGAGCTGATGGGCCAAGGGGTCAATGGTGTCACGGGAGACTACTCGCGCGGTGCCTCTGGGTTCTGGGTGGAAGGCGGCGAGATCTGCTACCCGGTGGACGAGGTCACCATAGCAGGCAATCTGAAGGACATGCTGAAGAACCTCGTCGCCATAGGCGACGACGTCGATCTGCGTCTGAACGTCGCTACACCGAGCGTGCTGGTAGGAGAACTGATGGTGGCCGGGGAGTAAATGTCATGCGTGAGCAATGCACTTGGTTTTGATCAGCAAGTCCGGTTCCACCAACCCGGCGACTTATACCAGTGTGTTTGATACGTCCTGGGTGGTGCTGCCCGGCAGCTCCACCAGTCGCGTTTCGAGCATCGCGTCCACGTTCGCCATGACGGCCTGAATGTCGGTGGCGAACCAGGTCTCATCCATTATGCGATCCGGTGCCACACCGAATTCGGACAATACTTCGAGCACGTTCAGATAGGCCTGGCGTGTCTGGGCGCAGATATCGCCGACACCTATCGTTGCTCCCTCATCATCGATCCCGACCTGGCCTGCCAGAGTCAGAATGTCGCCGATTCTAAGGCCGCTGGCGATGAGATCGCCGAAGGGTCCGGTACGTACGATCTGTTTTTTTTGCTCATGTTCCCGGCCCGTCATCGCACACCCGCCGTTATCATGGTTGAGGCCGTTTACGATCCAACGTGGCTTCGATCGCCTTCTCGAGTGCGGCCGGATCGAAACCCCATGGCCCCGGATCACCCTGGAAAGTCACTATTGCATCACGATCAATCAGGTACAGCCGGTCCGGCAAAGCCCCGTAGGCGCTGGCGATGGCGTCGTCCACATCGTCGACGACCACAGGCATGCGAATCTGCAGATTGACTGCACACGAAGCGGCCACCTCGACACGTTCCTCGTTCGTCTCGGGGTCGTTGATGAGGATGTCGGCCGCGCGGTTGGGATTCACTACCCAACCTTCCTCCGGATGAGCCTCGCGGATGTAAACCACGATGAACTCGATCCGGTCGCCCCAGCGTTCCCACATGTCATGCAGTGCGCCCAACTGAGCGCGAAAGGGAGGTCACGTGTAGGAGCCGAATACCAGTGCGACTGGTTTTTTCCGCGCCGTCTCCAGCAGGTTGAAGCGGCGGTTGGTCGCAACCTCGCGCCCGTCGTTGAAATTGAAAACCGGGCTCGAGAAATCGTATGCAGGCCCATTAGGTTCGACCGTGGCGTTCGAGAGGGCAATCAAGCTCTCGTTGCTCATCACATCCATGGGTGTCAGGGGTGAATCGTCCGGTGTGATGGATCGCCAGTCGAAGCCGGACGGCAGATCCACGTCTTCATTGCTCATGAGAGGTCTCCTCGGGTCGTTGTGCCGCGCTCAGCGCGCGCGCGGAGTGCGCGCGTGCAAATGCTTCTTCCGGTGACGCGATCATGCGGTGGCGGGCGTAGAAAGCAAAGTAGGCAAGTCCGGCAATGAACCAGATGGCGACGCCGAGTACACCGGGGTGGAAGGCCGGATTCAGAAACAGCAGTACGAGGGTCGTGAGTGCGATGATGAGCGCGACCCAGGCGCCGGGCGCTCCCACCGGGCTGACGTATGGACGACGGATATCGGGGTAGCGTGTTTTGAGGACCAGATAAGCCGCCATCTGCATGGCGTAGGCGATCACCGCACCGAACACGGCCATATTGAGTATCACTCCTCCGAACGCGCCCGAGTCGCCTGCGACGAATAACACGATCAGTACAGCGTAGCCCACTACCGCGCCCGAAATCAGGGCCACATACGGCGTTTTGCGCTCGCGGTGTGTGACTGACAGCCAGGTTGGGAAGTAGCCGGCCCGGCTCAGGGAGTAGATGTTGCGCCCGTAGGCGTAAATAATCGCGTGGAAGCTCGCGATGAGCCCCGCCACCGCAACCACGCCCAACAGCTTCGCGCTGGTGACCCCCAGCGTGATCTTGAGACCGTCGAGCAGAGGTTCTTCTGTCTCGCTGCCGAAGTAAGCCGCTCCGCCGCCGATCCCCATGTTGAGGAAAGTGACGAGCACACCGGTGACCACGAGGGTGGAGAGCCCCCACAGCATGCCGCGCGGCATGTCGCGTGACACGTTGACCGACTCCTCGGATGCGAGCGGCAGTTGCTCGATGGCGAGGTACAGCCAGATCGCGAACGGCAGGGCGGCGCCTACCGCACCCACGCCTTTCGGCAGAAATCTCGTCTGACCGGGATCGGGTTCGATGTTCCACAGATTCTCCCACTCGAAGTAGGGGATGGCGCTGACGAAGAACAGCGCAAGTATTGCGAGCGCGATCAGGGTGATGACCACGACGAAACGAAACGAGGCTTCCACGCCCAGCACGTTCATGCCGACGAACACCACATACAGTCCCAGCCACCACAGCGGTTGCACTGCATCGGGAGTGGAGAAGATATTTTGCAGGTAGGCCGCGGCGAAGTAGCACACTACCGCCGTGGTGATGACGTACTCCATGTTTTCCGCAAGGCCGGTGACGTAGCCGCCCCAGGGCCCGAGGGCGGTGCGGGCGAAAGAGTAAGCGCCGCCGGTGTGGGGTAGTGCGGGTGACATCTCTGCGATGGAGAAGCATAGCCCGATGTACATGACCGTGATCACGGCGACGGCCAGCAGAAAACCACCGAAACCGGCTATTCCGACACCCAGATTCCAGCCCGAGAAGTCACCGGATATCACGGCGCCGACGCCGAGCGCCCAGAGTGAGAACACTCCCGCGTACCGGTTCAGGCCGCGGCGATCGAAGTAGTCGGTGTCAGCCTCTCGATAAGTGACGTGCTCGCGGTCGTCTGCCATGGACCTGCCTCCCTGCCTGCAGAGGGTACCGGGAAACGGCGTTCGGGGGAAAACACAACCGCTTCACGCATATGCCCAGCTCGCGAGGCCCAGAAAGGCAAAGAACCCGGTGACATCGGTGATGGTGGTAAGGATCACGCCACCAGCTATAGCCGGGTCGATGTTCACGCGGTTGAGGATACTTGGTAACAGGCTACCGGCAACCGCTGCTACCAGGATGTTGATGATCATCGCCACGGCGATCACCACGCCGAGCAGTTGGTCCTGGAACGCCAGTGCCGCGCTCACAGCGACGAGCGTGGCCCAGAGCAGTCCGTTGAGGGTTGCCACGATGAACTCCCGGTTCAACAGCCACAGGATATTGGCGCGTCCTACCTGACCGAGTGCGATACCGCGAATGACGAGCGTGAGGGTCTGCGTTCCGGCCACGCCTCCCATGCTCGCAACGATAGGCATCAGGACAGCGAGTGCGACGACCCTGGCGATGGTCTCCTCGAAGATGTTGATCACGGCCGCCGCCAGAAAAGCGGTGATCAGGTTGATGCCGAGCCATATGGCCCTGCGGCGCATGGACTTGGCGATGGGTGCGAACGTATCTTCGTCGAGATCGAGACCCGCGCGAGCCAGCACCGCTTCGTCGGCATCCTCGATGATGACGTCCACTACGTCATCGATGGTGATGCGGCCGAGCAGGCGCCCCGCGGTGTCCACGACCGGTGCGGAGACGAGGTCTTCTTCCGAAAACAGTTTCGCCACTTCCGTATCCGGCGTGTCCACTGCAATGGCTTCGGCCTCGGTGTCCATGACCTCTCGTACGGTGACGCTCGGGTCCGACGTCAGTACCTTGGTGACGGGCAGCATGCCCACGTATTCGTCTCGCGAGTTCACCACGATCAGGGCGTCAGTGGTGTCGGGCAGATCCTTGCGCAAACGCAGATAGCGCAATACGATTTCGAGTGCCAACCGCGGGCGCACGGTAACCGCATCGGTATTCATCAGGCCACCGGCGGTGTCCTCGGGATAGGACAGTACCGTTTCGAGACGTGCGCGCTCCGCCTGATCGAGGGAAGACAGCACGCGTTGCGTAATGGCATCGGGCAACTGCTGCAGCAGATCGGCGAAGTCGTCGGTGTCGAGTTCGTCGGCCGCCGCCACGAGTCGTTCGGTGTCCATTGATTCGAGAAACTCGGCCCGTACATCCTCCGCGAGGTGTTGCAGTACCCGGTTCTCGGTGTCCTCGTCGAGCAGATCCCAGACCACGCGCCGGACCTTCGGTGGCGTCGACTCCAGCAGATTGGCGACATCGGGCGCGCTCAGGGATTCGAGCAGATAGCGAGTTTCACCGAAAGCACCCTCGCCATATGAGCGTATGACGTCGCTCAGGTGCTCCTGAAACTCGTCACTGCGGTCACTCATCTTCGCCGAACCGGTCGTTCACCAGTTCGACGACCGCCAGGCAGGCGGCGTCCTCATCGGAGCCAGTTACCCCGAGGTCGAGTTCGGTGCCCACGGGAGCGGCGAGCATCAGAACGCTCATGATGCTCTTGGCATCGATGGCCTGCCCCTCGTGGGTGAGTTGAATCTTGCTCTCGAAAGTCTTGGTGAGGTTCACCAGTTTGGACGCGGCCCTCGCATGCAGCCCCAGGCGATTGACGAGTTTGACGCGCGCCTGCCTCATCGGGGAAGCGTCAGTTGCCGATGACGCACCTGCACGGAACTCCAGTGCGTGCGAAAGTACACACCGAGACGTTCGGCCATGTACACACTGCGGTGCTGCCCGCCCGTGCACCCAAGTGCCACCGTCATGTACATACGATTGTTCTGCTCGAACCGTGGCAGCCAGTGCGTGAGGTAGCGTGCGATGTCGTCGAACATCTGGTCCACTTCCGGCTGGCTGGTGAGATAATCTGCCACCGGGGCATCGATACCCGTGAGCTGGCGCAGATCCTGCTCCCAGTGGGGATTTGGCAGACAGCGAAGGTCGAATACCACGTCCGCATCCACCGGTACGCCGTATTTGAAACCGAAAGACCGGAATAACAGACTGAGTCCTGGCGCCTGCACTTCGATGACTCGTGAACGCATGAACTCCACGAGCTGATTTCCCGTGAGTGAAGTGGTGTCGATGGCGAGGTCTGCGAGGTCGACGATGTCGTCGAGCAGGGCCGCTTCTGCGTCGATGGCCTGGCGCAGATCGGTGCTCTGATTGGTCAACGGGTGGCGTCGGCGGGTTTCGCTAAAACGCTTCACCAACTGTGGGCTCATTGCGTCGAGGTAGATCAGCTGACAGGTGATATCGAGTTCTTTGAGTGTTGTGAGGATCTCCGGCAGGCGCTCGAGTTCGCGGTTACGGGCATCGATGCAGACGGCGAGATTGCTGTCTTTGTGCAGTGGATCGTTCATGGTGCTTTCGACCAGCGAACGCAGCAGCCCGGCCGGGAAGTTGTCGATGCTGTTGTAGCCCGCGTCTTCGAGGGCACGAAGTGCCGTGCTCTTTCCGGAGCCGGAGCGGCCGCTGATGATGATCAGCCTCATCCTGCCTTTACGTGCTGGTTGCGGGCTATCGCGTTGGCAAACGTATCGTAGAGTTCAGCGGCGTCTGATGCACTGCGCAGAGCCTTGCGGTCGGTATCCGCGCCGAACAGCTCCGCGAGAGTTGCGAGGATATCGAGGTGCGCCGAAGTCTCCTCTGGCGGTACGACCAGCACGTACAGGAGGTCTACTGGCTGGCCATCCGGAGCGTCGAAATCGACGGCTTCGTCGAGAACGATGAGTGCCGCCATGATCGGTGCGCCCTCGAGCCGGCAATGCGGAATGGCCACACCTTCACCGAGGCCCGTGCTGCCGAGCCGCTCCCTCTCCATCAGGGAGTCGAAGAGAATGTGTGCGGATACTTGCGGGTGGTGTTCTGCGAGTAAATCACTCGCGAACTGGAGGGCGCGCTTGCGATTCGGACAGCGAAGACCTGCGGATGTACAGTCGAGAGTGAGAATGCCGGTCGTGTCGGTCATTATTGTCTACCGGATGTCTGTCTGGCGGATATCCCGGACGGGAGATCAGCGGTTGTTCAACCTCTGCCGTGATGCCGAGAAATCACTTTTTCCTTGTGCTTGAGAATCTGTCGGTCCAGCTTGTCGCTCATCTGATCGATGGCCGCGTAGAGATCGTCGGACTCTGCATTGGCGAATAGCTCCCTGCCGCTGACGTGCATTGTCGCTTCGGCCCGCTGTACGAGTTTCTCGACGCTGAGCACCACGTGCACGTTGGTTATGTGGTCATAGTGCCTTTCCAGCTTCTCCAGTTTGCCCGTGACGAAATCCCTGAGGGCGTCGGTTACGTCGATATGGTGTCCGGAGATGCTCAACTGCATAGGCTGTTCCAAGGTTGCGGCCAACTGGGTCGATTGCATTCAGACCAGACGTTCTAGACCAATTGCTTTCTTTCGTTGGATGGCGGTATGGCGAGTGACTCGCGATACTTGGCCACCGTACGCCTGGCGACCTTTATGTTTTGTTGTGCCAGTATTGCCGCGATTTTGCTATCGCTCAACGGTTTTCTCGGGTTTTCTTCAGCGGTAAGCTTTTTGATTAGCGCGCGGATCGCGGTGCTCGAGACTTCGCCCCCAGAACTGGTGCCGACGTGGCTGGAAAAGAAGTATTTGAGCTCGAAAATACCGCGTGGCGTGCGTATGTACTTATTGTTGGTGACGCGCGAAATGGTGGACTCGTGCATATCCACGGCCTCGGCGATGTCGGCCAGAATCAAGGGTTTCATGGCTTCCTCGCCGTATTCGAGAAAGCCTCGCTGCACCTCCACGATACGCGTCGCGACCTTCAGCAGCGTCTCATCCCGGCTCTCCAGACTCTTGAGAAACCAGCGAGCTTCAGCCAGGTTGTCCTTGAGATAGGTGTTGTCGGCGCTGTTGTCCGCACGTTTCACCAGGCTTGCGTAAGTCGCATTGATTCGCAGCCTCGAGCGTACTTCACGATTGAGCTCCACTAGCCAGCGCCCGCTATCCTTGCGCACCACCACATCGGGTATCACGTAGTCCGCGGCCCCCCCACCGTAGGCGGACCCTGGGCGTGGGTTCAGAGACTGAATGAGTGCCGCGATACGCCCCAGTTCCCTTTCGTTGAGCTTCGTGCGGCGCCTGAGCTGATTGAAGTCCTTGGCACCCAGCAGATCCAGGTGATCGCGCACCAGATCAATCGCCTCCTCACGCCAGGGTATGTCCGCGGGAAGACCATTGAGTTGCAACAACAGGCACTCTTCGATCGAGCGAGCCGCCACTCCGATGGGGTCGAAATGTTGAATGCGCTTCAGCACCGCTTCGATCTCATCGGCTTCGATGCCGATCTCGGGATCCGTGTCGGTGTTCAGCGCGGTGAGTAATTCCTCGACGCTCGCCTCCAGCATGCCATCCGTGTTGATCGCATCGATGATGGCGAGTCCGATCATCCGATCGGTGTCCGACATCGGCGTCAGGTTGAGCTGCCATGCGAGGTGGTCCTGCAGCGTTTCTTCAATGGAAGAAGTTTCCGCCGGCGTCCAGTCGTCATCCGTTGCGGCGCTGACGGGCAGCGGGGGTTCGTAGACATCCTCCCACGAGCTGTCCACGGGTAGTTCCTCCGGCATAGGCTGGTCGAACTGCTCATCCAGCGTATCCAGCTCAACAGGTTCCTCCGCGGCGGTAATCTTGTCCGTTGCATCCGACGCGGCCTCTGCGTTTGGGTCGTCGGGTGGGAATTCCTGCTCCTCAGGCGCCGGGGTCTCGGTTTTGAGCCCGCTGTCCGGGTCGGTGCCATCAGCGCCCTCTTGCTCGAGTTCGAGCATGGGGTTGGATTCCAACGAGTCCTGGATCTCCTGTTCGAGATCGAGTGCGGACAGTTGCAGCAAGCGGATGGCCTGCTGCAACTGGGGCGTCATGGTCAGTTGCTGGCCGAGCTTGAATGTGAGCGACGGTTTCATCTGGCGTACGTCTGCAACCCGCTACAACCGGAAAGCGCGGCCCAAATAGACGCTTCGAACGGTCTCGTCCGCAAGGATGTCGGCCGGGGGACCCTCCTTGATCATGTGCCCCTCGTTCACGATGTACGCCCGATGGCAGATGTCCAGGGTTTCTCGCACGTTGTGATCGGTAATCAGCACACCGATACCGCGGTGGGCCAGATCGCGTATTTCACTCTTGATGTCGACTACCGAGATGGGATCGACTCCTGCGAACGGTTCGTCCAGCAGCATGAACTGAGGTTGGCTGGCGAGTGCGCGGGCGATTTCGAGGCGGCGGCGCTCACCGCCCGAGAGCCGCTCACCCAGCGATTTGCGCACGCCGGTCAGATTGAATTCCTTCAACAGTTGCTCGAGGGCGGCACCTCGTTCGGCTGCGCCGAGGTCGTTGCGCATTTCCAGGATGGCCATCAGGTTGTCCTCACAGGACAACCGGCGGAAGACGCTGGTCTCCTGCGGCAGATAGCCAATTCCGGCGCGTGCGCGCACGTGCATCGGTGTGCCGGTGAGAAGCCGCTCATCGAGCCGAATATCGCCGTCGTCCGCGGCGAGCAGGCCGACGATCATGTAGAAACAGGTCGTCTTGCCCGCGCCATTCGACCCGAGCAGGCCGACGATCTCGCCGCTCGAAACCTTCAGGCTGATGCCGGCGACCGCGATCTTGCTGCCGTAGGTCTTGTGCAGCCCGCGTGCTTCGAGGGTAGCCACTACTCTTTGGAGGCGTTCTGGCCCGAGCTTGCGGGTGTGAGAATCATCTTGGTGCGTGCATCAGTTCCGGAACTCGCATCCACACGCCCGGCTGTCACGTCGTAGTTGATCGTTTCACCGGAAATCTCGTTGCCTAGCTGGGTGAGATGAGCGTTGCCTTTGAGATCGATCTTCTCGTTCTCGGTGTGATAGACAATCTTGCGGGCATTGGCCCATACCCTGCCCTCATCTTCCTCGAGCTGCTGGGAGTAATGGGCGGGGTTTCCGGTGGCCGTGATGCGAGTGACCGTCTGCTTGCTGTCGCGTTCCACATAATCGACGACCATGTGGTCTGCCGTCACAGACAGGGTACCCTGTTTGACGGTCACCTCGCCGGTGTATATGAACTGACGCTTGTGCTGATCGATCTCCGCCTGCTCTGCCTCGATGTGCATGGGCTGGGAAGCATCATCGGGCAGCGCCAGCGCGCCAGTGCCGTTCAGTAGCAACAAAGCCCCGAGTGTAAGGGCGCGCAGCGTGGCGGTTGCCGGCTCAACGGTTACCGGACTCGATGACGGTGTGAACAGGTTGCGTCTCACTGGAAAACAGACTCACTAAACCGGATTTGAGGTCGCTCTTGATCCCGGCGGAGCGGGAGCGGCCCATGGTGGACTCGATCATAACATCATGATCTGACTCGGCGTATTGGCGGTCGGGAAAGATGTCGAGGGCTTGTGAGTGCAATGTCATCTGTTCGCCACCCGCGAATGTCTGCACCAGCAGCACCTGTTCCCGCAGTTTGACGATTTCCTCCGTGCCTTCGGGGCCCATCTGCTGGCCGATGGTGCCGCGGCGTGAGGTGGCCCGCCAGGGGGGCTCGGGATCGGCGTAGAGTGTGAGGTCCGGCTCTACCAGGCGCGTGACCTGGTCGGATTCGAAGTGTCGAATTTCCTCGGAGGCAAGTCGATACTTCAAGCTGCCGTCCTCAAGGTGCTGGGCGATGGTTGCCATGCGCATGTAGAGATCGGGTTCCTCGGCGAGGGATGGTGGCAGTTCCTTCAGCTGACCACGCCTGTCCCATGGTGCGATGGAGAGAAGGGTGGCAAACGCTGCCGCCACGGCGACCGCCGCGATGACCAGTCGTTTCACGACAGTTGCCTGGCGCAGACGCAGGCGTTGGATGGGCTCAGCCGTACGGCCATTTGTCCTGTGCCCGCAACACTATCTCGCACACCTCGCGCGCCACTCCCTGGCCGCCCGCTGTCTGTGTGACCCAGTCCGCCGCTTCGCGCACGACCGGGTGGCCATTTGGCACGCTGACGGACATCGACACCAGGTCGAATAGCGCCAGATCCGGCAGGTCGTCTCCCACATGCGCACTCTGGCTGGGTGCAAGATCCAGTTGTGCGAGCAGCGTTTGAAAGCTCGTGATCTTGTCCTCGCTGCCCTGGTAGAGGTGTGCGATACCTAGCTCCCGGGCACGGCGTTGCACCATTTCAGAGCTACGCCCCGTGATGATGGCTACCTCGATACCGGCGCTCATCAACAGCTTGAGCGCGGCACCGTCCTGCACGTTGAAGGACTTAATCTCCTGTCCGTCGGACGTGTAGGTTATGCGGCCGTCGGTCAGGACGCCGTCCACGTCGAACACCACGAGACGGATTGCGGCGGCTTTCTGACGAATACCGGCATCGTCGAGGACAGTTGGTGGGGTAGTCATGGACTCAGCCGCCGTAGGCGGCCGCCTGCTGCATGAGCATGGCGTTGTACCCGATCCAGGCCAGCAGAATCACGAGCCCCTCGAAGCGGGTGATTACGGGGACGGAATTGATGCCGTAGGCGAACAACGCCAGCATCAGAGTGAGGGCCAGCATCATGCCGCAGTCGCGCCAGAGGGCTGCTGCCTCGATGGCCGTCGTGTCGATGAGACCCGGCACGGCGAGCACAGCCAGGATGTTCAGTATGTTTGAGCCCACGACGTTGCCGATGGCGATATCGGGATGGCCTTTTATGGCCGATCCCACTGTTGCCGCCAGTTCCGGCAGGCTGGTGCCGACCGCGACGATGGTCAGCCCGATGATCAACTCACTCACGCCTAGCTGGTAGGCGATCTCCGTGGCCGCCCACACCAGCAGCCGGGCGCTGGCGACGAGAATGGCGAGGCCGATGATCAGCCACCAGATACCGGCAGTGGTGCTCATCTCGGGTAGTTCTTCCAGCTCATCGGGAATCGACTCGACGACGCTTTCCGGTGCCGAAGACTGATTGCGCACGAGCAGGAACAGGATTGCGCACAAGCCCCCCAGCAGCAACATGCCGTCGTAGAGCGCCAGTTCCAGGTCGAACAGCAGCACCAGCGCCAGCAGGGTTGCGCCCAGCAGCCATGGGAGTTCCGCTCGCAGCACCTTCTGGGAAAAAGGCAGGGGCGCGATTAACGCCGTCGCGCCCAGCACGAGGCCGATGTTGGCGATGTTCGACCCAATGGCGTTGCCCACGGCGAGCAGCGGCTTGCCTTCCAGGGACGCCGCGAGGGCTACCAGGATTTCCGGAGCGGATGTCCCCACGGAGACGACGGTGAGCCCGATGAGCATCTTGGACACGCCGAGATTCAGCGCGGTGCTGGCCGCGCCCGACAGGAACTTGTCTGCACTCCATATGAGTGCCATGAAGCCCCCGATGAGGGCGAGTATGGGAAGCCACCACCACATGTGAGCCGAGGGTCAGAACCTTCTTCAGTGTGCGAGGTCACTTTAGACGGAAGTGATCCTTCCGCCAACACTCGGTATCCTTGCGCTTTTGCGCAAGCCGGAGTCGTTATCCATCGCTCCTGTATTTTGGGTAGATCTCACATAAAGAAAACAAATGACAGCCAGTAATCTGATCGAGATTAGGAACTTGAGTTTTGCACGCGGTGAGCGGGCCATCTTCAACGGCCTGTCCATGAACGTAAAGCGAGGCAAGATCACCGCAATCATGGGACCAAGCGGTACGGGCAAGACCACTCTGCTTCGCATCATCGGCGGTCAGCTGAAGCCTGATCGCGGCGAGGTGCTGGTGGGAGGGCGAGATGTGGCGCGCATGTCACGGCGCCAGCTGTTCGAGGTGCGGCGTGAGATTGGCATGTTGTTTCAGTCGTCGGCGTTGTTTACGGATCTCAGTGTATTCGAGAACGTGGCCTTTCCCATGCGGGTGCATACCGCACTGCCCGAGGACAGTATTCGGGATCTGGTGCTTATGAAACTGAACGCGGTGGGATTGCGAGGTGCGCGCGATCTGCGCCCTAGTCAGCTTTCGGGCGGGATGTCGCGGAGGGTAGCGCTCGCGCGGGCAATCGCACTCGACCCGCAGCTGGTGATGTACGACGAACCCTTCACCGGGCAGGACCCGATTGCCATGGGCGTACTGTTAACGCTCATTCGGGGTCTCAACGAGGCGCTCGATATCACCAGCCTGCTGGTCTCTCATGACATACATGAGACGGTGAGTATCGCCGATCAGATATTTATCATCGCTGACGGCACGGTGGTCGGTGAGGGCACCCCGGCTGAACTGAAGGACCACACCTCGTCCAAGGTGCGTCAATTCATGCACGGCTCGCCGGACGGTCCGGTGCCCTTCCACTACCCGGCAGACGACTTCGTTTTCGATGTGCTGGGCCAATAAGACTAGGCCATGTTGAAGCTGACTCGACAATTGGGACGCTGGGCGCTGGACCGAATCCAGAGTATCGGGCGTGCCACAACCATGTTCGCCATCGCGCTGTGGGGCCTTCCTGGACGGGGCGACGTGGCGCTGGTGGTACGGCAGATCTACAACCTCGGCATTCTGTCGCTTGTCATCATCATTCTGTCCGCGTTCAGCATCGGTTCAGTGCTCGCGTTGCAGTTCTATACCCAGCTCGCACGCTTTGGCGCTCAGGAGGCGGTCGGCGTCGGATTGGCACTAGTGTTGCTGCGTGAACTGGGTCCCGTGGTGACCGCGCTGCTGTTCGCAGGGCGCGCGGGATCGGCGATTACCGCAGAGATCGGTTTGATGAAATCGACCGAACAACTATCCAGCATGGAGATGATGGGCGTGGACCCGCTGCGTCGGGTGGTAGCACCCAGGCTCTGGGCTGGTGTGATCAGCCTGCCGATGCTCACTGCCATCTTCAACGTGGTGGCCATCTATGGCGGTGTGGTGGTGGGCGTGGAATGGCTCGGCGTGGACCCCGGCGGTTTCTGGTCGGGTATGACCGAGGTAGTGGAACTGTGGGAAGACATCGGCAAAGGCATGCTGAAGAGCGTGGTGTTCGCCGTGCTGGTAACCTGGATCGCGGTGTTTCAGGGGTACGATAGTCTGCCTACGGCGGAGGGCATAGGGCTCGCGACTACACGCACGGTGGTCTATTCCTCCGTGATGATACTCGCGGTCGATTTCCTGCTGACCCTGACGATGTACGCACAGTTTCAGTAAGACGCAAAGCGATGAAGCAGGAGTTCTGAAACATGGAGGGCGATTGAGATGCGCATGAGAACGATAGAGATAGGTGTGGGGGCGTTCGTGCTCGCTGGCATTCTGGCGCTCGTGTTTCTGGCCGTTCGGGTCAGCGGCATCAATCTCACGCAGTCGGGCGACAGCTACACGCTCACCGCCCGTTTTGACGATGTGGCGGGCTTGAAAACCCGGGCCAGGGTGGCGATGGCGGGTGTTACCATCGGTCGCGTCACAGACATTCTGGTCGATGTCGAATACGGTCAGGCGGTGGTGGTCATGGAGATCGAACGCACGGCAGGGGAACTCACGCTGGATACGGGCGCCGCCATCCTGACCGAGGGTATTCTGGGCGCGCGGTACATCAGCCTGCTGCCTGGTGCGGATGAAGACATGCTCGCGGACGGAGACGAAATCATGGATACACAGGGTGCACTCGTGCTGGAAAATCTGATTGGCGATCTGGTCACGCGACTGGGGGCTTCCTGATGAAGGCTCTGGAATTCATCGCAGGCACGGTTCTGTCTTTGGTGGTGTTGGGGTCCTCGTATGCAGCCGGTGCCGGTGAGCCGGGTTCTGCGCACGGTGTGGTGGAAGCGACCTCGAAGGAAGTGCTCCTGCTCATCGAGTCATCGCGCGAATACGTCGATGAAGACCCCGAACGTTTCTTCTCGCAAGTTGAGGGGCTGCTGTCTCCGGTAGTGGACTTCGACGGGTTTGCCCGCGGTGTCATGTCGAAACACTACAAGGATGCGAGCCCTGAGCAGCGAACGCGCTTTTCCGATACGTTCCGAACCGCACTCGTGCGTACCTATGCGCTGGCGTTGACCGAATTTCGCGAGGGTGAAGTAGTCGTGCTTGAGCCGAACAAGCCCCCTCAACGCCCCGATCGGGAACTGGTGAAGATGGAAATAAGGCTCTCCCCCGCAGAGATCTACCCTGTCATCTATTCTATGAAGCGCGGGGGTGATGCGCAGTGGCGGGTGGGAAACATCATCATCAACGGTATCAATATCGGCCTCACGTACCGCAATCAGTTTAAATCGGCCGTATCCAACAAGGCCTACGACGGAGATCTTGATCGGGTAATCGAGGCATGGGGCAAAGTGGTCTCTGCATCGCAGGAAGATGCAGAGGCGGAGCCCGAAGGCAGCGGTGACCGGGCATGAGTGCCGCCGTAGTGGACAACGGCGGCTGGGAACTCTCCGAGAGCGGGGGCAGCCTCTACGTGGGCGGCGCCGTGAACTTCGACAACTTCGGTGCGATACGTGCCAGCGGCGAGCAGTTCATTCGCGACAATGGCCGCCTTTCGGTGAACTTCGGTCGCATCGAGGGCGCAAACAGCGTCACCGTGGGCTTGATGCTGGCCTGGTTTCGGGAGGCTGATCTCCAGGGAAATTCCATAGTTTTCGTGGACGTGCCTCGTGATTTGCGTAACATCATCGACTTTTCGGGGCTGAGTGCCGTGTTGCCTTTTGAATCCGGCGCGTTGGATGACATCGTTGACCATGCATCAGAGCATGACGAAAGCGACTGATCCGGCCCTGAGTTCGCAAAACAAGACCCAGACCAGACTATGCAAGAAGAGATCACCAACCTGATTCGCGGCGCCATGGATGTGGTGGACGTGAGAGTGGAACTTGATGGCAATCGCGCACTCATCAACGTGGTGAGTCCGGCCTTCGAGGGAATGAGTCGCGTACAGTCTCATCAGCTCGTCTATGGCTGTATCGATCAGCTGATCGCGGATGGCAGATTGCACGCCGTCACCATCAGATCTTCCACACCCGCCTGAATCCCCCGGTAAGTCATGGACAAACTCCTCATCTCGGGTGGTACGCCACTGGAAGGAAGCTTGCGGATTTCCGGAGCCAAGAATGCGGCATTGCCGATACTCGCGGCCACGTTGCTTGCCGATGAGCCCGTGACCATCGGCAACGCGCCGCACCTGCACGACATTACCACCATGATCGGATTGTTGGGCTGTCTGGGTGCCGGTGTGGTGCTGGACGAGAAAATGTGCGTCGAGGTGGATGCTCGAAATCTCACCAATCTGCGTGCCCCCTACGACATGGTCAAAACCATGCGTGCATCATTTCTCGTCCTGGGGTCGCTGCTCGCGCGCTGCGGGCGTGCGGAGGTGTCGTTGCCCGGAGGGTGCGCCATCGGCTCGCGGCCGGTCGATCAGCACATCAAGGGATTTGCCGCGCTCGGTGCCCAGATCGAAGTGGTGGACGGCTATGTGCGGGGGCGCGTCAAAGACCGGTTGCGGGGAGCCGCAGTGCAGTTCGACGTGGTCACGGTGGGCGGTACGGAAAACGTGATGATGGCGGCGAGTCTGGCGCGGGGGGTTACGACGCTGTCAAACGCTGCCTGCGAACCGGAAATCGTCGATCTGGGTAACTTCCTCAACGCCATGGGCGCCAGGGTGTCTGGTCATGGGACGCCGGTCATCACCATTGAGGGCGTGGAATCGTTGCATGGTTGCCGCTTCCGCGTGATGCCGGATCGTGTGGAGACCGGTACCTATCTCGTGGCAGCGGCAGCGACAGGAGGGCACGTACGCCTGAACGCGACCGACGGGTCGCTGCTGGGAGCGGTGCTGGACAAATTGCGGGAGGCTGGTGCAGACATCGACGTGGGCGAAGACTGGATCGAGCTCGATATGCGCGGTCGAAGGCCGCGAGCGGTAGATGTGGAGACACAACCCTATCCCGGCTTCCCGACGGACATGCAGGCTCAGTTCGTGGCGCTGAACGCCATTGCCGAAGGTCGCGCCAGGATCACGGAAACCATTTTCGAGAACCGCTTCATGCATGTGCAGGAGCTCAATCGCCTGGGTGCGAACATCGGGTTGGTGGATCGCTCGACCGCACTCGTTTCCGGCGTGGACAAGTTGAAAGCCGCGCCCGTGATGGCAACCGATCTGCGAGCGTCGTTCTCACTGGTGGTGGCTGCGCTCGCGGCCGAAGGAGAGACGCTGATCGATCGCATTTATCATATCGATCGCGGATACGAGACCATCGAAGAGAAACTGCGGCAGCTTGGCGCGAGTGTGCGTCGGGTGTCAGCTAGATAGGTAGACGGACGGGATCATGGGACTGACCATCGCTCTTAATCGGGGGCGTCTTTTGACGGAAATGCTGCCCATGCTGGATGCCATCGGCATGGCGCCGGCCGAAGACATGAGTACCAGCCGCAAGCTGGTGTTCCCGACCCGCGACGGTGCGCACCAGCTGATTGTCATGCGAGGTTCGGACGTTCCCACGTACGTCGAGTATGGTGCGGCAGACATCGGTGTCGTGGGTAAGGATACGCTTATGGAATATGGCTCCCAGGCCGCTTACTACGAGCGTTTGGATCTCGGCATCGGTCGCTGCCGGTTGATGACCGCCGCGCGCGAGTCCGACATTCGCGATGGCTTGTTGGTCAATGCGCAGGGCGTGACGCGCGTGGCGAGCAAATATGTTCGCATCACGCGGGATTATTTCGCTCGCGTCGGCCGGCAGGTGGTGGTGATTCCGTTATCCGGTGCGATGGAGATAGCACCGCTGATGGGATTGGCCGACTGCATCGTGGATATCGTCGATACAGGCAACACGCTGAAGGCCAACGGGCTCGTCGCACTTGAGACGATTGCCGAGGTCAGTGCGCGGGTTATCGTCAATCGCGCCTCGATGAAAACACGGTTCGACGAGGTCGAGGGCATGATCGGCCGCCTCAAGGAACTGGTGGTGCGATGAGCATTCGGCGCCTGGATAGTACCTCGGCGAAGTTTGAATCGATTCTCGCCGGGCTCATCGAGGTCGACTTCGAGAATGACGACGGAGTGAGTGCGGTGGCTCAGGAGGTCATCGCCGCCGTGCGCCGCGACGGTGATGCGGCTCTACTCGAGTACACGCGCCGGTTCGATGCACAGGACTGCCATTCGGTGGACGAGATACTCATGAGCGCAGAGGATTGTGAGGCCGCCTATGGGCAGTTACCGGACGAGGAGCGCGCGGCACTCGATCATGCGGCGGAGCGCATACGCGTGTTTCACGAACGCCAGCTCGAATCGTCGTGGCAGTTCATCGATGACGACGGCAACCTGCTCGGACAACGGGTCACTCCCATCCGGCGCGTGGGGGTTTATGTTCCCGGCGGGCAGGCTGCCTACCCCTCTTCGGTGCTGATGACAGTGTTGCCTGCGCGTGTGGCGGGGGTGAAGGAAGTGGTGATGACACATCCCACTCCTGGCGGTAAACGCAATCCCCTGGTGCTGGCCGCAGCGCACCTGGCTGGAGTAACCGAAGCCTATGCCGTCGGCGGGGCGCAGGCGGTAGCCGCGCTCGCATACGGGACGTCGACCATTGCGCGCGTTGACAAGATCCTGGGGCCGGGCGGGGCCTACGTTGCAGCCGCCAAGCGTCTGGTATTCGGCGTGGTAGGGATCGACATCATCGCAGGGCCCAGCGAAGTGATGATCATCACCGATGGAAGTGCTGATCCGGACTGGCTGCTATTGGACCTGTTCTCGCAGGCGGAACACGACCCGCTCGCCCAGAGTCTGCTGTTGTGTCCGGACGAGGTGTATCTGGATACCCTCGCCACACGCCTGGATACGCTGCTTGCCGAACGCGATCGTGCCGACACCATTCGGGCGTCGCTGCAACGTCGCGGCGCGCTGATCAAAACCGTCTCACTCGGGGAAGCGGTGGACATTGCCAATCGCGTGGCTCCCGAGCATCTGGAACTGGCGGTAGAGGATCCGGCAACTCTGCTCGAGGCTGTGGAAAACGCGGGTGCGGTCTTCCTCGGTGCTCACTCGCCGGAGGTCATGGGTGACTATGTCGCGGGCCCGAGTCACGTTCTGCCGACCTATGGCACAGCGCGTTTCTCCTCGCCGCTCGGAGTCTACGACTTCCAGAAACGGAGCTCGCTCATCGGCCTGTCCGAACGGGGTGCGCAGCGCCTCGCCCGCACGTCGGCCACGCTTGCGCGCGGCGAGGGCCTCGAGGCCCACGCCAGGGCGGCCGAAGTACGGGTGCGGGGGCTGGATAGCAACCAGCCGGACGACGATACCGCGTAGCCAGTGTTTGTGTACAACGCGCGAGATTTGAGGATCAGAGCTGAAGCCCTCTCTTCAATGGTTCGATAAACTCAATTAAAACAACGACGTGGAGAAGTCGTGGAGGCGGCTGCCGGCCCTTGCCAAGAGTCGCGAAGATCTCGGGTGGGCGTTTCAAAAAGTCGGGCGGCGACCCGAATTGGCAGTTAGCGACATGAATCGTCCATCACGCATGATGTCGAGCGTCACCGTGGTGCCGGGATTGGTCTCGGCGATGGTGCGGCTGACGACCGAGGAACTGTCCACCCGACGATCATTGATCTCCACAATGACGTCGCCGGTTCGAAGCCCGGCATCGAACGCCGGTCCACGGTTGAGTACACGTGTCACAAGCACCCCCAAGCCCGAATCGAATTGCACGGTTTCTGCGAGCTCGATGCCGAGCCAGCCACGGGTTACGCGACCGGTAGCCACGATTTCGTCGAGGATGGCCAGCGCCAGAGTAGTCGGAATGGCAAAGCCGATGCCCTCCGAGCCCCCGGACTGGCTGTACATCATCGTATTGATGCCGATCAGCGCGCCGGAGGAATCGATCAGAGCACCGCCCGAGTTTCCGGGATTGATGGCTGCATCGGTCTGGATGAAGTCGTCGTGCGGCATGGGGGTGATGGCCGCCCGCCCTTTGGCGCTGATGATGCCTTGTGAAACGGTCTGTCCGATGCCGAAGGGGTTGCCGATGGCGAGCGCGACGTCGCCCACCTCGGTGGTGCGCTCGGCAATGGGGATGACCGGCAAACCGGAAGCCTGCACCTTGATCACCGCGAGGTCGGTGTCGGGATCCGTGCCGACGATCTGGGCGGTCGTCGCCTGCCCGTTGGTGAAGGCGACGAGGATTTCGCTGGCACCCTGGATGACATGGTTATTGGTGAGGATGTAGCCATCGTCGCGCACAACGACGCCGGATCCGAGTGCGTTCTGCATACGGGCGTTGTCGCGGCACCAGTCGCGATAGCGGGGGTTCTCGCAGATACGGTGTGAGGCGGAAGTGGAATAGATGTTGACGACCGAAGGAGCGGCGCGCCGGACGGCTGAGGCATATCCTGGTTTGTCGGTATAGCTTTCTTTCGTCGTTAGCAGCATGACGGCGAGACCCACGAGTCCGCCGACCGTGGCAGGAACGACTACATACCGGAGGAGTTCGCGCATGCTGACACCGCTGTGCATCGGGCGGGCAAGCATGGCAAAAAAAGACGGGATGCGCAGCCTCAGCGGTCGGCGGTGGCAGAATCGAACGCTGCTTTTCGCTATATTGCGCCGCTTAGTTTTTTAAAGCCGTGTTATTTGAACCAAATGACTTCCGATCAGACTCCGCTCGGGCGTTATCAGGGTATGCTGGCGCGAGGGGAACTCAGCACAGACGAGAGCCAGGCCTCAGTGGTGGTGAAGTTGGAGGATCTGTTCGCGCGTCTGGTGGCGGGCGGGCACTCGGGCCGACTCGGCAAGGCGTGGAAGTGGCTGCGGCGCACGCCGGCGCAGCCGGAACGCGGGATGTATCTCTGGGGTGGCGTCGGGCGTGGCAAGACCATGCTAATGGATCTTTTCTACGAGTGTCTGCCGCCGGGGCAGCGGCTGCGGATACACTTCTATCGTTTCATGCAGCGTGTGCATCATGAGCTGACCGGTCTGGCCGGTACCGCCAATCCACTGGAGCGGGTGGCGGATCACTTTGCCGAGGAAACGCAAGTTCTGTGTTTCGATGAGTTGTTCGTCTCCGACATTGGCGATGCCATGATCCTCGGTGAGTTACTCGATGCGCTATTTGCCCGTGGTGTGACTCTGGTCGCGACGTCCAACGTCGCCCCCGACGCACTGTATGCCAAAGGTCTGCAGAGGCGGCGTTTCCTGCCGGTGATCGAGGTGTTGAAAACGCACTGTGACGTGCGCGAAATCGTCAGCGAGACGGACTACCGCCTGCGCGTATTGGAAAGAGCAGAGATCTATCACCAACCGCTCGATGCAGCAGCGGAGGCCGGACTCACACGCTATTTCGCTCAGCTTGCACCGGATGAGGCGGAAGACGACGTATCGCTGGAGGTGGAGCACCGCGACATAAGGGTGAAGCGACTGGCGGATGATGTGGCCTGGTTCGATTTCGCGGACCTCTGCGAGGGGCCGCGTAGCCAGATCGACTATGTAGAATTGGCACGCGTGTTTCACGCCGTACTGATATCCGGGGTTCCCCAGTTCACATACCGCCGCGAAGACGCGGCACGGCGCTTCATCAGTCTGGTCGACGAATTCTACGGCCGTAACGTAAAGCTGATTGTGTCGGCCGAGGCTCAGATAGAGCAACTATATCTCGGCGACCGATTGCGGTTCGAGTTCGAACGTACGGTAAGCCGTTTACTGGAGATGCAATCGAGAGACTATCTGGGTCGATCGCACCGGCCATGAGGGAGAGCGGGGAATTTGGCCCAAAACACGGTTGTATTGCCCAATACGCTCCGATAAGATTCGCGCTCCCAAATTTCCGGCTCTTACTGAGGCGTATGAAAACCGTAAGCATGCGTGCCCAGGACGTGCAGCATTCCTGGTATGTAGTAGATGCCGACAACCGCACACTCGGCCGTCTGGCAACCGAGGTGGCGCACAGGCTGCGTGGCAAACACAAAGCCGAGTACACCCCGCACGTGGATACCGGAGATTTCATTATCGTGGTCAACGCGGATAAGGTGCGCGTGACGGGCAATAAAGAAACCCGGAAGAAGTACTACCGGCACAGCGGTTATCCGGGTGGCCTCAAGGAAACCAGCCTTGAGCAACTGCGCGAATCGCATCCGGAACGCATCATCGAAAGCGCGGTGAAAGGCATGCTGCCGAAGAACCCGCTAGGCCGGGCCATGTACCGTAAACTGAAGGTATATGCAGGACCCGAACACCCGCACGCTGCACAGCAGCCGCAACCCCTGGAGTTGTAGTGGCAAGTCAACAGGATTACGGCACCGGCCGACGCAAGACCTCAACCGCCCGAGTGTATGTCACGACGGGCACAGGCGTGATCAAAGTCAACAGCCGGCCGCTCGACGAGTATTTCGGCCGCGAGACGGCTCGTATGATCGTGCGCCAACCGCTGGAGGTGGCGGAACTCGGCGATCGTGTGAACGTCACCGTCACGGTAGCCGGTGGCGGCGGCTCCGGTCAGGCCGGTGCCATTCGACACGGTATTGCGCGTGCGCTGGTTGATCACGACGAGACGCTGCGTGGCCCCATGCGGCAGGCGGGTTTTCTGACCCGTGATGCGCGTGAGGTCGAGCGCAAGAAAGTCGGATTGCGTAAGGCACGTAAGCGTCCTCAATTCTCCAAGCGATAAAGATACCAATCTCGTCCGTCCCGGAACGAACTTCCGTCTGGTTGTCTTCCAGTGTTAACTGGGCGTCTTCCAGTGTTAACTGGGCGTCTTCCAGTGTTAACTGGGCGTCTTCCAGTTTTAACTGGGCGTCTTCCAGTCTCGGGCTGGCCTTTTTCCAGTCAGAGGGTTCGCTTGTGTGGTAATATGCGTGCGCCGGGGTCGGGGGACCATGGCCTAGTTACGGCGAGTCCGTAAACAAAGAAACAACTCCACACCGGATGCATTTTGCCTGGTGGTATCACCAATGGCGCGACGGCATCAATGCGCGCATGCGTGGTGGTGTGCACAGCAAGGGAGCAGCAACGTGAGTGACGAAGCAGTCACTGGCGGCGTGACGAGTGGACAATCGGATGTGGAGCCGGTCGTAAACGAGAAGCGCCGCTATTTTCTCATCGGCGCCACTTCGGCCGTTGGCGGGGTTGGGGTGGTAGGCGCGGCAGTGCCGTTCGTACAGTCGTGGATGCCGAGCGCAAAGGCGCGTGCCGCGGGCGCACCGATCAAGATCGATATCAGCAAACTGAAGACGGGGGAGATGCTCGGTCCCATCCAGGCGTGGAGAGGCAAACCCATCTTCATCATCCTACGCGACGCCGGCGCGGTGGCGCGTCTGGAGCAAAATGTCGGGGCACTGGCCGATCCGGATTCTGCCAATGTCGAGATGCAGCCGGAATACGCGGTGAATCCCTGGCGCTCACAACGCCCGGAAATCGGGGTGTACATCGGAATCTGCACCCATCTCGGCTGCTCACCCAAGTACTTTGGCGAGGTGAAGGCACAGCCGTTCAATGAAAACTGGCAGGGTGGCTGGTTTTGCCCCTGTCACGGCTCATCATTCGACCTGGCCGGCCGCGTGGTGAAGGGCGTACCGGCGCCGGACAACCTGGAGGTGCCTCCCTATCGATTCGAGACCGATACGCTCATTGTCATTGGTGAAGAGGGGAGGGCCTGATGCAGCAGAAACAGGGCAAGATCCCGCAGATGTTCACCTCGTTCATGGTTTGGCTGGATGAGCGTTTCCCAGCCACGGAAACTTGGGAATACCATCTCTCGAAGTACTACGCGCCCAAGAACCACAACTTCTGGTACTTCATGGGCTGGCTGGCCACCATCGTACTGATCATCCAGTTGCTGACCGGCATCTGGCTGACCATGAGCTACGTACCGAGCGGGGACGGTGCCTTCGCCTCCGTCGAGTACATCATGCGCGACGTCGAGTACGGCTGGCTGTTGCGCTACCTGCACTCCACGGGCGCATCAGCCTTTTTCGTGGTCGTTTACCTGCACATGTTTCGTGGCCTGATGTATGGCTCGTACCAGAAGCCACGCGAGTTGTTGTGGTTGATCGGCATGGTGATTTTCGCAGTTCTCATCGTGGAAGGTTTTTTCGGTTATCTGTTGCCGTGGGGCAACATGTCTTTCTGGGCGGGACAGGTAATCATTTCGCTGGTGGGCGCCGTTCCCTACATCGGCCCCGATCTAATGGATTGGGTGCGGGGTGACTTTCTGATGTCGGAAGTGACGCTGAACCGCTTCTTCGCACTGCACGTCGTGGCGTTTCCATTGGTATTGGTGATGCTGGTGTTCGTGCATTTCGTGGCGCTCCACCACGTTGGCTCGGGTAGCCCCGACGGTATCGAAATCAAGAAGCTGAAGGACGAAAATGGCGTGCCGCTGGACGGTATTCCGTTTTGGCCGTACACCGTCACGCACGACATCCACGCAACCGTCGTGTTCCTGTTCTTATTCTGCGCGGTGGTGTTCTTCGTGCCGGAGATGGGCGGCTACTTCCTCGAGAAACCGAACTTCGAAATGGCCAATCCACTCAAGACCCCGGACCACATCGCTCCGGTGTGGTACTACACCCCCTTCTACGCGATGCTGCGAGCGGCGACGTATCCTCTGTTCGGCGTACCCGCCAAGTTCTGGGGATTCGTGGTGATGGCAGGTGCCATCGTGGTGCCGGCATTGCTGCCGTGGCTCGACAGATCTCCCGTGAAGTCTATACGCTACAAAGGCATGGCGTCGAAAATGATGCTTGCGCTATTTGTCGTGAGTTTCTTCATGCTCGGCTATCTGGGCACCATAGCACCGTCGAAGCCGGCTACGCTCATGGCTCAGATCGGAACGATCATCTACTTCGCGTACTTCATGCTGATGCCCTGGTACACGCGGGTGGAGAAGACCAAGCCGGTCCCCGATCGCGTGGTGATGCGATGAGATGTGCAGTGATGAAAGCGATGGTGAAACCGGGACATGCACTAATCGTTTTGTTCTGGGTGTTCGCGCCCGCGCATGCCCTGGCTGCTTCGGTGACGGGTTGGGACATGGAGGCGTTCGAGCCGGAACTGCAGAACCAGCCGTCGATGCAACGCGGATTTAGACTGTACGTCAACTACTGCCTCGGTTGTCACTCGCTACAGTTTCAGCGTTACGAACGCACGGCGGATGATCTCGGCATTCCGCACGACATCGCTCTTGAATCACTGATATTCACGAACCAGAAGGTCGGTGATCTGATGACCACTGCCATGGATCTGGAAGGTGCGAAGAAGTGGTTCGGAGCGCCTCCACCTGATCTAACGATGATCACTCGCGTGCGCGACCCCGAGTGGCTGTACAATTACCTCAAGACGTTCTATGTCGACGAAACGCGGCCGTTCGGCGTGAACAACAGAGTTTTTCCAAACGTCGGTATGCCGCACGTGTTGGCCGACCTGCAGGGTCTGCAGGTCGAGGCGTGCGATGATGCGACAGAATGTAGTGAGTTGTTCCTGGTGGAAGGCTCGGGAAGTTTGAGTGAGACGGAGTACGATCAGGCGGTACGTGATATAACCAATTTTTTGCACTACGTAGGTGATCCGAGCCGCGTTGAACGCTACCGCCTCGGTATATACGTATTGTTATTCCTCGTCATTCTAGGTGTCTTCACATATCTCTTGAACCGTGAAATCTGGAAGGACGTACACTAGAACCTGAAGCGCGGGTTGCCTCGTACCCGGCGGGTTCGCGTCCGAAGTGGGCGCACGAAACACCATTAACAAAAAGACAGAACGAGCTATGAGCCTAGTTACGCGAAGATCTTCAATGACCTTTTTCTCCGATGCGCGCGATCACTATTCACACCGCGTGAGAATGGTGCTGGCCGAGAAGGGAGTGACCGTCGATATCGTCGATGTCGACCCCTCCAACAAGCCGGAGGGCCTGGCGGAGATCAATCCATACAACACACTGCCGACGCTGCTCGACAGGGATCTCGTGCTCTATGAGGCCAATGTCATCATGGAGTATCTCGACGAGCGATTCCCGCATCCGCCGCTGCTACCCGTCTATCCGGTGCAGCGTGCACTGTCGCGCCTGTGGATCACGCGTGTGGAGAACGAGTGGAGCAAGCGCCTGGATATCCTCATGGTAGGTAAGGGCCGCGAAACCGTCATCACGAGGGCGCGTCAGGAACTACGCGAGAGCATCATCAGCGTCGCCCCGATCTTCGCTGAAAAGCCGTTTTTCATGAACGAAGAGTTCACGTTGCTCGACTGCTGCGTGGCGCCCATCCTCTGGCGCTTGAAGGAAGTGGACATCACCCTGCCGGAGAAGAGCACGCGCCCACTGACCAGGTACATGCAGATGATCTTCGAGCGTGAATCGTTCCGCGAGTCGCTGACCGAAGTGGAACTCGAGATGCGCGAGTAACGCGACTCGTCGATGCCAGGTACGAGCAAACGTCCGTACCTCTTACGGGCACTTCATGAGTGGGCGCTAGATGCCGGCTATACACCCTACCTGCTGATCGACGCATCGCTGCCTGGTGTAGACGTGCCGGATTCGTATGTGGAAGACGCGCGCATCGTGTTGAACATCTCCCCCGTTGCGGTGAGGGACCTCGATCTTGGAAACGAGTGGGTGTCTTTTGGGGGGCGTTTCGGCGGTGTCGCGCGTCAGGTGCTCGTGCCGGTCAGCGCCTGTCTTGCCATCTACGCGCGGGAAACGGGAGAGGGCATGATGTTCGATGCGGACGAGGAAAACGCGAAGACCGACGGTGATCCGGCACCCGAGGACGACCCTTCACCACCGGCAGGCCCGCACCTGAAGGTGATCAAGTAAGAGATCAGTCAAGGTATTCGAATACCTTGACGATTTTCTGAACGCCGTACACTGATCTTGCCACCCCCACAGCAGCATCGGCGTGTTCGCGACCCGTGAGCCCCATGAGAAACACCGTACCGTTCTCGGTAACCACTTTGAATTGGCCGGCATCCACTTCGGCACTCGCGGCCAGACGTGATTTGACCTTGGACGTCAACCAACCGTCGTTCGTCCTCGCGAAGTAGGAAATCGGTCCACCGATCTCGAGTTCGTTGTGGATACTGCGCACCTTGGCCATATCGCGCGCAATATTTTCGGCTGTGGTTTTGAGGTCCAAACTCGACACCTGGCCGGCTATGAGCACGATGCCGTTGTAGCTGACGACGACGAGGTGCGAACCATCGAAGTTAGCTTCGCTGTTACGAATCTGACGCGTGATGAGATTTTCCAGTGCCTCATCGTCGATTACCTGCCCTGGCGTTCTGGCGCGCGGGTCGTCGCTGAACGTGGCGCATGCGGAAAGGCCGAACAGCGCTGCGAGTAACAAGAGTGTCCACCTGGAGGCCGGGTGCTGGGAAGAATCATTCATCCGAATCAAAGGCGTTGCGAATCCATTGCACGTGCATGCGGTAGTGTGGCTTTGTAATACAGAGTACGTCAAATCGGCATCGTCTGCCGGCATGAGCGAGGTGTGTGGAAAGATAGTGGCCGGCGGCGCGTGCGAGTCGTTGACGTTTGTGTGGGCCGACACTCTCTGCTGGACTGGCGAACTGCGTCGAGGACGTGCGAAAGCGTACCTCGACGAACACCAGAGTGAGCTCGTGCAAGGCGATCAGGTCGATCTCGCCGAAACGGCATTGATAGTTGCGCTCGACGATTCTCAGACCGGCCCGCCTGAGGTAATTGGCCGCATGTCGCTCAGCGGTGCGGCCGAGATCGGCAGCCCGGGTCAGTGGGATCCAGCGGCTGGGATCAGGGCCGCGTTACTGACCACGGCCCAATCCAGAGTGCGGCGGAAGCGCCCCAGTCCGTCCGAGATGAGCGTCCCGGTACTGCCGTTGATGGCATACCCTTCAGTTGCGGCCGCCTGTATGAGCTGAGCGTTATTCGCCAGGCGATAGGCATCCACCCCCAGCGCGAACAATCCGGCGAATCGGCTATCGTTCAGGCTGAAAGCGCGGTTTGCCTCCCTGTACATGGCATCTGGATACAGGGTGAACGGTGCTTCTATGACACGAAATCCCTCATAGTCCCGTAGCCGTCTGCCCGCGGAACGAATGGCTTGTGAGGTCGCATACACTGGTAGGTGATCTGCAAAATGAAACTTGAGCGCAGGGACCATGGCTGCAGCTTCCGCTTCGCCGATGAATGCAGTGACCGCATCCAGGTCGGTGCGGGCGCGTGGCAGGAAGTCGATTTCCTCATCAAGCAATGCGGCCAGTTCGTCCCGGCGGGCACGGCTCGCCTCGATACGCATGGCCACGCCGATGGACTCGGTCGTGGTTTTGAGATCGGCGAGTCCAGCGCGCACGATTTCATGTGGCCACTGCGCGAGCAGCATGCCCACCGCTCGCCGGGACCAGGCGTCTTGTGTATGCACGACGAGCAGCGTCCGATGGCCATCCGCCAGCAGGCGATCGACTAGTGCCCAGGCCTCGTCTTCGATAGCGAGCCCGATCTGGACGATGCCGCGAAGAGGTGTCTTCAGTACATTCAGTCCGACGACGGGAACGTCTGGATCGAGCCCCGCCAGCAATTCGAGATTGCTTTTCTGCAGCGGACCGACCAGAACCTGTGCGCCCGCGGCCAGGGCCAGTTCATAGGCCTCGCTGATGGTATGTGTCTGGGTATCGTAAAAAAGCACCTGCGGTTTCAGCTCGGCACTGTCTGATATCAGTGCCGAGGCGAAGCCGTTGCGAACGGCGCGACCAGCGGGCGCCAGACGGCCGGAGAAAGGCGCCATCACGGCGATGACGGGTGGCTGCCACGCCGATTCCAACATGACGCGGACGCTGGAGGGAGGCATAGCCGCGAATCCGTGGCTCGGCCAGGCCACCGACCAGCTTTGCCATCGAGCACGCTGCTCTTCGGTGGAGAATGCGGTTCCGAGCGCCAAACGCAGTTGCCAGGCTGCGCGCGCATCGCCTGCCCCGGCTAAACGAATCAACGTAGACCGGGGCACCTGCCCCATCGCGTGCCATGCGTTGTCGTGTGCCTGTTGGCGCTGCGCATCAGGCACATCGCTTCGCAACCACGCGTTGGCAACGCAGGCGTGATCGCGCTCCGCCTCGCACAGAGCAGCCAGCAGCGGCCAGAAGTGTTCTCCGGGTTCAGCCCAAGGAGTGGTCGAGAGCGTGTCTGCGAATGCCCGGGCGTCCTGAATGCGATGTTCTGACAACGCCAGTTGCAGTTGCAGCAGAGTATAGTGAGCGGCGTCATCGTCCGACAGAGAATGTACATCAACGCGATTCAAAACGTCCGGTACGAGTTCCATCCGACCTTGCTCGATCATGCGCGCTGCTGCCTGTAGAAACAGTTCTGCAGCAGCACGCGCGTCACCGAGGCGCACCAGGCCGGCGGCGCGCACCAGCAGTCTATCGCTGCTCGGAACCCCGGAGGACGTGTCTTGATGGGAGTCCTTCGCGGGAGCGGTAGAAGACGGCGTGCTTTGGCAGGCCGAGATTGCGAGAATGACGGCGGCTGCCGCTATGGCACGTGCAAACCGGGTCCAACCTACTGGTAGCAACCCGGATAGGGCGTGGGATGGCTGGTTTATCACGGAGCTGCCTGGAATCTGAACCATGTTGGGGAATCTTTTCGTCGTGGCCACCCCTATTGGAAACCTCGACGACATCACTTTACGAGCGGTCAATGTCCTGCGCGGGGTGCAGACAATAGCGGCGGAGGATACCAGACGCACCGGTACGCTGTTAGCCCACCTTGGCATCGTCGGCACACGACTGATTGCTCTGCATGATCATAATGAGCGTGCAGCGCTGGCCCGCGTGCTCGAAGTTCTGCGCGACGGTGCCGATGCAGCCCTCGTGTCGGATGCGGGGACACCCCTGATATCCGACCCGGGCTTCAATCTCGTGAGCGCATGCCACGCGGAAGGCATGACGGTGTTACCGATACCGGGTGCATCCTCGGTAATGGCTGCACTGTCCGTGTGCCCGATTCCGGCGGCGAGATTCTGTTTCGAGGGCTTTCTGCCTGCAAAGACTGCGGCGCGCAACGATTCTGTGCGCCGCATTCTCGGCTCGGCAACCACTACGGTGTTCTTCGAGGCGCCTCACCGAATCGAGGCGACGCTCGAAGCGATCGCGACTCAGGATGCCGGGCGCGAGTTGATGATAGGTCGGGAAATGACCAAGAAGTTCGAGGACTATCGATGCGGCACCGCGAAGGAACTGCTTGCCGGTCTGCGAGCGCGCGACGCGGTGCGGGGGGAGTTCGTTTGCGTACTGGCGCCAGCCAGCGCAGACGGTGGCGTCACAGAGGAGGCGGAACGTGTATTGAGCGTGCTGGTTCGGGAAGTGGGGCCGTCCAAGGCAGCGCGGATGACGGCCCAGATCTGCGGCGGCAACCGGTCGACGTACTACGATCGGGCGGCGGTACTTTCGCGCACTTGACTCGGATTGCGCGCAGGAGGATGGTGGCGGGGAGCTGGCCAGGCAGTCGCTGGCGCACGGGTTTCGACACGGCGCGAGAGGAAAGTCCGGGCTCCGCAGGGCAGGGTGGTGGATAACGTCCACCGGGGGCGACCCCAGGGAAAGTGCCACAGAAAACAGACCGCCCCGGACCTCGGTTCGGAGCAAGGGTGAAAAGGTGCGGTAAGAGCGCACCGCGCAGGTGGCAACACACTGCGGCTAGGTAAACCCCACCCGGAGCAAGACCAAATAGGAATCCAACGGTGTGGCCCGCACCGGATTCGGGTAGGTCGCTGGAGGTTTTCGGTGACGAAGACCCTAGATGAATGACTGCTACACCGGCATTGCTGGTGACAGAACCCGGCTTATCGGCCAGCTCTTTTTTCCCTGTCACGCGTGCAAGCGCGTTACAGGGAAAAGAGTCTAAAAAATCCTTCGGTTATAACAAACAGATATTGTAGTTAATGTAGATTCTAGGAAGATGAATCTACCCGCTCGGGAATTAACAGGTTATCCACAGGTTATCCACAAAAATCCTTATAAATCCGTGAGTTAACACGAATTTGCGGTTGACACCTTCAGGTGTGCGCGGACATAGTGTTGTAAATTGGCAGAAAGTGGGAAAAAGTGGGTCTCTCCAGGCAAATCGGGTAATGGCCATGTGTGATCGGGCTCAGAGCCGGATGCGGAGGAGCGCTCACGGGGTTCAACCGACATGTTCCGGGGTATTAGCAGCGCCAAGCTGGATGCGAAGGGCCGTATGGCCCTGCCCGTGCGCCTGCGCGGCCCTGTGGACGTGCGCTGCGAAGGTAAGTTGGTACTTACTATCGACATGCGCGAGCGATGCCTGTTGCTCTACCCCTTGCCCGAGTGGGAGATCGTCCAGCGTAAGCTGGAGGGATTACCCAATATCAACCCGGATGCCCGATTGCTGCAGCGGCTACTCATCGGTCATGCCACGGATATCGAGCTGGACGCGAATTCGCGGCTGCTGATTCCACCCAAACTCAGGGAATTCGCGGGTTTGCAGAAAACGCTCATTCTGGCCGGGCAGGGCAATAAGCTCGAAATCTGGGCTGAGGAAAGCTGGAACGGCGGCGTGGACGATTGGCTGGATCAGGCCCGTTCACGCCTCGCCACAGATGGAGATGCGTTTACCGGATTGTCGGTTTGAATGGCGATCACGAGCCGGTGCTCCGCGATGAAACGGTGTCGTGGCTGACGGGGACGAACGGATCGGCGCATGGTGACTTCGTGGACGCCACTTTTGGACGCGGCGGACACAGTACGGCGCTTCTGGAACGTCTGACAGCAGACAGCCGCCTGCTGGTGCTAGATCGCGACGTCGAGGCATATCAGGTGGCGCTGGAGCTCGCGGGCCGGGATACGCGGATCACTGCGGTGCATGGTTCGTTCGAAGATCTCGGAGCAGCGCTTGTGAGCGCGGGCATGGAACGCATTCGTGGCGCGATGATGGATTTGGGTGTTTCATCCCCGCAACTCGATCGCGCGGAGCGGGGATTCAGTTTTTCCGGCGATGGACCGCTGGATATGCGCATGGACCAGAGCCGCGGAACCACGGCGGCACAGTGGCTGAACAGCGCCGACGAACAGGAGATCGGGAGAGTGCTGAAGGAATATGGCGAAGAACGCTACGCGCGACGTATCGCGCGGGCCATCGTCGCCGCTCGGCCTTTGAGCAGCACGGTACAACTGGCGCAGGTCGTGGTTGGTGCACAACCACGACATCGGGGGAGCAAGCACGGAGCCACCCGCACGTTTCAGGCGGTACGCATACAGGTCAATGCAGAGCTCGATCAGGTGAAGACCGGCTTGCTCACGTTGTTCAGTGCGCTGCAGGAAGGCGGACGGCTGGCCGTCATCAGCTTTCACTCCCTGGAAGATCGCATCGTCAAACGTACCTTTCGAGACTGGAGCCGACCTGCCTCGATGCCCAGGCGACTGCCGATCACCGTGACGCAAACGCAGGTACCTGGACGTGTGGTCGCAGGTCCGGTGCGCGCGGGTGAAAGCGAGCGCAGGCATAACCCCAGGGCGCGCAGCGCAACGTTACGTGTCATCGAACGCCTGGAAGGAGCGCTGAGTTGAGTCGGGCGCTGATTCTGGCATTCACCGGCACGGTGGGGGTCGCGGCGGTTTTTACGGGCGTCGAGGTCGCACTAACCGTGCACGAGGTACGCGCGCTGCATGCGGAGCTCGAACAGACGAGGCGAGCCCAGAATCAGTTGATGGCGGAACATAGCCGCCTGTTGCTGGAGCGGAGTGCTCTGGCTGCCTACCAGAACGTTGAGCAACTGGCTGAAACGGAGCTCGCGATGCAGTTTCCCGATCACGTGGAGCTTTTGTCCCAATGAGGAGTTCCAACGGTGTGCGGATCCCGGCGAGGAACCAGGTGAAACGCTGGCGTCACTACACGGTGGTAATCCTGTTCGCGGGAACCTGCGTTGCTCTGAGTGCCCGGGTGATCTACCTCGGCTCAACTGAGCGCGACTTCCTGCAGGAGCAGGGCGATGCGCGCTCGGTCAGGGTTGAAAAGATCCCGTCTCACCGTGGCGTGGTCTACGACCGGCATGGCGAACCTCTGGCAGTCAGCACGCCCGTGGTGGCCGTGTGGACGGATCCGAGGCGCGATGCTCTATCGGACAGTCAACTCGGACAGGTCGCGAACGCCGTGGGTGCGAATGCGGGCGAGTTGCGGGCCGTGTTGGACGCCAAACACGACCGATCATTCGCCTATCTGAAACGCCAGGTGTCTTGGGCGGAAAGCGAGCGCCTCAGGGCATTGGACATTGAGGGTGTGCATTTCATCAACGAGTACCGCCGTTATTATCCAGGCGCCGAGACGGTTGCCCACGTCGTGGGCGTGACGGATGTCGACGACATCGGTCTGGAGGGAATCGAGCTGGCATACGATCACGTGCTCAAAGGCAGCGCTGGTGAAAAGGTCGTGCTGCGCGATCGCAAGGGTAACAACATCCGTGATCTGGACTACCGCAGTGCGCCTCGCTTCGGTTCAGACATCGCATTGAGCATCGACCTTCGTCTGCAGTACCTGGCCTACCGGGAGCTGAAAGCGGCAATCGAGGGGCATGAGGCCTCGTCCGGTTCGATTGTGATGCTTGACGTGAACACAGGAGAGATTCTGGCGCTGGCAAATCAGCCCTCATACAACCCCAACGACGTGCTCGACTCCGCGCGTATGCGCAACCGGGCAGTGACCGACAGTTACGAGCCGGGTTCCACGGTAAAGCCGTTCACCGTGCTTGCGGCACTGGAGTCGGGGCGGTTCGCCTCCGACACGCTGATCGATACCGGGCCCGGTTATTTCAACGTCGGACCCAAACTCATCCAGGATCCCGTCAACCGGGGGATCATCAGCCTCGCCGAGGCACTGAAAAAGTCGAGCCAGGTAGGTTTTGCGCGCATCGCTCTCAACCTGGAGAAGCAGGCCGTGTTCGGGGTATTTGCCAGGGCGGGTTTCGGCGACTTCGTCGGTGCGGGCTTGCCTGGTGAAACGCCGGGCACATTGCGGGATGAGGGACTTTCGCGCCCTCTGGAGAGAGTGACGCTTGCATACGGTTATGGATTGTCGGTCACGCCACTGCAGCTCGCACGCGCCTATCTCACGATTGCCACGGGCGGAATTCGGCTGCCGGTCTCCATCGTACGGCAGAATCGAGTTCCTGATGGGGAGCGCATGTTCGATGCCCATCTGGTCATCGAAGTGCGCGAAATGCTCGAAGGGGTGACCGCGCCGGACGGAACCGCGCCCGGCGCCCGGGTGGACGGCTACCGTGTGGGCGGGAAAACCGGCACGGCCCGTAAGGTCGGTGCCGGTGGCTACTCTGACGAGCGCCACGTGGCGTTGTTTGCCGGCATTGCTCCTATCGATGATCCGCGGGTGGTGATGGTGGTGATCATCAACGAGCCGCAGCGTTCGTTGATTAGCGGCGGTGCTGTGGCGGCACCGGTGTTCTCGAGAGTTGCCGGTCGTGCACTGCGGCTGCTCGGCGTGCCGCCGAGCTGGTCGGAGGCGGTATGAGCATGACGCTTGCCCAACTGCTCGAAGATCCGTTGCTCGCTGACGCCCAGATCAACGACCTGGTTGAGGATTCGCGTGCGGTTCGCGCGGGAGACGCCTTCATCGCTGTGGCGGGAGATGTCAGCGACGGGCATCTCTACGTGGCCGAGGCGGTTGCCGCAGGGGCCGCGTGCGTTATCTCGGAACGTGAAGTCGATGCGAGCGTTCCCCTGGCGGTGGTCGAAAATCTGCGGTCGAAGCGGGGTGAACTCGCGGCGCGTTTTTACGGAAATCCATCGGCCGACTTGACCTGCGCGGCGGTGACCGGCACCAATGGCAAGACATCGGTTGCGTTTCACATCGCGGAACTCGCCAGCCTCTGCGGGCGACGCTGCGGCTACATGGGTACCGTTGGCTGGGGCCAGGTGCCCGACCTGAAATCCGCGCAGTTGACTACCGAGGTGGCTTGTACGCTGCAGCGGCGCCTGGCGCGACTGCGTGAAGACGGCTGTGCGTGGGCAGCACTCGAGGCGAGTTCACACGCGCTCGAACAACGGCGCCTTGATGGTGTTCACATCCAGGTCGCGGTGTTCACCAATCTCACCCGCGATCATCTGGACTATCACGAAGACTTCGAAGCCTATGCTCGAGCAAAGCGCCGCCTGTTCGACTTTCAGTCCGTGCGTTGTTCGGTGATCTGCTGTGATGATGACTATGGTGCCGGGTTGGCGGAGGCGCTAAGGGCGCGCGGCGACCGGGTGCTGACCTATGGTGAGGATGGTGACATCCGCTTCGTGCGCCATGGAGGCGACGCCACCCATCAGCGCGGCAGCCTGCAAACCCCATGGGGCAGCCGCGATGTAGTGATACCGCTACTCGGGTGTTTTAGTGCCACGAATGTCATGGCGGCGGTCGGTGTTCTGGCAGATGCCGGGATGGCACTCGACGCGCTGGCGGGCGCGATCGAAAAGCTGACTCCCGTACCGGGGCGCCTCGAACAGTTCCCCATCCGGGATGGCGCCCTGCTGGTGGTCGATTTCGCGCACACACCGGATGCGTTGACCAAGGCGCTGCTGGCACTGCGCCCGCATTGCACCAGCCGGCTCATCTGCGTGGTCGGTTGCGGAGGAGATCGCGATCGCGGCAAACGTCCTCAGATGGCGCGTGCGGCAGAGCTCGGCGCGGATGTCGTCTGGCTGACCAGCGACAATCCGCGCAGCGAAGATCCGGCACACATCATCGATGACATGCGCGCGGGGCTCGGTGGTACGGGCTGTGTGCACGAGTGCATCGACCGCCGGGATGCCATTCAGCGCGCGGTAACGGCGAGCGTCGCGGGTGACGTGGTGCTTATCGCCGGTAAGGGACACGAGGACTATCAGGAAGTTTCTGGCGGGCGATACGCGTACAGCGATAGGGACGTCGCGCGCACATTGAGTGGAGGACGTGGCTGATGCTGTTGTGGCTCACGAACTACCTGGCAGAATTCATTAGCGGCTTTTCGGTGTTCCAGTACCTGACCTTCCGCACCATGGTGGCTGTGGTGACCGCCCTCGGCATCTCTTTGTTGATTGGTCCGAGGGTCATTGACAAGCTGAGCTTGTACCAGATCGGCCAGACAGTGAGAGAGGATGGTCCGCAGAGCCACCTGTCGAAAGCCGGTACTCCGACAATGGGTGGCGCCCTCATCATCATCGTCATTCTCATCAGCACCCTGCTGTGGGGAGATCTGAGCAACCGCTACGTGTGGACGGCACTGATCGTGACTCTGGCGTTCGGAGCCGTTGGGTGGGTGGACGACTACCTGAAGATCGTACGTAAGAACAGTGACGGTCTCATCGCGCGCTGGAAGTATTTCTGGCAGTCCGTATTCGGGCTGGGTGCGGCGATCTTTCTCTACCTGAGCGCGGAAACGCCGATAGAAACCAGTCTCATCGTGCCATTTTTCAAGAACGTCGCCATACCGCTTGGCATAGGCTACGTGGTCATCACCTATTTCGTGATTGTGGGCATGAGCAATGCGGTGAATCTCACCGATGGCCTGGACGGGCTCGCCATCATGCCGACCGTGATGGTGAGTGCCGCGCTCGGATTGATCTCCTATCTCGCCGGCCATGCCGAGTTCGCGACCTACCTGCAGATTCCCCACATACCGCTGGCGGGTGAGCTGGCGGTGTTCTGCGGTGCTCTGATTGGTGCGGGACTCGGCTTTCTATGGTTCAACGCCTACCCGGCTCAGGTGTTCATGGGTGATGTGGGTGCGCTGGCACTGGGTGCCGCTATCGCCGTGGTGGCGGTTGTGGTCAGACACGAGATCGTGTTGTTCATCATGGGCGGATTGTTCGTACTCGAGACGGTGTCGGTCATTCTGCAAGTGGGTTCCTACCGTCTCACCGGTAAGCGCATCTTCCGAATGGCGCCGCTGCACCATCACTTCGAACTCAAAGGCTGGCCGGAACCACGGGTGATCGCGCGCTTCTGGATCATTACCTTGCTGCTCGTGCTCGTGGGTCTTTCGACCCTCAAACTGAGGTAACGGTGGCGCTGCGCACAGGTATTGTTGGCATTGGTATTACGGGACTGTCCTGTTTACGTCATCTGTGCGCTGAGGATAACGGCGATGAGCTGGTCGTGTACGATACACGTGAAGCGCCGCCTTCGGCGGTCGCCGTGCAAGAACAGTACCCGAGCTGTGAGTTTCACTTCGGCGTTCGCCGCATCGATTGCGCACCGCTGGACAGACTGATCGTTTCGCCCGGAGTGGCACTCGAGGATCCCATGCTGGCCGATGCTCACGAGCGGGGAACACCGATGCTGTCAGACATCGATCTGTTTCTCGGTGCCGTGGGGGACGAACCCGTGTACGCGGTGACTGGCACCAACGGTAAGAGTACGGTTACTGCACTCACGGGTTGCCTGCTTGAGAGCGCGGGAAAGAATGCGGGCGTGGGTGGAAACCTGGGAATCGCGGCGCTCGATACGCTGGACGAGACGCACGAATGCTACGTTCTCGAGCTTTCCAGTTTTCAGCTGGAACGTATGTCTGATCACCGTTTTCGCGCAGCCACCGTACTGAACGTCACTGATGACCATCTGGACCGTCACGCTACCCTCGATCGCTACGCCAGCGCGAAGCGATCCATCTACCGGGGAACGCATTGCGCGGTAGCTAATCGCGACGATTCCAGCACGTTTCCCTCGCATCCGATAGCGCAGCTCGTGACCTTCGGCTCCGATGCGCCGAAAGGCAGGCACTGGGGGGTGGATGAGCGTGCTGGTGAGAGAACGCTTTGCCGCGGCGCTTATGCGGTGTGCGCGGCCGGGGACCTGGCCATCGGTGGACGGCACAACGAGCTGAACGCGCTGGCGGCACTGGCACTGATCGATGGTGACGTAGACCTGACGGCGGCAGCCAACGGGCTTACCAGGTTCAAGGGTCTCGCGCACCGCTGCGAGCTGATCGGCCGTGTGGAGGGTGTGCGATACATCAACGATTCGAAGGCGACCAATGTGGGTGCTGCCATGGCCGCGCTCGACGGTCTTGGCCGCAATGGCGCAAGCATCGTGCTGATCGCCGGTGGCGACGGAAAAGGCGCGGACTTCGCACCCCTGAAATGCGCCATTGCACGACACGTGCGCCATTTGATTCTCCTCGGACGGGATGCATATCGTATCGAGAGAGCCGTGGAAGGCGTGGTGCCCGTGGAATTCGTTGACGACTTGGAAAACGCCGTGGCCTGTGCTGCAGCAATTGCGAGGGCGGGGGATATCGTGCTGTTGTCACCTGCGTGCGCGAGCCTCGACATGTTTTCCAACTACGAGGCACGCGGCGAGCTGTTTGCGGCGCTCGTGGGAGGGCTCGCGTCGTGAAGTCATTGCGACGAAGCGATCCTACCATCGCCTTTGACCTGCCGTTGACGTTGTGCTGGCTCGCGACGATGGCCGTGGGGACGGTGATGGTCGCCTCGGCCTCAGTGGCATTCGGCGATTCCGTCATGGTACGGCACACTGCATTTCTACTGGTCGGTTTGATCGGCTTCCTGCTGGCGGCGGCGTTGCCGCTCAAGATCTGGGAAAAGACCTACCTTCTGTCCTGGACGGTGGCTATCGCTCTGTGTGGGATCGTGCTGATCCCGGGCGTGGGGGTGGAAGTCAACGGATCGCAACGCTGGATCGGACTCGGCGCTGTATCCATCCAGGTGGCCGAATTAGCCAAAGGGCTGATGATCGTATTCCTCGCGGGTTACCTGGCGAAGCAGGGAGAGTGCATAGAGGAGGGTAGGACACTTGCCAAAGTGGCGGTAATGTTCGCCGTACCGGCGCTTCTGATTCTCCTGCAACCGGATTTCGGCACAGTCGTTGTACTGGCCGTCGTACTGGCTGCCGTGTTGTTCGTGGCGGGTGCACGGCTGAGACACTATCTCATGGCGGTGCTTGCCGGTGCCGGGGGGCTCATGGCGCTCGCCGTGACGCAACCTTACCGTATCGAACGACTGGCCTCGTTCACGGACCCCTGGTCGAGTGCTTTCGGGAGTGGCTATCAATTGACGCAGGCGCTGATTGCCTTCGGACGCGGTGAGGTCACCGGTCTCGGACTCGGTGAGGGCATTCAGAAACTCTACTACCTGCCGGAGGCACACAACGATTTCATCTTCGCAGTCATCGCCGAGGAGTTGGGCATCATTGGCTCCATAGGGGTCCTCCTGCTACTTGCGTTTCTGGCTATCCGCATACTGCGTGTGGGCCGCACGGCGCTCGAACGCGGCCGCCGCTTCGATGGCTTTCTTTGCTATGGCATCGGCCTGCTCATTGCCATTCAAACCCTGGTCAACGTAGGTGTGAACACCGGCATGTTGCCGACCAAGGGCCTGACCCTGCCGTTTGTTAGCTTTGGCGGTAACAGCCTGGTGGTGTGCTGTGTGTTGATGGGATTGGTGCTCCGGGTGACGCTCGAGAGGGATCGTATTCGTGGCTGAGGGAGCATCGTATCGGGTTCCGGAGATGCGCCGCATAGCGCGCGTACACCTCGTCGGCATCGGCGGTACTGGGATGTGTGGGATCGCGGAGGTGCTGCTGCATCAGGGCTACGATGTGAGTGGGTCGGACATCTCCATGTCTGCCACCACGCGACGGCTTCAGAGTCTTGGTGCGAGCATCGCCATCGGTCATGCGGTCGGGAACGTGGAAGGCGCTGATGTGGTGGTGACCTCGAGCGCCATTGGTGAGAGCAATCCGGAAGTAACAGCTGCACACGCCGCTCGCATTCCTGTTGTAGCGCGGGCTGAAATGCTGGGCGAGTTGATGCGCTACCGCCATGGCATCGCGATTGCCGGCACGCACGGCAAAACCACTACGACCAGTCTCGTAACGGCCATCTTTCAAGCGGCGGATCGGGATCCCACTTTCGTGATCGGAGGGCTGCTCGCCAGTACGGGGAGCAATGCGCGGCTCGGCATGAGCCGTTACATCATTGCCGAAGCGGATGAGAGCGACGCTTCGTTTCTCTATCTGCAACCCATGCTCGCTGTTGTGACCAACATCGACCGTGATCACATGGCCACCTATGAGCACGATTTCGAGCGGCTGCAGGCTGCTTTCGTCGAGTTCGTGCACCGTCTGCCGTTCTATGGAGCGGTGGTGCTGTGTCTCGACGATCCGGTTGTGGCGCAGCTGCTGCCGCGGTTGTCGAGACCGATGCTCACATATGGTATCGCATCGGATGCGGATTTCGTCGCGCAGGACATAACGCGTAACGGGCGCCGATGGCGGTTTACTGTGTCGCGTCCGGCTCCACACGCGCCGCTCAAGATCGAGCTGGGACTGCCGGGGGATCACAACGTGCTGAACACGCTCGCAGCAGTTGCGGTGGCAACGGATGAAGGGCTGCCAGATCAGGCGATTATCGATGGTATCGCGGGCTTCGAAGGAGTGGGCAGGCGATTTCAGGTGTTTGATGAATGCCGGGTGGGTGCAGCCGGCGTGACGTTGGTGGACGACTATGGACATCATCCCAACGAGGTGCGCTCCGTGGTCCAGACGGCGAGACACGTTTGGCCGGACCGGCGCCTCGTAATGGTTTACCAACCCCACAGATACACCCGCACTCGTGACCTGTACGACGACTTCGCGCGCGTACTGGCGTCTGTCGATGCATTGCTTCTGCTTGAGGTATACGCCGCGGGTGAGGCGGTGATTCCGGGCGCGGATGGACAGGCGCTCAGCCAGGGGGTACGTGCGCGAGGTGGCGTGAACCCGATCTTCGTCACGGACGTACAAGAGGCGCTCGCGGTTCTGCCGTCGATGGTGCAGGAGGGAGATGTGGTGCTGGTACAGGGTGCCGGAAACGTCAATCAGGTCTCCAACCGGCTGGTGGAGGAAAGTGGTGGCTAGGCTGGCAGCCCTCCTCCTGATCCTCAGCCTGTCGGGCGCGGGAGTGCTCGCGTGGCATGCGCTCAACCAGCCACTCCAGGTGATCCGGGTGGAAGGTACTCTGACGGACACGGAACGAGAGGAAGTGCGGGCGCTGCTGACTGACTTTGCGCACACGCCTGTGATGAGCATTGATCTTGCCGAGGTGAAAGCACGGGTGTCCGAGTTGTCCTGGCCGCGAGGCGTGACCTTGCGCAGAACGTGGCCGCACAGCCTGAGAGTGACAGTGGACAAGGAAATGCTGGTGGCACGCTGGGCGGCGGGTGGATTCGTGAGTAGCGGCGCGCGCATCGTCACCTCCCCGGTACTGCGCCCGGAGCTACCCCTGTTCGATTGTACATTTGCCACACCCTCGCGTGCGATGGAGGTGTTTCGCATGCTGCAGGAACTGGCGGGCCGGGCGGGATTCGACGTGCTTGCCCTAAACGAAAACACGCTCGGCGAGTGGCGTCTGGTATTGAGTGGCGGGCTCGAAGTGTTGCTGGGTGCCGAACAGTTATCGGAGCGCATGCACCGCTTTCTGCTGGCCTGGCGCCGCACGTTCGCTTCGCGCCCGCTCGAGTATGTGGATGCACGTTACGGCAACGGGGTGGCGGTGCGCTGGCGTGAGCCGCTGGTGGCGCACAGCGTGGCGAACGGCAAGGGTGAGAGAAGCAAAGACACAGAGGATAACTATGGCATCCGATAGCGAAGCCAGGCGCGTCGTGGGACTCGACATCGGCACGAACAAAGTGGCGGCCATCGTTGGCGAAATGAACACCGAAGGTGGCCTCGAGATCATCGGCATCGGCTCGCACTCCTCGCGCGGTATGAAGAAAGGTGTCGTGGTAGACATCGAATCCACCGTGCAGTCCATCCAGCGAGCCGTGGAAGAGGCCGAACTGATGGCAGGTTGCGAGATCAGCTCCGTTTACGCCGGTATCGCCGGGAACCACATACGCAGCATTAATTCACATGGCATCGTCGCCGTTCGCGACCGGGAAGTGTTTCCGCAGGACATCGAGCGGGTGATCGATGCAGCGCAGGCGATGGCGATACCGGCGGACCAGAAGATCCTA
>DCWG01000159.1 GCA_002327525.1 Gammaproteobacteria bacterium UBA2168 | reverse complement strand
CGGGCTGCTCCAGACGATTCCGTCCATCGCGCTGCTCGCCTTGATGATCCCTTTGTTCGGAATCGGCGCGCTGCCCGCGGTGATCGCCCTATTTCTGTACTCGCTGTTGCCGATATTGCGCAACTCCATCACCGCGCTGACGACGGTGGATCCGTCACTGATCAGGGTGGCCGGCGCGATGGGACTCACTGAAACAGAGCAACTCCGGCATCTGTATCTGCCGCTGTCCATGCCGAGTATTCTGGCCGGTGTGCGCACGGCGGCGGTAATCAGCATCGGCACGGCGACGCTCGCGGCCTTCATCGGCGCAGGTGGGCTGGGTGATCCGATCGTAACCGGGCTCGCGCTGAACAACGTTTCACTGATTTTGCAGGGCGCCGTTCCGGCTGCACTGCTGGCGGTGCTGACCGAGCTGGTCTTCGAACTGGTCGAACGGGCGACCATTCCGAAACACCTGCTGGCGAAGGGGACCTGAGTACGATGAGCTGGCTCACCCGTGCTACGGTGCGTGCTCGGCGGGGAGTTTTCATTGCGTGAATCCGGCGTGAGTATTCCGGTCGAAATGGCGACCAGACCGTATCGGGAACTGACCGTCGTCGCTGCCCTGCTCGGCGTGGTGACGGCGGCGTTTGTCCATATCGCGCTTAAACTGGGCTTCACCCTAGCCGCATCCACGGTGGTGGCGATTCTCGGTTTCGCCATGCTCCGGGGCGTGATGCGCCGTGGCTCGATCATAGAGAACAACATCAATCAGACCGTCGCTTCAGGCGTGAACCATGCCTCGGCTGGCGCCGCATTCACGCTGCCAGCGCTGTTTATCATCGGTGCGACCAATCCGGAACTCGTCGGGTTCAATCCATGGGTGGTGCTGCTTGCCGCGATTGCCGGCTCGTTTCTCGGCATCGTGGTCGTTATCCCGCTGCGTGAGCAAATGATCGAATTCGACCGCCTGCGTTTTCCGAGCGGTATCGCGTAGCGTTTTCGGCGCGTGTCTGTGCTCAGGGCATCCTCGTGGGAGGGGTGGACCACTCATGCATGTCTGTTTGGGGTTCGTATTCCTTTTCTGGCTGCCCGTCGTGCTGCCTGTGCACGCCGCCGAATCGAACGTCGGGAGGTGCTGGAAGTTCAGACTGACTAACAGGACGAGGTGGCGCGGCTAGAGGTTTGCGAGGTAGGCGTCGTAGGAGGACCGCCCCGGATCGAAATCGATGTCGAGCGGCGGATCTTCCATCACGCCGACGTACCATTCGGTGTTGGCGACTCGTGCGGCCGGGACGAAGTTGTCGTGCCAGGGGTATGGTTCATGGCCCAGGTAGTCTTCGGGTGACTCGGTGAAGTAGGGCACACCTTCACGCCTGGCCAGTTTGCGGCGAATCGCGGGCGGAGCCTCATGTTGTTCCAGCGTTCGCTGATCGCCCGCCAGTGATGCATCGTCCGTCACGATGAGCCGGAACATCGAACCGTCGGCACGCCCGAGCAGAAAACCGGGCGGGTCGTTGACCAGATAGTACTCAACGATGTGCAACTCCCGCATGACACCGAGCACGTGTTCCTGAACGGCAGGGTTGAGGAGAAAACCGGGTGGATGGAGTGCAAGCGTTGCGTTCAATTGTGCGAGATACTGATGAAAGTACTCGACCTGCAGATCGCCCACGAATTTCAACAGATTGTTCACGGCGAGTACCGTATTCTTCTGGATGAACTTGTGGATGATGCCGGCGTTGAAAGCCTCCACCGCCACCTTTTCATCCGCAACCCCGGTCAGCAGCGCCTTGCGTACGTAGGGGTCGCTCATCTTGGCGCAGAAATCCAGACCGTTCAGCGTGGGCATCGCGTAGTCGACGATGACCACGCTGATACGCTCGAAACGTTCGACGTGATTCACCTCCTGTTCGATGGTGCCGAGGTTCAGGTGTACGGTGGGCGCGAGGCGGTCACTATGTTCCACTGAAAAACAGCGTTCGATCAGAGGTTTTATGGAAGGTGGCTGCTGCAGGAATTCGAAAGCCTCCAGAGGATCAGTGAAACACCTGTATGCCCAGCCGAGAGGCAATTCCAGATCGAGGCTCGTGAGGAACGATTCGTTGTCGTCGATGAACACCACGGTCGTCGGGTGAAAGTAGGGTGTGAGCGGCAGACGAAGGATAGAGGTCTGGTCGGTCATGTCGTCTTCGCTCATGTGAGAAGATGCAGCACGGCGCTGCGTTTTTTGTCATTGAGACGGCGAAACCCACGCAGCAGGCGTTCCTCTTCAGCTGATATGTCCTTACGAAACATGCGTTCCAGATCGGCATGAAGCGGCGGTTCGATGTTCTGCTCGGCGACCATGTCCGGCAGCGCTCTGAATGACTGCTCCAGACGGGCTACAATTTCGGAGTTCATGCTGCGGCGATAGTGGCTCGCTGCATCGGCCAGGAGGTCTCGTAATTCCATGGGCAGGCGAATGAGAAATTTGTGTGGTTTTTGTTTCATGGTTGCCTCGCGCGGAGCCGTGCTTCCAGAATTTATGATTACGAACCTGAAATAACAAGTGATGGCAAATTGATATCAGCCCTGGTAGCGGATTTGGCCGGAGCATTGGAGAATTGAATGGAGCCTCTCGCTAGGGAAAACATCCGCCTGGCCGCGAGCGTTTTGCTGGTGCGCGATACGCATCCGTTGCGCGGTATGGAAGTGTTCATGGTACAGCGTCCCGGCGGAGCCGTGTTTCCGAACCTGCACGTGTTTCCCGGCGGCAAAGTCGACGAGGTCGACTTCCAGCCGGATATCTGCAGCGGTATCGATGACGCGCATGCCAGCGAGTTGCTCGGTGTATCTGCAGGTGGTATTCGCTACTGGGTTGCTGTGGTGCGCGAGTGCTTCGAGGAGTGTGGCGTTTTACTGGCGCGACGAGATGGCCAGCACCTGACGCTCGATGACGATGGATGGGAGCGCTTTCACGAGTATCGCCATGAACTGGTGGACGGTCGGATCAACATGGGTGAACTGTGTGCGCGCGAAAGGCTGATACTCGAGTGCGAGGATGTGCTCTACTTCAGCCATTGGCTCACGCCCGGGGGCGCGGCGAAGCGCTTTGATACGCGCTTCTTCGTTGCTGCCATGCCGCACGGCCAGGAAGCGGATCCACATGAGTGGGAAACGCAGCACGGCATGTGGATAGAGGCTTGCGAAGCACTTACGAGACATGCGCGGGAAGAATGGCAGATGATCTCGCCGACCCTGGTGGCGCTCGAGAGCATTGACGCCTATGACAACGTTGCCGACCTGCTCGCTGACGTGCGCCTCGAGCGTCACAATCCGCCCTATACGGAGGCTTTGCGTGTTCAGGGTATGCAGCTCATGCGATGAAGACGGTGATCTCACTGAAGTGTGTGTCCAAGGGTTTCGCTGACGGTGAGCGCGTGCGCCCGGTACTCGATGAATTCGATCTGGAGATAGCGCGCGGTGAGACGGTTGCGCTCTGCGGGCCGAGTGGTTCGGGTAAGTCCACAGTGCTGAATCTCATCGCGGGCTTGCTTTGTGTGGACGCCGGACAACTGGTGTTGGACCTCGGCGAAGAGCATGTTCATCTCGAACGGTTGAGCGAAAAGGCCCGTGCGCGAGTGCGCAGGCGCTACTTCGGCTTCGTATTCCAGTTTTTCAATCTGGTGCCGACGCTCACCATCGCGGAAAACGTGTGCCTGCCTCTTGAACTCAATGCCATGCAAGAGCGCCGGGACGAAGCGCTTGCGCGCATTCAGCGGTTGGGATTGAGTGACCGGCTCGATGACTTCCCCGAACAATTATCCGGTGGGGAGCAACAACGTGTGGCGGTGGCGCGCGCACTGGCGCACAAGCCGCCGATTCTGCTGGCCGACGAACCCACCGGCAATCTGGACACAGACACCGGTGAGGCGGTGACCGACATGCTGTGGGGCGAGGTGGCGCAGGAGAAATGCACACTGGTGGTTGCGACACACAGCTCCGCGGTCGCGGCACGGGCCGACAGGATCGTGACGCTGGGGAGGCTGTAGTGCGCATACTGACCCGTGCGATTGTGCGCTATGTCTCGAGAACGCCGTGGACTAGCGCTATCGTCTTGATGGGGGCTGCTGTGGGCGTGGCATCGGTCGTGGCGGTGCATCTGCTCAGTGTTGCCGTCGGCAACTCGCTCGAGCGCCAAGCGGTCCCCCATCTCGCCAGCGTATCGCACGTGGCGACCCGGCAGGGGGCGACCATGGCCGACTACTTTGTCCTACGGCGCGCTTGGCGCGCCGGTGAACTACCCGGCGTGAGCGGAATGTGGCCAGTTGTCGAAGGACATGTGCGGGCAGACTCGGCAGCGCTGCGCATCGTTGGCTGGGACTGGTTTGCATCGGATCTCGAGAGCGCGGGTGGCTGGGGCGAGTCGGTACGGGCCCACGTATACGCCGGTGACGCTCCTGGAGTCGTGGCGGACGCGGCTGCGGGATTGCAGGAAGGACAGGTGCTCAGTATCGGTACGCGGCATTTCTCCGTGATCGGTGTGGTAGACGCGGGTAGTGGTGCGACCCTCTACATGGATATTGGCGATGCGCTATGGGTCTTGGATGCGCCGGAGGACAGGCTCGACTTCGTGGTGATGCGCTTGATGGATCCTCTTGCCGGGATACGCCGATTGATGGAAAACCTGTTGCCTGGCGCATCCGCGGCGCTGCCCAATACGGTGAGCGCCATTGCGGGCTGGACAGTACGCTCGATAGACGCGCTGCAGCCGGAAATGGCCTTCAGTCGGTCGGTGCTGTTCAACCTTGGGGCGCTGGGTTCGCTGTCTCTCGTCGTCGCCTGGTTTCTCATCTTCGAGGCCGCCGTGGTGTGGCTTCGGCGGCAGCGGGAGGTATTCGATCGCCTGTACGCGCTCGGTGTCCAACGAGACCATCTACGCAGACGCTTTCTGGGTGGGCTGCTGGTGCTGGGAGTGGCGGCGACCTTGTTCGGTATGCTGCTGGGCGTGTTTCTCGTGCGGGTGCTGACCACGATCACCGTATCCGGAATGGGCGAGCCTCCCGAACCCACACTCGATGCGGCGGTCATCGCCAAGGCTGCGTTTTCCGGGGTGGTCGTGTCACTGGCCGGGGGTTGGCTTGCCTGGCGCCGCGGTCCCGAACAGCGCGTGCACAGCGTGTCCGCGTGGACTGTGCTCGTCGTGATCGCTGTTCTGACCGGGGCGGGTGTGGGTTTCGAGGCAGCGGGTGTGGCCGGGGCATTTACCGCGATTCTCGGCGTCAGCCTTGGCGGTGTCTGGTTGGTCGGACCCGCTCTGCGCCAGGCTCGAGGGCGCCTGCGTCACCTGCGCGGTCCGGTGCTGATCCGCCTGGGCTTGAGGGAGACGGCATGGTACGTGGAGGACCTGAGCGTCGCCCTCAGTGCCCTGGTGCTGGCCATCGCGACGAGCCTGGGTGTCGGGCTGATGGTCGACAGTTTTCGTGGTGATTTCCAGACCATGCTCGATCAGCGCCTCGCACACGATGCGTTCATCGAGCTGCCGGACGGGGACGTGTCCGGTGTGGCACGCCTGCTGAGGTCTATCGATGACGAAGTGATTACGCAGGTGTACGGGCGCCGGTCACTCACCGTCGATGGGGTGAGCGTGTCGCTCGGCTACGCGCGTTTTGATGCGGCGGAAGCCTCCCGCTACGGGCATGGAGCGACTCTCGGGTTGGATGAAACCATCGTCAACGAGGGACTTCTTTCCGAGTTCGGACTTCGTGTGGGAGAGCGTCTCGTAGTTGGTGGACGGCGCCTCCTGGTGGTGGGAGTGTTTGCGGGATATGGTGATTTTGGTGCGCGCGCGCTGATTTCGACGAACACGGCCGCCATGCTGTGGAGTGATCTGAGTTTCGACCGCCTCAGTGTGTCGTCTGCGAGACTCGAACAACTGCTCATTTCGGTTGCCGAGCACTTTCCGTCAGCGTCGGTACAGCGGCGTGACGGCATGCGGGCCACCGCGCTCAGAGTGTTCGACCGAACCTTCGCTATAACGCGTGCGCTCACGCTGATGGCATTGTTCGTCGCGTTCATCGGCCTGTACAACGCCATCGTCGCCATGCGCCTGAACCAGCGGGCCACCAGTCAGCTTCTGACAGTGATGGGGATCAGCGGCTCGGAGATGGCTTTGATTGGATTGGTACGCTCGCTGACGATCGCCTGCGTGGCGGTACTGCTTGCCATGCCGATCGGCGTGGCGATGGGATCTCTGCTGTGCTCCGTGCTCAATCCGCGGGCTTTCGGGTGGACGGTGGGGCTCGAACTCACCGGCTCTGCGATCTGGCCTCCAGCGGTGCTGGGTCTCGTGGCCGCACTGTTTGCCGGTTTGTTGCCGCATCCCAGAGAACGGGTTGGTGTGTCTTAACGCGCTGTTCAGGCCGATGTTGGGCGCGTTGGCCGTGCTGGTGCTGGCCGGCGGTTGTTCCGGAAGTGAAGACCAGGATGCGGTGGATGTGGCTGCATCGCGCTCTGCGGGGTTGCGTGTGGCCAACGTTCTGGGGGTTGCAGCGGACAATGAGAAATTCATGCGCGCCAGTCACCCGCGTGCGTTTTCGTTCCCCGAGGATTATGCGGCGCATCCGGAATTTCGAAGCGAATGGTGGTACCTGACCATGGTACTAGAGTCAGACGAGACGATCTTCGGGGTGCAATTCACGTTGTTTCGACAGGCCTCGTTCCCTGCCAACGACCATGGCCGAGGGGCAGATCCGTGGCGCAATGGTCAGTTTTATCTGGCGCACTTCGCCATCACGGACGTCGATCAGGGTGAGCATCGTGAATTCGAGCGCTTCAGCCGCGGTCA
>DCWG01000130.1:8344-32654 GCA_002327525.1 Gammaproteobacteria bacterium UBA2168 | reverse complement strand
GAGAGGGAACGCGTGGGATTGGTGGAGTTCTCGAAGTAACCATCCACCACCTCGGCGACGGTTTTGGGATTCACACCGCCTGCCAGCAGCACGATCGCGCTGCCGATCTGATTCTGTATCCACACTGCCGCCGCTTCGGTGAAGTAGCTGTACCGGATCAGCATGGCGCGCTGCGCACCCGAGCCGGGATCAGAGGAGTAGGTGCCGGCAAACTCGAAGCGCCAGTTCCACGATCCGTCTTCTCTGGGCCAGATGTCGGCAATCAGCGGTATCGCATCGCCCGTCCGCCAACCAAACTCGCGCGCCACGCTCTCGTGCGCGATCACCGCGGTGCGAGACGCCAGGAAGCGCTCACGCGTCGCCTGATCCACGATGATCTCCGGATAGACCTCGAAGATGCGTTGTGCATCGATGACGAGCTTCGGGAAGTCGTTTTCGGGTAGCTGGTAGTAGCCGCCAAACCAGACCATGGGCGTGACGCTGCGCACCCCCGGCATGTCGGCGATGGCGTTGACGTGGGCGACGGGCAGGTTGTCGATCATCGAATAACGCGAATCCACATGCAGACGCTGAATACCGGAAATAGCGGCGACATCTCCAGCGAAGGCCCCGGCGATCGCACGCAACAGCATGAACATTAGAAAAGCGGTTGCGAGAGAGAGAAAGGTGAGAACCGTGCGCGTGGGATTGCGCATCATATTGGTTATCAGTAAATGCAGATCGCTCACGTCTCACCCCGACTCCCTGGCGCGACATCTTACTGCACGCGGTAGCTTTCCGCTGCACGGCACATCTCTCAAACACGCCAACAGGCTACGGCTGGATCGCACCTTTCTGCACTGGGTGAGTGCCGCCACCGTGCTCGAGCTTTCTTACCTCGGCTTGTGGATGGTGGAGCCCGATTACCACCACGCCTGTCACAAGAAGGCCCCGATCTGGAGTGGGGGCCCGGATGCTGATAGTACTCGCACTGCTCCACGCCACGGCCGCCATGCAACATCATTTCATCGACCACGACCCGAAGCTTGTGCGTATGCTGAAGCCAAACTCAGGGAAAAGCCCGGGACCACACAACCCTAGCCCCCCGTGCGCCGCCATACAGAAGGAGACCGGCCCTTGAAAACCAGGACCGCCGCGATGTTTGTGCTGTGTTTGGGTTCAACCGCGCTGGCTGAACCAACCGCAATCGACATTCCCGGCATGTATGCCAACGTCCAGTTTCGCGTCAAGCACCTGCGCTCTGACAAGTATCTCGACGCGGATGGCTGCCCGGAAGCGCGCTTGGTCTCCACGCGCATCGAACCGGCCGGTGAAGGCACAGCACGAGTGGTGGGCAATCTCACCCTGCATGGCATCACCCGCGAGGTGGTGATCGAGGCAAATCACGTCGGCGCCGGAGACGATCCATGGGGCGGTTTCCGGCGCGGATTTCATGGCGCCGCGAAGCTCAGACCGGGCGACTACGGCATCGATATCTCCGTGCTCGGACCCGACTCCCAGGTGGTGGAGCTTGATCTGTCCGTTGAGGGTGTGCGCCAGTAGCTGCACGCGGGCACTAGTCCCGATCCAGCGTTTTCATGCCTGCCGGCACGTAGCGTGCTCCGGCGATGTTCTCGGGAGCAAACAGTTCGTCCATCGCGTGCAGTTCTTCCTCGCTCAGCTCGGTATCAGCGGCGGCCGCGTTCTCCTCCAGGTATTTCACGCGCTTGGTGCCCGGTATGGGAGCAATGAAATCTCCCTGCGCAAGCAACCACGCCAGCGCGAGCTGTCCCCGGGTGCAGTTTCGTTCGTCGGCCAGGGCCGCGAATGCTTGCACCAGTGACAGGTTTCGTTCCAGATTCTCACCCTGAAAACGTGGCATGCCGCCACGCATGTCACCCTTGGCGTCGATATCGCCAGCACCTTCAATGGTACCGGTCAAAATCGCCCGGCCCAGTGGGCTGAAGGGTACGAACCCAATTCCCAGTTCGCGGCAGACCGGCAGCACGTGCGCTTCCGGATCGCGCGTCCACAGCGAGTGCTCCGACTGCACCGCCGTGATGGGATGCACGGCATGAGCCCGGCGTAATGTCGCCGCGGAAACCTCCGACAAACCCAGATATCGCACCTTGCCCGCTTCCACCAGCCGCGCCATTGCGCCCACCGTATCCTCGATGGGCACCACTGGATCCAGGCGGTGCAGGTAGTAAAGATCGATCACATCGGTTTGCAGGCGTTCGAGGCTCTCCTCGCAGCGCTCGGCCACCCGATCCGGGTGGCCATCGATGCCGCGCTTGCCGTCGGGAGTGCGCGTGATACCAAACTTGGTGGCCAGCACCATTTCGCCGCGCCGGTCATTGAGCACGCGACCGATGAGTTTCTCGTTGTGGCCCAGTCCATAGACGTTGGCGGTGTCGAGAAAAGCGACACCGATATCGAGTGCGCGGTGCAGGGTTCGTTCGCACTCCCGTGGGTCCGCCTCACCGTAAGCTTGCGACATACCCATGCAGCCGAGACCAATGGCACTCACTTCCAGTTCGCCGAGTCTGTGTGTTTTCATGCTCTAATCCCTCCCGCGATTGGGTCAGCATATTTCAGCCTGAAGCAGGAAGCAGCCCCATGACCGATTTCTACAACCCGGCGCACCGGACACTGCAGGCCGAGTTCGCCACGGCCCGCCTCGCGAACCACCTCGAAACAGCAATAATCACAGACACGCTCGATCCGTCGCAAACCGCCTTCATCGATAGCCGCAATGCGTTCTTTGTGTCGACACTCGGCGAGGACGGTTGGCCAACCGTTTCATATAAGGGCGGTGCCGCGGGATTCGTACGTGCACCGGACGACTAGACACTGGTTCTTCCCAGCTACGACGGGAATGGTATGTTCCTGTCCATGGGCAACATCGCGGTCACCGCGAAGATCGGCATGTTGTTCATCGACTTCGAACCCCCCCACCGGCTGCGCATGCAGGGCACCGCCAGTCTGGTTCGGGAAGGTCCGGTGCTGGCGGGATACCCGGGCGCCAATATCGTCGCGAGTGTGACGGTGGATCATGTGTGGATGAACTGTCCGCGCTACATTCACCCGATGCGTGCGATCAGCACCTCACCGCACATCCCCGACACAAGCGGTTACGCCACACCCGCGCTCTGGAAGCGCATCGACGTGATGCAGGACATACTGAGTGCTGCGGATGCAGCCGCGGCGCGTGAAGCCGGCCTCATCACCGAGCAGGACTACGCCGCACTCCTCGCCGAAGGTGCCGTGGATGGGGACGGTTGAGCGTCGGTTGGTTTTTTGCCCTGTTCCCTTATCATGTCTGATTCTTTAGGGAGAATCGGATATGGCTACACTCGCTGAGATAGCACCCGGGTTCGTGGAAATGGCACACCAGATCGTCTGGTGTACGGTCGCGACGGTTGATGCGAAGAACCGACCGCGCTCACGCATCCTGCATCCCATCTGGGAGTGGGACGGCGAAAACCTGGTGGGTTGGATCGCCACCGGCAAGACACCGGTGAAGGCAGCCCACATCGCCATCAGCCCAAATGTGTCCTGCAACTACTGGGCCCCAACCCAGGACACGTGCCTGGCGGAATGCGCCGCGAACTGGGTGGAGGATCAGGCCTTGAAAAACCGCATCTGGGATCTGTTCGCCAACGGTCCCGCGCCGGTAGGTTACGATCCGGCCATGATCCCGGGCTGGGAGAACGCGTCCTCGCCCGGCTTCGATCCGCTGCGTCTGGACCCGTGGCGTATCCGGGTGATGCCGGGTTCGGCTCTGATGGACGGCAGTTTCGCCGGTGAAGTGTGGCAGCAGTGATTCGTCATAGACGACGACTACACCCGAACCGTAGAGCAGCACTGGTTTGCAGATGCACCGGAAGAGCTCATACGACGCATCGATGAGATTCTCGTTGCGAGCGGCCAGGATCCGGCATCGCTTCGACGACCTGATGACGTAACCCGGCCCATGACCGTCGGCGTCGAAGATGCCGGAACACAGCACTGGTGACACCGACTACCACACCAGCGGTATCGTTATCGGTACAACTCCCGTTGCTGAAAACGGCTTGATGGTCCTCGGCCGCGTGGGCGGTATGCTCAACATCGAGTTTAAAGCAGCTCCCGGTACTCGCACTTTCCGAGGCCAGAGACTATATTTTTGGACTGGTACCCAATGGCGGCTGCAGCGTGGCATCCGCACATAACACCGGCAGACGGCGTCGCGAGCCGGTGTAGTGGAATTCACGTTCGTCTGTCCCGAACACGATGTAGTGTCCGGGAGTGAGCACCTGAGGATAGATCATCCCCGGCCGCGGACAGCCGGCGCTACCGTCGCGCCAGGTGACGGATACCGCCTTGAGCAGGCGGAAGTCGTCGTGACCCAGACGTTGCACGAGATCGCCCCGGGCATGCTCAGTTGCCTGCCCGAGCTGAATGCCGGTCATACCCGCATGTCCCTCCTGATTAACGGCTGGCTTCACTTCACCCACCACCTCCGGGACGGCGGATAGCGTAATCCCACCATGTGACATGCAGCCGGGACAGATCACGAACACCGCCAACACAAAGACACCAGTCGGGCCGCGTAGAGGTTTCATTGTCGGAGTCTGCGTAACATCACTTGTGATTAAACCACATAGCTCGAACCAAGCAATCGCTCCGGATACTTGAGCTGTTCACCATACCTGATCGTACAACAGGAAAACCCATGCCTCACCCAATTCTGTGACCAGTCCTCGCGCCCCTGCTCGCCATGCTTTTGCAGCCGACAATCACATTTGCCAAACCCATCCCCCTCTACTCGGGGGCAGCACCCGGCACGAAAGACTGGACGCATACCGAGCAGGCCTTTTTCTCGACGCTGTTCAACACCAAGGTGGTCACAAATGTCGTTCGCCCGCTGAACGAACATGGGGTGGTGGTATTCGTGGCGCGCTACCGGTTGGTACCGGGTGGCGATGACGTGGCTGCCGAAATGTTTGCCCAAGGTCAGGATCACAGGTGCGCGACGACATGGCTCACATAGCGCCCTTCGCAGGTACCGACGGCATTGCCGCCATGCGCATCGTGGCCAAGCACGCTGCCGAGTTCGGGATCGATAAGAATCGGATTGGCTTCATGGGATTTTCGGCCGGTGGCCGTGTGACGATGTCGGTCGCCTTCTACCACGATGCAGCAACAAGACCTGAGTTTCTGGCTCCTGTTTACGCCGGCCTCGGGCACTGAAAAATAAAACGCTACGAGAGGATGCGCTGCTCATGTTCATCGTCGCCGCCAGCGATAATTAGCTCGGTCTTGCAAAGGACGCCATCACGCCGTACAACAAGTAGCTCGACGCCCAAGAATTGTTGTCTGCGCCGGATTCCTAGCCCGCGTGCTCGACTAACATACAGGCTAGTTTTTTCTTTTTCGTCTCGGTCGTCGCGTGTGCTGTGTGTGTAACGGACGCTCTCCGTGTGTTGGTTTGTTATCCGTACCGCGCGGCTGATAGCTTGGAACCAGATGGCGCTTACCGTTGCCGATGAGATCGGCGCGACCCATTCTTCTGAGTGCCTCCCGTAAGAGCGGCCAGTTATTGGCGTCGTGGTAGCGCAGAAATGCTTTGTGCAATCTGCGCTGCCGGGTACCTCTGGGCACATACACCTTCTCACTGGCACGAGTCACCTTGCGCAGCGGATTGATGCCACTGTGATACATCGTGGTGGCGGTCGCCATGGGACCCGGCAGGAAGGCCTGCACCTGATCCGCACGAAAGCCATTTGCTTTGAGCCACAGCGCCAGCTCCAGCATGTCCTCATCCGTGGTGCCCGGATGCGCGGCGATGAAGTATGGAATGAGGTATTGCTCCTTACCCGCTTGTTTCGAATAGCGATCGAACAGGTCCTTGAAACGGTAGTAGGGGCCCATGCCCGGCTTCATCATCTTCGCCAGCGGCCCTTCCGAGAGGGCCTCCGGTGCGATTTTGAGGTAACCACCGGTATGGTGTGCGGCGAGTTCGCGCACGTACTCGGGTGATTCGATGGCGAGGTCGTAGCGCACGCCCGAGGCTATTAACACCTTCTTGATGCCCGCCAGTTCGCGAGCCTTACGGTAAAGTCGGATCAACGCACCGTGGTCGGTGTTCATGTTGGGACACACACCCGGGTAGACACACGACGGTTTGCGGCAAGCCGCCTCTATCTCCCGACTCTTGCACGCCAGCCGGTACATATTGGCCGTGGGGCCGCCGAGATCGGAAATGATGCCCGTGAAGCCCGGCGTCTGATCGCGGATGGTTTCCACCTCGCGCAGCACCGACGCCTCGCTCCTGCTCTGGATGATGCGCCCCTCGTGCTCGGTAATGGAGCAGAACGTACAGCCACCGAAGCAGCCACGCTGAATAGCTACCGAAAAGCGGATCATCTCGTAGGCAGGTATTCGCGCATCGCCATAGGCGGGGTGCGGAGTGCGCGTGAACGGCAACTCGTGAACCTGGTCGAGCTCCTGCGTCGTGAGCGGGAGCGGTGGCGGATTCAGCCAGAGCTGCGCGTTGGCATGCTGTTGAACCAGTGGACGCGCGTTGCCCGGGTTGGACTCAACGTGCAGGATACGCGATGCGTGCGCATACAGGACGGAATCGTCGCGCACGGCTTCGAACGACGGCAGCCGGATGACCGACCGGTCACGGCGCTCGGGCGATAGGTCCCGAACAAAGCGCACCACCTGCACTTCATCACCTTGCTGGCGTGCGCGCTGTCTTTTCGCGGTATAGGGATCTGGCGTTGGCGCAGGTTTAGCGGGTGTGTCGAGATGGGTGGAGTCCACTTCCACCCAGCCAACCGGTACGGACCTACGATGCAACGCGGTGCCGCGCACATCCGTGATCGCCTCGATGGCCTCACCAGCTGCCAACCGGTGCGCAACCTCCGCGAGCTGCCGTTCGGCATTGCCGAAGACCAGCAGATCCGCTTTCGCATCCAACAGGATGCTCCGACGCACTTTCTCCGACCAATAATCGAAATGCGCGATTCGCCTGAGACTGGCTTCTATGCCGCCGATGACCACTGGAACCTTTGTGTATGCCTCCTTAACACGGTTGGCATACACCACCACACTGCGGTCGGGCCGAGCGCCGCTCTCGCCTCCTGGTGTGTAGGCGTCATCCGAGCGCACCTTTCGGTCCGCCGTGTAACGATTGACCATCGAATCCATGTTGCCGGCGGTGATTCCGAAAAACAGGTTAGGGGCGCCGAGGCGCTCGAACTCCGTCTTCGAGCGCCAATCGGGCTGGGCGATGATGCCGACACGGAATCCCTGCGCTTCGAGAAAGCGGCCGACGATGGCCATGCCGAAGCTCGGATGATCGACGTAGGCATCGCCGGTCACGATGATGACGTCACAGCTGTCCCAGCCGAGTTCGTCCATCTCCGCGCGCGACATCGGCAGGACGGGGGCAGGCGTCAGGCGCTTCGCCCAAAACTTGCGGTAACCCATGATGGGGGTTACATCCCTACCAGTGCTGTTCGTGGTACTGTGAGCTCTCCCCGGCATGCGCGGATGTTACTCCGCGGCCATGCTTACAGTCTCGCCTCAAAACCGGCCCGGAGCCGAGGTTGTACCTTCGCCACCGACAGCAACGATTCAACACAATCGCGGGTAGAGTCATCCAGCGGGCGGAATTGGACATCCGTCACAGCACGAATACGATCATTGCGCAGCTCACAACCCGCCCAGATGGCCCGCATCTCCACCTCGCGTACCCGGATACGCTCTAGGAAGGGATCGGTGACCTCCAGAGCATCGTGACCGAGTTCCGGCAACATGCGATCGATACTTGCCCGGACCGGCAGAATATGCGTGTTTTTTGTCCACTGAAGGCCAGAATGCCAGCCCGGGCCAGAAACAGGCGGCGATCAGCAGCACCGTCGAGAACATGCTCAACAGCGCTCGAGAATAGCCGAGCAAGCGCAGATACAGCTTTTCGATCGCCTCAGGCATTTCCAGGGTACCTCCCTACATGGCAAACGCCAGTCAACCGTCCTCCAACGTGTTATGTCTGGTGTCTGGTTCGACCGTTCGGGTAGAGTAAATGATAGTAAGCGAGGCCAACACATCGGACAGGACACTCCCCCAGAACATGACCAGCAACAAGCTCGAGCAGTTGAAAACCATGACCGACGTCGTCGCCGACACGGGCGACATCGAGGCCATGCGCGCCTATAAACCACTGGACGCCACCACCAATCCATCGCTGCTTCTGAAAGCGGTGGCGATCCCCGCGTATCAGCCGCTGCTCGCGCAAGCGCGTCGGGAGGCGGCTGGCTGCGGGCTGTCAGGTCAGGCACTGGCGCACGAGTGCTGTGACCGCCTCGCAGTTCTGGTGGGCACTGAGATTACCCGCATCGTACCGGGCAGGGTTTCGACGGAGGTGGATGCACGCCTGTCCTTCGACACCGATGCCACCTGTGAGCGCGCCAGGCGCCTGATCGACCTCTACGCAGCGCAGGGTGTGGAACGCGACCGAGTACTGATCAAGATCGCCTCCACCTGGGAAGGTATCCGCGCCGCCGAGACGCTGGAGAACGAAGGTATCAACTGCAATCTGACCCTGCTGTTCTCTTTCGAGCAGGCAGTGGCCTGTGCGGAGGCAGGCGCATACCTCATCTCTCCGTTCGTGGGCCGCATTTTCGACTGGTACGTCAAGACAACGGGCGAAAACTACACGCCCGCCGAAGATCCCGGTGTACAGTCAGTGCGCCGCATCTACCACTATTACAAAACGAACGGCTACGACACTGTCGTGATGGGTGCGAGCTTCCGCAATACCGGTCAGATCGAGGCTCTCGCGGGGTGTGACCGGCTCACGATCAGTCCAGGTCTGCTGGCGGAACTAGCGGACGACTCGGCCGCGCTCGAGCGCGCACTCGGCAGCGGCAGGGGTATATGTGCGAACGATGATGCGACGGCTGAATCCGCCCTCGACGAGAAGGCGTTTCGCTGGTATCTGAACGAGGATGCCATGGCAACGGAAAAGCTGGCAGAAGGTATCCGCATCTTCGCGGCCGATCAGAAGAAGCTCGAAACGGCACTTGCCGCCGGCTGACAGCGTAACTGGTTAGACTTCGACCAGAGTACACCAGGCCAAGACAGACAGGGCTGAACAGTCGACCGTGCTTCAGCTGTGTAGACGATTGACCGCCTGCTCTGCCAACGCGAGAGAGCGGCCGATACGATCACGCATCTCCTCGAGATCGATACCGTCGGTGCTCTTCTTTCCTTCCACATAGCGAGCGTACACGCCGTGCACGATGGCGGCCGACTTCCAGCGGTTGAAACCGCAGTAGTAATCCAGCTTCGACAGGTCGCGGCCGGTGCGCTCGGCATATCGTTCAGCCAGCTCGTGACGCTCGGGAAATCCGGATGGCGTCGTCGCCGCCTCCGGCGCGGCGGGAAGCTCGTCGCTGCTGTCAGGCCAGATATTCAGCGCGTAGGCAAGATCGGCCAGAGGGTCCCCTAGCGTGGAAATCTCCCAGTCCACCACTGCCGCCACCGTGCAGTCCCGGCCCACCAGGCAATTGTGCACGCCATAGTCGCCGTGCACGATCTTGGCCGGCTCCTGCTCAGGCAGGTTTTCGAGAAAGTACCGTTGCATCTCGTGCGCGCGCGGATCGTCGTAGTTCGCCGGTTCCATCGAAGCCGTCCACGAACGGTACCAGGTCTTGAGCTGCCTGCCGACGTAGTTGTCTTTCTTGCCGAGATCGCCAAGGCCTACTGAGTCGGGATCGATATCGTGCAGATCGCCCAGCACGTCGATGAAAGAAAATGCCAGCTGGCAGCGCTTGTCCTCGGGTACATAGGCTCTGGTGTCCTCGGCACTGTACAGGGGATGCCCATCGACGAGCCCCATCACATAGAACCACGCGCCCGTCACATCCGGGCTCTCACAGAAGCCGAGTGCCGCAGGAACTGGAACGGAGGTCGGACCCAGCGCCGAAATGAGCGCCCACTCACGGCCCATGTCGTGCGCCTTCGGCAGTAGCTGCCCCTGCGGAGGGCGCCGTATCACGGCCGACTGGCCCGCGGAATCGTCGATGCGGTAGGTCAGATTCGAGTGACCGCCAAGCAACCGTCTCCAGATCAGCGGTGGTTTCAGGGCGGGAATGTTGTCCGCAATCCAGGCTTCGACCGCGGCGACATCGTACCCCTCCGGTCCCGTACCCTCGTCGTGATCCGTCATGTGTTCCAGCCCCTGTCCTTCAGATCCTACGGGATGGAAACGATCTCACTCCTGCCTTGTGCGGTCAACGTGGATACGACGTGCGACCGCCAATGCTCCTTCGATCAGGTACCGCTCGTTGGCCGCTAGTCGATGCTCTTATTCGACCTCTGGTAGCGCACCACGAGATCCGGATCGGGCGAGAGGTTAGTGCAGGGATCGTCCCTGCCGTTGTAGTCGAGCGAAGAAAGCACGTAACGCATGGATTCGTACCGGGCCTTCTTCTTGTCGTTGGCTTTGACGATGATCCACGGGCTGTAAGACATGTGGGTCTTGCTGAACATCTTTTCCTTGTACTTCGTGTACATGTTCCAGTGTTCCTGCACCTGCTCGTCCACGGGGCCGATCTTCCACTGCTTGAGGGGGGGATTGACCCGCCGGGACTGGAAGCCGTCTTCCTGCACCTGTTTCGAGATGGAAAACCAGAACTTCACCAGCTCCACGCCGTCCTCGTAGAGCATATGCTCGAACTCCCGAACCTGCTGCATGAAGCCGTGATACTGGTGCTCGCTGCAAAACCCCATCACCGGCTCCACAACCGCACGGTTGTACCAGCTGCGGTCGAAGAAGGTGATCTCGTCCGGATTGGGGAGCCGTTCTACGTAGCGCTGGAAATACCACTGGCCTTTCTGCACCTCGGACGGCTTCGGGAGGGCCACGATGCGCACTGTGAGGATTCAGGTGCTCAATGAAGCGTCGGATGCTGCCACCCTCGCCCGCCGCATCGCGACCCTTGAATATGATGGCGACCCTCGGGCCCCCAAGCTGAACCGAACGCTGCAGCTACACCAGTTCCTGCTCGTAACGGAGTTTGACCAGCGCTTTCTCGACATTGATGTTCTTGGTGGAGCGCAGCTGCAACAGGCCCTTCCTGATGTTGACCGCATCCAGCTCTTCCTCCGTCAGCCGCGCGTTTCCCGTCAGCGTCTTGCCGAGTATCTTCTCTTCCCGTGACAGTTTCCGGCTTTCCGGTAAGACCGACTGATCGCTCACTAGCACCGGTTTCGGCTCCGTTTCGGTTTCCACTTTATTGGCCATTTCGGCTGTTTCCGCTTTCCTGGCAGGGTTGGCTGTCTTACTTTCACCGTTGCCTATGCTGGTCCCCAGTTTACCCCGGCCCGCGGTGCCGCAAGCCTCATATCCACAAACCTGAAGCTTCTATTGTGACCCCACGCAGGGCTACCAGGTTTTCGCGAAAACACATACTCGAGCACGTAGTCACTCAAGCACACGGCACACGAAAAACAGCCGGACTATCGCCGCGCGCCGATGTGAGACACTCTGCGTTCAACAGTGCTACCACAACACGTACATCAAAGGACTTCAAATTGAACGACAACGAACAAATCATCCGTGATTTCATCGCCGCCTGGTCCAATCTCAACGCCGACGAACTGGTGTCCTACTTCACCGAGGACGGCGTGTACCACAACATGCCTACCGACCCGGTCGCGGGACAGGAAAATCTGCGCGGCTTCATCGGTGCGTTTCTCGCCAACTGGGAAAAGACCGACTGGGAAGTGCTCAACCTGTTCTCCCAGGGAGACGTCGTGATGGCGGAGCGGGTAGATCGCACCGTTGCGGGCGGCAAGCCCGTGGACCTGCCCTGTTGTGGCGTATTCGAAATGCGTGACGGCAAGATCGCCGTGTGGCGCGACTATTTCGATATGGCTACGTTCATGAATGCGATGTCCTGACTCAGGGCCTGCTACTATGTGCCCGGGGAGAAGTTCTGCTGCCGCTCGGGCACGCCGGGGTTCCCGGCGCTGTCTTGATTTCTAGTGACGTCAAAAGAGAAGACGACGCACAGACGCACATAGGGAGTACACCCATGTTCAAAAGAACTGTGACTGCAGCATTGCTGACACTGCTGTCCTGTACAACGAGGGTCATCAGGTACTCGCTCAGAATGAAAAAAGCGAGCGCTGCGAAGCCACCCGACCAGCCGTGTTGACTCCAGGCGTGCACATAGAGCACCAGCATCGCCAGCAGAAAGCGGCGCAAGCCGAACACTGCAATTCCCTTTGAGAGCGGCCCGCCCAAGCTTCACACATCGCGCATCCGGGACTTGCGATACAGTGAACATTTCCCGTGGCACCACTACAGTACACCCCTACCTGTCAGTTCGCATACATGAAGTGCGAATACATAGTGAGGCCAGCTATGCCGGACACCGAACACCCGCTCATCACACGCTACCGGGAATTCAGCCCTTCTTCGCAGACGATCGCCGAACGAGCGCGCAGCGTTTTCCCCGGCGGCGACACGCGTTCCTCAGCGCACTACGGACCCTATCCGCTAGCCATCGAGCACGCGCGCGGGGCGGTGCTCACCGACGCCGACGGACACGAGCTGCTCGATTTCATGAACAACTTCACCTCGCTCATTCACGGCCACGCACACCCTGGTGTGGTGACCGCCGTGCGTGAACAGGTCGGCCGCGGTTCTGCATACGCGGCTCCGAGCACCAGCCAGATCGAACTCGCAGAACTAATTGCCGATCGTGTGCCGTCCATAGAGCAACTGCGTTTCACCAGCTCCGGCACCGAGGGCACGCTGATGGCCATTCGCGCTGCCCGCGCCGCTACCGGCCGCCAGAAACTCATGAAGATGGAGGGCGGCTACCACGGCAGCTACGAGCAGGCAGAAGTCTCACTCGCACCCCTGCCCGGACTGCGCGGTGAACTCTCGGCGCCCATCTCCACCGCGTTTGATGCGAGTTTTCCGGATAGTGTGCTGGCCGACACGGTAATCTGCCCATACAACGAACCGCAGCTGGCCCGGAACCTGATCGATGCACATGCCAATGAGTTGGCCGCTGTGATCGTGGAACCGATACTCGGTTCGATGGGGATGCTTGCTGCGACCACGGAGTTTCTGCAGACCCTGCGCGACGCCACACAACGCCACGGCATCATTCTGATTTTCGACGAGGTGATTACGCTGCGGGTGAACAGCGGCGGGGCACAGGCAACGCACGGCGTTACCCCGGACATGACTTGCATGGGCAAGATCATCGGCGGCGGTCTGCCGGTGGGTGGCGTGGGTGGACGCCAGGAGTTAATGCAGCTATTCAGCCCGGATCAGGAACAACCGGTGATGCACGCGAGCACATTCAGCGGCAATGCGCTCACCATGACAGCCGGACTCGCCGCCATGCAAGCCTACACCGCCAGCGAAGCACAGCGGATCAACGATCTCGGCAGCCGCCTTCGCGAGGGGTTCAATCAGGTCTTTCAGCAGGCCGGTGTGCGCGGGCAGGCCACGGGCACGGGGTCACTCAGCAATCTTCACTTCACCGACCGGTTTCTGCATGACGCACGAGACAGCCTCGACGGCATGATCGCGGCGGGACACATACCGAGTTTGCTGCACCTGACCATGCTGCGACACGGAGTGATGTCCGCCACGCGTCTCATGTTCTGCACCAGCACTGCGATGGACGAGAGCACGGTCGACCGCGCGGTTACGGCTCTTGCCGAGTCGCTCTCTGAGATGCGCCCGTTCATCGAGTCAGAACGGCCGGAACTACTCATTTGAACAAGCCAGCGTGGTGTCAGGACTTGGCGTAGTCCACCGTCAGCCAGCGCTCCGGTGTGATTGATACCCTGATGGAGCCTTCTTCAGCGCTGTCGGCTGCGTAAGCGGTTCCCAGTTGCTCGCCGAGATAGCGGATCGCCATGGGCCTGGTATCTGCATCGATACTCAATGGTGTTATCGAACTGACACGGCCCTCCAAGGATACGTATTTGTAGGGTGCATCCTCCGTTTGCGCCACGAGTGAGACCGGAGTACCTACTTCGAGCAGCTTGCCTTTCAGCGACTGTCGGCCGGTGAGCAGCCAGGCCTCGCCCCCGGGTTGGTAGTCGTACCACACGGGCGCTGCGAGGGGCGCACCTTCCGGACGCGCTATCGACAGTACGCCCACGTGCACATCCGCGAGAAAGGCCTCGCGCTCTTCCACGCTCATGCGTGTGTCCGCCATGCTGATTCTCCGTCAACCAAGGGTGTAATTGTATCAATCACGACACTGATTTTTCTCGGTAATTTGACGGACATTCCACGGCGGGCAGAGGCTGAGATCAAGGAGCGCAAGAGATGCGCGCCTGGTCTTGCGGGGGACTGGACCCGGCGTTCGTGTCGGGTAGAGCGGGCGCAACCGTTGTGCCTTCTTTTCAACCTCCTTCATGGCGGCGGTGACGGCTGACGGCACGCCGATTCGATCAGCTCCCAGTCTCCGTCAGGAGACCGGGTGTTTCCCCCCACCCATTCCGATGCGCGTCCGGCGCTCGATCATGCGTGACGACCCTATGGCATCCGCACTAACATCAGGCATGTTAAAGTCAGGAGTGCCGCCATGCTTGAGTCCGTCGACCGAATTCAACTCACCACCCATAACGCCGCCACCACCGCCGAGCAATGGGCACGTGTTCTCGACGCCGCGCAGGTGGGGGAGGATCATCTCGATGTTCTCAACGCACACCGCGTGACCCTGCAGATAGGGGATTCGCTTACCGAGCTTCTCGAACCCACGGGGACGGGGCTTGTCCAAACTCATCTCGATACCGGTCGCGGGGGCCTCTTCTCGATTGGCGTCACCACCCGTGACCCGGACGCGCTTTATGGGCGCCTCTCCGCTCAGGGCATTGAGGGTCTCAGCTTCGGCGAACAACGCCTTTTTACAGAAGCTGCACTCGGCATCCCTGGGCTCACCGTGCTCGTTTCCGTGCATGAGCATCGCGAATCAGTCGGCCTGGTGGACACCCTGTACGAAGCGACCCATCTGACACCCAATGGCAACGCCGCAACCGCCATCGCCGACGTGTTCGGACTCGATGCATCGCAATTCGTCCCCATCGAGTCGGGTAACTACGGTTACCGCGGGCACCTCACGCTGTTTGACAGTGCGCGTCTCGATCGCGTGGAGACCATCTTCCCGTTCGATGCGGATAAGACCATGGGCCGCTACTTTCATCGTTTCGGCCCGAGCTTGTACATGTGCTATGCGGAAGCCGAGTCCATTGTGCCGCTGCGCGAGCGGCTGATGGAGGTGGCGCCGGGAGACTGGACAGGCAGCACTGAGGATAACGACGGGTTGTTCGTACATCCCAAGGCTCTGGGTGGTGTGATGATGGGTGTCAGCCGGGTGACTCACGCATGGACCTGGTCCGGCTATCCCGAGCGTCGTCTTCCGCCCGCCGCACATACCTGACCCGGTAGGCAGCCAGCTCTAGCCGGCGAGTGTAGGGCGCGAAGAACAGCATGCGCCTTTCGAGCAACCAGATGCCCCTGCAGGGCCTGGAAAGCGGGGCGCGCCAACGCGCGCCCTGTCGGTCACCAGACTAGAACTGATTCATCGTGTTGGCAACACCACCGGCCAGCAGCGCTTTCTCGCCAAGGAAGTATTCCTTGTGATCGTCGCCGATGTTGGACCCGGCGAGGTCCTGGTGCTTCACGCTGGCCAGATCGCGGCGGATCTCCTGGCGCTGAATGCCCTTCACGTAGGCCAGCATGCCGAGATCACCGAAGTAACCTTCCGAGAGCTGATCCACACCGAGTGCGGTCTCGTGATACGTCGGCAGCGTTATCAGATGGTGGAAGATACCCGCTTCGCGAGCCGCATCACGCTGAAAGCTCTGAATCAAGGCATCCGCAGCTTGAGCGAGTTCTGAATCATCCAGCTTCTGGTCCATCAGGCCCTTCTCGAATACAGCGGGATCAGGGTAGGTGGACACGTCCTTGCCAGCCGCTTTCCAGTCCTCATAGACCTGCTCGCGAAACTTTAGTGTCCAGTTGAAGGATGGTGAGTTGTTGTAGACGAGCTTCGCCTCGGGGCGCACCTTGCGGATGGCTGACACCATGCCACCGATCTGGTCGAGGTTGGGCTTCTCGGTCTCGATCCACAACAGGTCGGCGCCGTGCTCAAGCGAGGTGATGCAGTCGAGCACCACGCGGTCGAAACCGGTGTCGTCCTGGAACGCATACAGTCCATTGTCCATACGCTCGGGCTTACACAGTACCCCGTTCTGGTAGATGGTGACGTCACCTTCCCTCAGCTCGCTGAGGTCATTGACCGGCTCCGCCTTCAGGAAGTCGCAGTACAGGCGACCCAGGTCGCCTTCCTCTTTCGCGACCGGAATTTTTTGAGTGAGTCCGGCGCCGAGAGAATCGGTTCTCGCCACGATGACGCCGTTGTCGACACCGAGTTCCAGGAACGCATAGCGAATGGCATGCAGTTTGGAGACGAAATCCTCATGCGGGACGGTTACCTTGCCGGCCTGGTGGCCGCACTGCTTGGCGTCCGAGACCTGGTTTTCCACCTGTATGGCACAGGCACCTGCTTCAATCATTTTCTTGGCCAGCAGGTAGGTCGCCTCCTCGTTACCGAAGCCGGCATCTATGTCCGCGATAATCGGCACGACGTGCGTCTCGAAGTTGTCAATGTTGGCAAGCGCTTCTGAAACGTCCGTGCCCGCAGCGCGCACCTCGTCGAGTTCGGCAAACAGGTGGCGCAGCTCACGCGCGTCGGCCTGCTTGAGAAAGGTATAGATCTCTTCGATCAGGTTCGCGACCGTGGTCTTCTCGTGCATGCTCTGGTCGGGCAGCGGACCGAAGTCGGAACGAAGAGCCGCCACCATCCAGCCGGAGAGATAGATGTAGCGCTTATCGACCGTGCCCTGACGCTTCTTCACGGACATCATCGTCTGCTGCGCGACAAAGCCATGCCAGGCGCCAAGCGACTGAGTGTACTTGCCGGGATCGGCATCGTATTCAGCCATGTCTCGGCGCATGATGTCGGCGGTGTAACGCGCAATGTCGATACCCGTTTTGAAGCGGTTCTGCAGGCGCATCCGCGTCACGTATTCCGGGTTGATGGCGCGCCATTCCTGGCCGTGTGTGAGAAGTCCGCGGCGAATTTCTTCGACTTGCTCCATGTAAGACATATCCGATCCTCAAGCGTCGGAAAAAAAGGAGCGCGCACGATACAAGGATTTAGATGGAATGTGTGGACACTGTTACTTTCCAAACTGGAATTTGTTTGCCTGTCGCGCGAAGCGCGCTCCTTTCCCGAACCTGGTCAGGATTTGAAGCCCGGCGCGATGGTAACTGTACCTTCAGGGTTGGGCAGCCAGTGCGTTTCGAGCAGTGTGGGCGGTGGCGATGTCTAGCGTTTCGTGCGTGCGAAGAGGTCCACCAGTTCGTTGAATTTGCGGCGCTGCTCGCCAGCATCTCCCGAAGCGATGGCCGATTCTACGCAGGTCGCAGTGTGGTCCTTGAGCACCGCGTCCTCCACCCTGGCAAGTGCGGCCTGAACCGCCTGCAATTGCTGCAGCACGTCGATACAGTAGCGGTCTTCCTCGATCATGCGCACGATGCCGCGCACCTGGCCCTCGATCCGCTTCAACCGCTTACAGGTCGCATCCTGGTCTGTTGCCATGTCATTCGATCCAGATTTGTCATATACCCCATAGGAGTATAGAGTATTGGGATAATCAGAGAGTATATGGGGGGTCAGGGCAAAGGGCCAGACCAAAAGGGTTTCTCTGACTCCCACGTCTTTCTTCGGCCCCGGTGTCTTTGTGGCAACAACGCGTAAAGTGAGTAAGGAGTACTTCATGAGTGAGACATGCGAACATTCAACCCATCCCGGCAATCCCTTCGTCACCAGTGCACAGGCGACGATGCACTGCCTCACTGGGTGTGTCATCGGCGAGGTAGCCGGCCTGATGATCGCAACGACGTTGGGATTCGCGGTCTGGCCAACGGTAATTCTGGCAACCAGCTGCGCTTATCTCTCGGGCTTCACGCTGGGATTGCTGCCCGTGATGCGCGACCAGGGCAAATCCTTCGCCGAAGCTCTGCGCTTGATATGGATCGGCGAGGCGGTCTCCATCGGCGTAATGGAAGTGGCGATGAACTTCGCCGACTTCGCCGCCGGTGGCATGGATGCCACATCGGTTCTGTCCACGCCTTTCTGGATAGGAGTCGCCGTGGCCGTACCGGCCGGATTCGTCGCCGCATGGCCCGTGAACTGGTGGCTTCTGAAGCGCGACTTGAAAGCCTGCCACTGAAGCAGCTGAGTGAGCGGTGTCTGGCCGTCAGCTTCACCATCACATGCATCGCGTGAGCCGCGAAGCGCGTGCGCTTGCGTTGATGGGTTGCGCATTCGTCCTCGGTGCGTGTCAGACGAAGACATCGGAAGGTCTCCCCTCACCTGTGTTCGAAGCCGCTGCCAACGTGGCGTCGGTGCACGCCCAGCACCGGCGTTTGCCTGAAGACGACATCTGGTGGAGCGTGAATGGTGAGGACATGTCCTGGAATTTCAGGAATCTCCACCAGCTATTCCCCACTGTGAATGTGTATCGCGGCGGTCGCGTGCGCACACTGACACCGGCACCAATGCCCGATATCGGTAAGTACGTCGTGGATGTGGCCGGCACACGGATCACTTTCGATGAGTTTCTCGAAAGCGAACACAGCACGGCAACCGGGGTGATCGTGCTGCACCAGGGGCTCGTCGTCTTCGAGCGCTACCCGCGTATGCAGGATTACGAGATGCCGGTGTTCTGGTCGGTGGCCAAGGTGTTCGTCGGCACATTGGTACGCATTCTGGAGGAACGCGGCGAGTTGGACGTCAGCGCACCCATAGAGCGCTATCTGCCAAGGCTTGCCGGCTCGAGCCTGGCCGGTGTGCCCGTGCGCGATCTACTCGACATGGCCAGCGGTCTCGACTGCGCCGATGAGTACGAGGATCGCACCTCGTGCTACTACCGATATTCCATGGCCATCGGCGATGGCTTCCGCACAGCCGACGCACCTGACAATCCCTACGACTTCGCCGCCACCCTCGAGACATCCCGTCACGCACCGCCCGGCGAGGTATTCTCCTACTCCGGCCTCAACACCTTCGTACTGGCGTGGCTGGTGGAAGAGATCACCGGCATGCCATTTCAAGACGCCTTGTCACGGGAGCTGTGGTATCGGATGGGTGCGGAGGCAAACGCCTCCTATATCGCGCCACGCTATGGCATTGCGGTGACCCATGGCGGCTTCCTGGCGAGACTGCGCGACGTGGCGCGCTTCGGATTGCTGTTTACGCCAAGCTATGGAGTCGTGAGCGACGAGCGCCTGATCTCGCCCGAGCACCTGGCATTGCTGCTGCACGGAGGTCGCCCCCGGCTGCGCACCAATGCCGGTCTGCCGGGGGCGGACATGTCGGGTGTGCGCCACAACGTCTATCAATGGGATGCCGTGTTGGCCAACGATACGCTCTTCAAAGGCGGCTGGGCCGGTCAGGGGCTCATCATCAATCCGACCTGGGACGTGGTAGCCGCGTTTACCGGCTACTTCAAGGACGATGACCACAGCGAGGAGGCGCTAGCGCCCATACTATTGCGGTTGCTCGACGACGTGTTCGGCAGCGCGGAATGAGCGCGCGGACCGCGTTTATCAAGGGTATCAACGTCGGCCGACACCGCAAGCTGCCCATGGCGGAATTGAGGGCGATGCTGGAAACGCTGGGTTATCGGAACCTCGCCACCTACATCCAGAGTGGCAACGCGGTGTTTGCCACCGAAAAACCGCCGGGCGTTCTCGAAGACGAGATCAGCCACGCCATCGCAGACATCTTTTCATTCAGCACGGATGTCAGGGTTCTGACGCTGGCCGAGCCGAATCAGATCATCGATGGCAATCCTTTCCCGAACGCCGTGAGCGATCCGCGCAGGCTGCACGTCTGGCTGCTGGACGAACCCACCTCGAAGGCGGATCCGGTCAGGCTCTCGGCCCTCGCAACCGGGCACGAGCGCTTCCAACTCGACGGCAAGGTAGCTCACCGGCACACCCCCGATGGTATCGGCCGCTCGAAACTTGCAGACGCCGCAACACGTACCCTTGGCACCGCCGCCACCGCGTGCAATTGGCGCACACCGGGCAAAGTCGCTGAGATGGCACGCATGCTCAAGGCCGATCCCTAGTCTTCCAGGCTGTTCAGCTCTACGTGGGGAGCCTTATGCGTGCCGTCCCAAACACGCGCGTCTCATCCGCGTCGTTCTTGATCGTCAGGTCCAGCTCGGCCACGCCTTCTTCCTCGTCGATGTCGGTGACCACTGCGCTGATGTGAGCAGGATCGTCCGCCAGCATCGGGGCGCGGAAGACGGTATCGACGTGCTCCACCCGCGCCGCCGGCGCCCACCGGTGGATCATGGTTGTGAGGAAACCCATGCCCATGATCCCGGGCACCAGCGCACCGGGCAGCCCTTCCTTGCGTGCCTTGTCGTGGTCGGTGAAGCGGCCGCCGCGACCCCAGCCCACGGCGTCCGCGAACTGGCTGGTTTGCGATAGCGCCGTATCGCACTCGAAAGCCGGCAGCTCCGCGCCGAATTCCACATCCGCGATGCTTTCTATGCTCATGCGTCGGGCCTCTCTCTGACAACCATCCTGGAATCGTTGATGGCAACCTGGTCACCATCGGCATCGAAGATCTCCATGCGCGACACGATGAAGACCATTCGACCGGAGCGTCCCTGTTTCGCGTAGATATCGTGCAGGTGCGTACGGCCGGTGAGATGCGTACCCGGTTTTACGGGTCTGACAATCGTCACCGCCTTACCGCCGTCCATCGGAATGCCGCCCAGCCTCGGGAAGTCGATGGGTAGGTGCCGGCCCGCTGCTAGACTCGCAAGCATTGCTGGTGGCGTCTGAAAATCCTCGTGCCCGGGGTCGGTGAATTCCGGCAGCACTTCACCGGTGACTCTCGCCACGGTTACCGACTTCTCTGGATCTATCCTCAACTCCTGGGTGTCGAACTCGAGATTCAGAAACCGTTCTTTCAGGTCTTCGATGTCGACCATCTGTTACTCCATTTCTCCTGCGAGGATTGCCTCGAACACATCGTATTCGCGATGCGGAGGGTTGAGCACGGGTGTCACCGTCGCCCCGAATTCCTGCACCAGATCCTTGGAGGTGTATCGCGGCCACCGCGGCAGTCCTTCCCCATTCGGGTCGCCGTTGCGTGCGAAATTCACCCAGTAGTCCGAGATCATATCAGCAAGGCGGCGGTCCCAGGGCTGCCAGTGCAGCCCGACGACGCCGACATTGTTGAAATGATAGGCCAGATCACCGGAGTGGTAGGCGCCAAGCGCCCGGGGACCGCCAGGCACCTCGTGCTCCGGACGCTCGGGTATATACAAGCTGAACACGGCCGTGGGGTGACTGAAATGGTAGACATAGGCAGGTGTTTGTCCCTGTGTGAGCAGGCGCGCCAGCAACCGCGTAGGTGCTCCGAAAAACGAATGCGTGGAAATCTTGCGCAGCGCCTCGCGCGGAGAGACGTCGGCGATGCTCTCGTAGGTGGCAAGCACATCGTCCGCCCGCTCGCCGAAGCGCTCGCGAACCTCGGCCTCGTATTGCTCACGCGTCATCTCGCTCATGGCCTCGCCGAGCCCGCGAAACTCATCGGACACGATGCCCGTGATCAACGGTATGCGGTTGTAGCGTCCCGCCCCAAAGGCGGCGACGGGGGCTTGCGGCACCACCCAACCATCGACAATCGGGGTGCCGGGTGCAGCCCCCACCGCATCGACCGCCGCCATGATTTCCTCCGGCGTGTTCGCGCGCAGCTGCTCGAGCTCCCGCTGAGGGACTGGACTCACCTGCGCGGAGGTTTGCGTGGCGAGGTGCGCCGCCACGCTTTGTCCCTCGCGCTCAGCGACTTCCAGCGTCGTATTCACGTTCAAACAGGTTCCGGAGTGCGCAATGACACGGTGCATCAATCCCTTCGCGAGCGGAGACGCCATGAGCAGGCACACGTCGAACGCACCCGCCGATTGCCCGAATATCGTCACGCGATTCGGATCACCCCCAAAGGCGGCCACATTACGCTGCACCCATTCGAGTGCAGCGGTCTGATCCAGCAACCCGTAGTTGCCCGAGGAGGCCGATTGCGATTCAGCCGTCAGGGCGGGATGCGCGAAGAAACCCATCGGGCCCAGGCGATAGTTGACGTTGACCACCACAACCCCTTTCTGCGCCAGTCGCGTGCCGTCGAAAATGAGTGAGTTGCCATGCCCCGAAGTATTCGCTCCGCCGTGAAACCATACCATCACGGGCCGTAGTTCAGCGGCAGGCCGTGTCCACAGGTTGAGCGTGAGGCAGTCTTCGCTGACCTGCATAGAACCACGGCTGTAGATAGAGGTTTCCGGCACCAGGCGCTGCCAGCAGGGTTGGCCGAACTCATCCGCCTTCCGCACGCCCTGCCACGCCCCGGGGCGAACCGGCGCCGCCCACCGCAGCGCTCCGAGCGGGGGTTTCGCATAAGGAATACCGCGATACACGGTAACCGCGCCATCGACGGGACTCGCGATACCCGACCACCGCCCCTCGGTGGTGCTCACCTCACCGGCAGCCGACCATGCGCACGACGCGGCCAGAACAAACAACAACACAGAGATACGACGCAATGGGGGTCCCGCAGAAGTAAACCTTCGAGAATACGCGGCGCTTTTCCGCCACACAAACGCGGTATCGTCGTGGCAGTTCCTCAACCGCCCTGAGCGCCTGCAGAATCACCACCTTGTCGCGGTCCCTGACCGGCATCTCCAGCGACGCCGGTGCGATGCCGTTTACGAACACGGACGAACACGCGCACATGCCGGCGCAGGGCGCCTCGCTCGTCCACCATGCGAAAGCGTATTCCCGGATAGGAGACATCGAGATCCTCGTGCAGTCCGGCAAGTGTCGCGCATGCCGCCCCGGATCCAGATGATCGGCATCCCCGAGCGGCTCCCAATTGCGGCCGCTGCCCGCAGACTGGTCTCCCTCTGGCATACCCTCTCCTCGCTCTCCAACGGGAGCCCTCAGCGTGCCACGATCGCGCCACGGTCAGCGTCACAAACACGCGTATCTTGCGTTTTGCACGCAGGGCCGCACGCAGAAGGGCTTCCCGCGCAATCATGTTTCATGAAAGTGTCCCCGCCGATCAGTCTGCGCCGAACGTTTCCTCGTTACAATGCAATCCCCGTTCAAGGTACGCCACCCATGCAGGATCTCAAAGCCTCCGAGCTCGTCACCTCTGAAGCCGAACTCGGCGCGCTGTACGGCTTGCCGCCGGAACGCGCGCTGACCAAGGAGATTGATCACATCAATACGCCGTATCGCGCCTTTATCGAACGCTCGCCCTTCGTGATAGTGGCAAGCGCCGGCCCCGAGGGCCTCGACTGTTCACCGCGCGGCGATCCGGCAGGCGTGGTGCGGGTGGCCGATGGACGAACTCTGCTGCTACCGGACCGCCGCGGCAACAACCGGCTCGATACGTTGCGCAACATAGTGCGCGACGGGCGTATTTCGCTGCTTTTTCTCATTCCCGGCATCGGCGAAAGCATGCGCGTCAACGGTCGGGCAGCTATCAGCATCGATAAAGATCTGCGGCAGGTGCTGGAACTGGAAGGCAAGGTGCCTACTTCCGTAATCGTCGTTCACGTGCAGCGTGCCTACTTCCAGTGCCAGAAGGCGCTGGCCCGCTCCAGGTTGTGGGAAGACTCCACGCAGGCATCGCGGGACGAAGTGCCCACTGCTGGCACCATGCTGAACGCAATCGACGCAGACTTCGACGGCGCCAACTATCCACGGCATCTGCAACAAACTATCTACTGACCGGGACAACCATGAACACCAACCGACGCACTTTTCTGGCTCTTCTGGCTGCCACGCTGTCACCCGCCAACCGAGCGAGCGACGTACTCGCGATGCGGATCTCGCTCGCACAGTGGTCGCTGCACCGGACCTTCTTCGGCCGGGATCGAGACGCGATGGACTTCGCGGCTATGGCCCGCGACGACTTCGACCTCGACGCGGTCGAGTACGTCAATACCTTCTATTTCGACAAGGCGGGCGATGAAGCTTTTTTCGCGAATCTCGAGCGTCGTGCCACAGACGCGGGCGTGCAGAGTCTGCTCATCATGTGCGATCGGCTCGGTAACGTCGGCGAACCCGACACCAAGAAGCGCGCCAAGGTCGTGGAAAATCACCGGCCATGGCTCGAAGCGGCGGCGCTACTCGACTGCCACT
>DCWG01000130.1:7792-8032 GCA_002327525.1 Gammaproteobacteria bacterium UBA2168 | reverse complement strand
CTACTCGACTGCCACTCGATTCGCGTCAACGCGGCGAGCCACGGCAAGCCGGAGGAACAGGCCCGGCTGGCGGCCGATGGTCTCACCCGGCTGGCCGAACCGGCCGCGGCAATGGGTCTGAACGTGCTGGTTGAGAACCACGGCGGCCTGTCCAGCGACGGCGCCTGGCTCGCCAGCGTCATGCAACTCGTGGATCTCCCGAACGTCGGCACCCTGCCGGATTTCGGAAATTTCCGCATC
>DCWG01000130.1:6311-7482 GCA_002327525.1 Gammaproteobacteria bacterium UBA2168 | reverse complement strand
CCGGATTTCGGAAATTTCCGCATCGGCCCTACCGAAGACTACGACCGCTACCTGGGCGTGATGGAACTGATGCCCTATGCCCGGGCCGTGAGCGCGAAGTCATACGAGTTCGATGCGCGGGGTCAGGAAACCACCATCGACTACCCGCGTATGTTGGAGATCGTGCGAAACGCGGGCTACTCAGGTTGGATCGGCATCGAGTACGAGGGCAAACGACTGTCGGAAAGCGACGGTATCCGCGCCACCCACAACCTACTATCACGCCTGCTCGGGTGATGCTGCCAGATAGGCGACCAGCAACAACATCACCACCCCGGCGCCGATGAACCGGTACGGCACCTGCTAATCGATGCTGTCTCCCGCATCAGAATCGGCAACGCGATACCCATCAGCATCAGTGGGGAGTTCACCATCGCGATGACGAAAATAGCTTTCGCAGCCCGGCCTGGTCAAGTACGTACTTAAGCGGCAAGCGTTCCCGCAAACGTCCGAGCAACGCTCCCAGCAGGGAGGCGGCCATGGAGACCAAGCCCATGGTGGTCCCTGGTCCAGCGGTTTCCAGAACCCCGTACAGCGGCGCGATGGTGGTCAGATGTGCGCCGATCTAGCTGAACGAGTGACCCTGCCAGATCAGAAACGGGTTGCGATTGATGCGTTTCGGGGGCGTGTCGATCACCAACGCATCGTGCAGGAGTGTGTAGCCCAATCCAGACCACCCTTTCATGCCATAATCTCCTTCATCCAGGGCTTTTTGGGGAAAAGGCAGTGCGCGCATCACTGTCCAGACGGCGCTTCATCAAGGGCATCATCGCCTCTGGCGTGGCATCGAGCACCGCAACCGGATTACCGGCGAGCGCGTATGCCGAAAAGCGTGCCAAAGGAAGCGTCGAACGCCTCATCTCACTCGACGTAAACGGCAGGACGCGGCGTGTGGACGTGCTGCCACAAGAGACGCTGGCGCATACGCTGCGCCACAAGCTCGGCCTCACCGGCACCAAGGTCAGCTGCAACCGCGGCGAGTGCGGAACCTGTACCGTGCTGATCGACGATGTGACGCACTACGCCTGTTCTCTGCTCACGCACAACGTAAAAGGCGCGGCAATCACCACCGTGGAGGGCCTGCAGAGTGCCGATGGCAGCCTGCACGCGGTGCAGCAGGCCTTCATCGACG
>DCWG01000130.1:5662-6006 GCA_002327525.1 Gammaproteobacteria bacterium UBA2168 | reverse complement strand
GGTGCAGCAGGCCTTCATCGACGAACTGGCTCCGCAGTGCGGTTTCTGCACACCCGGACAGATCATGGCCGCAGTGGGCCTCCTGAAAGCCAACCCAAGACCCTCACTGGAAGAAGCGCGCCTAGGCATGGCCGGCAACCTCTGCCGGTGCGGAGCGTATGACCATTATCTCAGAGCCGTGATGCGCGCATCCGGGCAGAATGTGGCGAGCTCGTCCCTTCAGGTTGGCGCTCGGACATTCGACCCTACGAGCGCAGCAGAGGTGTTGTCATGAGTTTCACCCACATCGGTAAGGACTTCGTTCCGCCGGACATCCATGGCAAGGTCACCGGCAAGGCCAAGTT
>DCWG01000130.1:2621-5360 GCA_002327525.1 Gammaproteobacteria bacterium UBA2168 | reverse complement strand
AGGTCACCGGCAAGGCCAAGTTCGTCGAGGATTTCGCCGTCGAGGGTATGGCCTACGCACGTCTCGTCACCAGCCCGATGCCCCACGCCCGCGTGAAGAACGTCGACCTCGACGAGGCGTTGGCCATGGAGGGTGTGTTCGGAGTGCTGAGCGCGGAAGACGTATACCCGGTCGAAGCGCCGCAGAGCGCGATTCTCACCAACGAACCCGTCTTCATCGGCGACCCTATATTGGCCATCGCGGCCGCGAGCGAGCAGATCGCGGAAGATGCGATGGCGAAGATCAAACTGGAACTGGAACCTCTGCCTTTCAGCGTCACGCCGACGGACAGTCTGCGTCCGGGCGGCTCGGCGGCCAGAACCGAAGGAAACGTCTTCGCCAAGGAAATGAGACAGCTCACGTGGGACGACACGGACATCCAGCGCCTGGCGAATGGCCAACGACCCACGTCCGAAACCCCGATTCAGTGGCAGTATGGCGATCTGGAAGCTGGCTTCGACAACGCCGAGGTGGTGCTGGAAGAGTCATTCGTCACCACCGGCTACGCACACATGTCGATGGAGGCACGCTCGACATTGAGCTACTGGCAGAACGGGCGCTGCTACGTTCATGCCTCGGGGCAGAGTCAGTCGTTCATGATGCCGTTCCTCGCCCGGATGATCGGCATCGAACTCGACAAGCTGACCTACATCGGCGAACACTGCGGCGGCGGCTTTGGTTCTAAACTGTTTCCCTATCCGACGATGGCGCTGCCCGCATACTTCTCGCGCAAGATCGGCCGCCCCGTGATGTTGCGGGTGACGCGCGAGGAGGAGTACTACATCGGCTCTGCTCGCGTCGGCTTCCAGGGGTGGATGAAAGCGGGTTTTGCGAAGGACGGTCGTTGCACGGCGGTGGATCTCTACATCGTGCAGGATATCGGCTGCAAGGCCACGAGCGGTGATGGGGTGGCCGCCGGTGGGGCGGTGAGCATCCTCTATCAGCCCGATGCGTTGCGTCTGAGCTCCGTACCGGTGCTCACCAACACCACACCCCGGGGTCCTCAGCGCGGACCGGGACAGAATCAGATTGCCGCAGTGTTCGAACCCATGCTCGACAAGGCGGCCCGCGAACTGGGAGTGGACCGGTTGGCAATCCGGCGCATCAATGCACCCGACTCGAGCGCGAAGATGAACGCCGATCAGCATCCGGTGACCAGCGCCTACATGCGCCCGGCGTTCGACGAGGGCGGCCGCCTGTGGCGCTGGTCCGAGAAGAGCAAACGCTCGGGTAAGCGTCGGGGCAGCAAGGTGACCGGCGTCGGCGTGGGTCAGGCCTACCACTCAGCGGGCGCAAGCGGCTACGACGGCCTGGTCCGTATCACCCCGGACGGCAAGATCCACCTGCACAGCGGCGTGGGCAACCTGGGCACCTATTCATACGCAAGCACCACACGTGCCGCCGCCGAGGTACTGAAGTGCGACTGGAGCGATTGCGTCATTCACCACGGCAACTCGGATCTGCACCTGCCGTGGAGCTCGTACCAGGCTGGCAGCAATACCTCGTTCACTCACACGCGCGCCAACTTTGTCGCCGCCACCGACGCAGTGGACAAGTTGAAGCGGATCGCCGCGGAAACCCTGGGCGGCGGCGTGGATGATTACGATATCGACGGCCGGCGCGTATTCCACAAAGACAATTCTCGGCGCGGCATCAGCTACGCGGATGCCGCCGCACGCGCCATCGAGCTGGGCGGGATCTATTCCGGCGCCGAGGCGCCGGAGGACATCAATGCACTGACCAAGATCGCCGTCGCGGGACTCACGGGAAGCGGTCTGATAGGTGTGGCCAAGGACACTCTGCCGATTCGCGGCGAGGTACCGGGATTCGCTCTGGCGTTCGCGGAGATCGAACTCGACCTGGAAACCGGCAAATTCGACATCGTCGACTACATGGCCTTTGGCGAGTGCGGCACAGTGCTGCATCCACAGGGTCTCGCCGGGCAGCTGCGCGGAGGCGCGGTGTGGGGCTTTGGCATGGCTTCGCTTGAGCGACACGTATACGACCCGCAGAACGGGTTACCGGCAAACGTCAGCTACTACCAGTGCAAACCGCCTTCCTGTCTCGACGTTCCGGCCGAAATGGAATGGGCGGCACTGGATGAGGCAGACCCGGACAATCCGGTTGGGGTGCGCGGTATCGGAGAACCGGCCATGGGCTGTGCCACCGCCGCTGTAATGTGTGCGCTCTCCGATGCGCTGGGCGGGCATCTGTTCAACCGTACACCGGTGACAGCCGATCTCATACTCGACCATCTCGCGGGCCGGCCGACACCGGCGATCGCGATCAACACGTTTTAGGGAGACGCGATATGGCAGTCCACGACACCATGCCCCACATCGATCTCTACCAACCCGTAACGGTGGAAGACGCGGCCAGTCTTGCGGCGAGGCTCAGAGACAAGGGCTGGCTGGTGGCCGGCGGTCAGGACACTTACGACTGGCTGAAGGATCGCGTCAAGAGCTGCGATGCGATGATCGACCTGAAGGCACTCGATGCACTGCGTGGTATCCGCGGCGGCTCGAGCGGCATCGAAATCGGCGCGCTCACCACGCTCACGGAGGTCGCCAACGATCCGCTGGTCAAAGAACACTTCGCTCTGCTGAGCGAAGCGGCGGGAAAGGTGGCGAGCCCGCAGATCCGCAATCAGGGCACGCTCGGCGGCAACATCTGCCAGGACACACGCTGCTGGTACTACCG
>DCWG01000130.1:967-2223 GCA_002327525.1 Gammaproteobacteria bacterium UBA2168 | reverse complement strand
ATGAACCGGGAACACGCCGTGTTCGGTGCAAGCCGTTGTGTGGCGGTTACACCCTCCGACACCGCGCCCGCACTGGTGGCGCTCGATGCGCGTATGGTGGTCACCTCCAGCACCAGCAGCCGGGAGATTGCCGCCGAGGATTTTTTCGTTTCACCGGCTGTAGACATCGAGCGCATGACTGTGCTCGCCGACGATGAGATCCTCGTCTCGGTGCGCATCCCGGACACCTGGGCGGGTGCCGACTTCTATTTCGAGAAGGTGGCAGACCGCAACGTTTGGGACTTCGCGCTGGTGAGCATCGCCGCCGCATTCAAGGGTAGGGGTACCATCGATGCGGCACACCTCGTATGCGGGGGCGTGGCGTGCACTCCCATGCGCCTGGCTGCTGTCGAGCGCGCGCTCGCCGGCAAGCCGCGTAACGCACAGAGCGCGGAATCCGTAGCCGGCATCGCCTCCCGCGGCGGCGATCCGCTGAACCACAACGCTTACAAGCTGACGTTGATGGAGAACCTCGTCACGCGGGCACTACGTGCCGGGGAATCGTCGTAATGGATATCACGGACATTGCACAAGTCAAACGCGACGTGTGGGGACGCGAGGTGCTGCTCGGTGTTTCCTGGGATCTGCTCTGGCTGGTGGTTGTAGCCGCGTTCGCGGTGATCATCGTACACCTGATCGTCGTGACCGTGATGAAATCGGATCCTCGTCCATCCACCGGCGGCGCCCGGCTGGAACGTCACGCGTCGATCGACCGCTGGTTCCACTGGATTACCGCCATCTCGATATTCGTATTGCTGATCACCGGTGTGTTTCCCATCATCGGTATCAAGTTCGACTGGCTAACCATTCACTGGATCGCCGGCCTCGTACTCACGGCGGCTGTGCTTTTTCACGCCGTGCGCGCACTGTTCTGGCAGAACGCGCTCGCCATGTGGATAGCTCCGAAGGATCTGGTTGAACCATTCGATGCCGATGCCAGGCCCGCCAAGTACTCTTTCGCGCAGAAGGGCATGCATCTGGTGATGTCAGTTCTGGTGCTCGCCGTCGTCGTGACCGGCGTCTGGCTGCTGTTCACGATCGACACTCCCTGGTGGGAGCGCGGCAACCAGATCTCCGAGGCGACCCTCGGATGGCTGTTTGTTCTGCACGGACTCTCCACTCTCGGCCTGGTCGGTTTCACTGCGCTGCACATGTACTTTGCGCTACGCCCGGAAAAGCGCTTCTACACGCGCTCGATGCTGACCGGGTGGATCTCC
>DCWG01000130.1:491-659 GCA_002327525.1 Gammaproteobacteria bacterium UBA2168 | reverse complement strand
TCGATGCTGACCGGGTGGATCTCCGAGCACGAACACGTCGCCAACCACGATCCTTCCCGCTGGGCGCCGGACAAGTCCGGCTGACGATCTCCGTGCAGCAAGTGCATGCCCACATCGACACCGTGGAAGCCGGTTACGAGTTTCTGCTCGCCTACGCCGCCCAGGGGC
>DCWG01000130.1:0-177 GCA_002327525.1 Gammaproteobacteria bacterium UBA2168 | reverse complement strand
GCTCGCCTACGCCGCCCAGGGGCGCGAGGATGACGATGGCTCCACTGGTTCGGCGCGTGAAACGCTGAGTGCGATGGATAGCGCGCTCGCGAGCCTGCGTGAGATTCTCCATGAGAGCGCCGCTGCTTTTCACCAGGTGACCGCCAATGACATCGGGGCGGCGCGCGCCGCCATCGA